>NZ_JYHN01000081.1:0-195227 GCF_000954015.1 Clostridium sp. FS41
CTTGCACAAAGGCATGTGGAATTTAGTCTCGCACACTATTTTCAGATGCCCCGTTAGCATGCAAAAAACCATCAAAACTGGGTGCTTATAGGTTCATTATAAGGCAAATGTATAAATTTGTTAAGGTACAAAGTGGAAGTTAATTCCGCAAATTTACTAGAATAGTCTACAACTGGAATTTAGTTTTTCATTTAAGTCTTCTGATTAAAACTTGGTAATGGGGGTGTGATGTGAGAAAACTTGGAAAAAGCCTGAGGAGCAGAATCTTTTTAAGTGTTACATTCTTTGTTGTGATCCCTCTTATTGCTGCCATGAGTGTCATATGGAAAAAGACAAATGAGCAGATGATTGAAAGGCAGATCCAGTCATATGAGGAGAATACTTTATATATGTCAAGATTATGTGATGGCTTGTTTGACGATATAAAGGACAAATCCCTGCTTATTTATAATGATCAAAAGACAATGGAGATCCTTAACAAAGGATCGGGAATAAGCGAAGATGAACAAAAATTGTTAAATGGAAAAGTGAGTGCGATTTTTTTCAGTGATGATAAAATAAAATCACTTACATTCTATGTGGAAAAATTGAATTTAATGATTTACAGAAAGAGAAATGAGAGCAACAGGTTCTACCGAATTGAGAATGAAAAGGAACAGGAGTCTTATTTTATAAATCCCTATTATGCAGAGGATGTCAGATACCATATCAGCACGGTGAAGGATCAGGTAACCGGGGAGTATCTGGTTGTTTTGGATCAGAATATCATGGATCTGAATTACCGTTCTCTGGTACGTATGGAAATTGTATATGGAGATGAGATATTTGAACCTATTTTTTCAAATCCCGCAAAAGGCGGTGCGGACGGAAACTATGTGATTGATGACGATGGTCAGTTTTTATATGGAGAATTCGGAGAATATTTCCCGGATAAGATCAGGACATCATTGCAGTCAGCTCCCCAGGGAGTTTCTTATATGAATGAAGACGAGCCATACGTAGTCATAAAGCAGAAGCTGGCTGATTTTCCCTATGATGTGGTCAAATGCATATCTATGCAGGTGCTCATGGATGAATTGCTGCCTTATAGAAACGGTCTAATCCTGATGTTCATACTGATCATGATCATTATTGCTGTGCTGGCTCTTATTCTGTCCCGCCTTGTCAGCGGATCTATCAGGAAGTTTACGCAGTCGATCATCAGCTTCAGGAATACAACGGAAAATGTGGAATTGAAAATAGAGCCGGAACTCGATGAGATGAAAGAACTGGCAGAAGAATTTTCCGGTATGATGCATGAGATCAATCAGCTGATAGAAGAAAAGAGCGATGCAAGGTATAAAGAGAAAAAAGCTTACCTGATGCTGCTGACCATGCAGATAAATCCTCATTTTTTGTATAACTCTCTGCAGACACTTCAGTTTATGGCATTAAAACGAAAAGCATTTGAAATGAACGCAATGCTGACATCACTGGGGAAGATCCTGCGCTACAGTCTGGATTGGGATAAGCAGCAGGTGACTTTGGAGGAAGAGGTGGAAAATGTATTGGAATATCTGAATATCCAGAAATTCCGGTATGTTGATGAGCTGGATCTGCAGTTGGACAGGCCGGAGACAGGCCTGGACTGTATGGTTCCCAAGATGATTCTCCAGCCGCTGGTGGAAAACTGCTTTGTACATGGCTTTAAGGGTAAAACAGGAGATTATAAAGTAAGGATAGATATATGCCATAACAACGGGGATATTACGGTCCTGATATGCGATAACGGGAAGGGCATGGAGTCTGCGCAGATGGAGAAGCTGAACGCAGAGATGGAAAAAGGAGAGAATTATATTGCATCAGGTCATACAGGGCTTTTGAGTGCAAGCTGCCGGTTAAAGGAGAAGTATCCGGGGGCATATGTGCGGATTGAGCAAGGCCAATGGTTTTGTGTGAAGGTATCAATACCGGGAGGTTATCATGAAGGTTCTGATCATAGATGATGAGATAAGTACAAGAGAGAGCATAAAGATATTAGCCGGCATGACATCGGAATCCGGGGATGAGGTTTATGAGGCAAGAAATGGCCTGGAAGGGTACCAGATGATTGAGAAAGTGCAGCCGGATCTTATCTTTTTGGATATGAATATGCCGGTTCTGGATGGAGCCGATCTTCTTAATATATTGGATGAGAATACATTCCAGGCAAAGATCATCATTGTCAGCGGATATACGGATTTCCGGTATACCAAGGCAGCTATTATAAAAAAGTATGTGGTGGATTATATTCAAAAGCCGATCGATGAAAAGCAGATCAGAGATGCCATACAAAAGGCCACGGGAAGGGCACAGAATGAGAGGATAGATACAACAAAGATTCAGACGAAAAAGGTACAGACGGGAAAGGGAAATGGTCATAAGGAAAATGAAGAACAGAAGGAGATTATGTTTGGGATTTTCATTGAAGATTTTCAAACAGTTTTAAAGAAAAATTATAATGGCTCGGTTGAAGTGCTTCAGTATTTTGTCATGTGTCAGGCGGAGCATCAGATACCCAACCTCACACCATATGCACCTAAAGAGGAAATTTACCAGTATGCATGTTTCTTTACGGTAAACAGGACAGAGTCACGAGGGCTGAACGAAGCGTTAAACCGTGTGACCCACAGATTAGAGAACCGATATGGCCTTAACGCTTACGCTGTGTATAGTGATGAATCAAAGACGGATCTTTATCAGATGTATATGGAAATATGCGAATTTATAAATTATGCTGATTTAGGTGAAGATGGACGGGTGGTGCGGACGGCCAGGCCGGAACCTGTGCCGCAGACAAGATCAGAGACGGCTTATTGGGCAGGGGAACTGCTATATTGTGGTAAAAACCGAAACAGAGAGCAGTTTGAAAAAACGGTACATTATATGTTTGAGAATATGGAAAACAGCGGGATCAGGACCATTTACGAGAGAAAGATATTCATATCAGGCCTTATTTTTGAGATTGGCAGAAGACTGAATGAGAAAGGCCTTCGTATGGAAAAACGTGTTTCAGAAAAGATGGAGGAGCTTTATTCAGGAAAACTGATGTTTACAAAGAAGTTTGCTCAACGCTGGATCAAGGAGTTTATGGAAGAAATATGGGAGATCTCGGGAGCAGAGGCAGTAGAGATACCGGATAAGCTGCGGGAGGTCCTGTATTATATTCAAAAAAATTATAATAAAAAAATAAGCCTTTCAGAGGTTTCTGATCAGTTTTATTTCAATGCTTCTACAGTAAGCCGTATGTTTGTAAAATATCTTGGAATCAACTATATTGAGTATGTAAATACGCTCCGCCTGGAAAAGGCAAAGGAGATGCTTGGCAATTCAAAAATGAATGTATCGGAGGTGGCGGAGAGGACTGGCTTTGAAAGCCTTAGTTATTTTAGCAAGCAATTTAAGAAAAAATATGGGGTAAGCCCGCAGGATTTCAGGAAAAACAAATAACAGAAGGGAACTGCTTCATTGTGCTGTTTGCATGTGGAGCAGTTATTTTTGTAATATTTTCTGTGCAGTTAATAGGTAAATGAGGCAAAATATTACAACTGACAGTCAAAAATGAGCATTTTAAAACGCACCTTAAGCCTGTATTATGTGAATATAACAAAAGAACTGAGAGCACTCAAACAATAAGGAGGATCATATGAAACGGAGAAGTATAATGGCGGCTATGATGGCACTTATCACAGCTGGGGGACTGCTGACAGGCTGTGGGGCAAATGGGGCAAAAGAAAATCCAGGCGCGGGCCAGAACAGTGTACAGGGGGAAAGCCATGCAAAAACGGAATTGACCTTTTTTCACTATCTGGAACAATATCAGGATCAGTTCGATAAACTTGCAGAGATGTATGCAGAGGCGAACCCTGATGTGGAGTTGAAGATAGAATGTATTGGTTCGGATTATGACAAGATCCTTCAGACAAGAGTGGCATCAGGAGAGGTCCCGGATATTTTTATCAGTGGGCCGTATATGAAAAATCAAAATTACGCATCGGTAAGCTATGATCTTTCCAATGAAGAATTTGTAAAAGAAGTGGAGATCGGGCCGGAATTTAAAGCATCCAACGGGGAGTTGACAGCCATTCCTTTTGTGACCCAGGCTTGGGGTGTCCTTTACAATCAGGAGGTATTTGAGAAGCTTGGTATTACTGAAGCGCCAGAAACACTGGAAGAATTGGACGTTGTATGCAGGAAGATACAGGATGCGGGCATCATTCCTTTTGCCATGGGATATAAATCAGATTATGTAAAGAAACAGCTGTTTGGTTTTACCTTTGGTGTAGATGAAAATTATAAACAAAATATTGAACAGCTGGCCAATAAAGAAAAAGAATTAAAGGATTTTGAATTTATCTATAAGATTTTTGATGGAGCGGAGCTTGTGGGAAAATATCTGCAGCCCAATCCATTTAATGATGATTTCGCCACTGCAGGAGCAAAACTGGGAACAGGGGAAGCTGCAATGATGATTTGTGGGGATCAGATCGTACAGAATGCCAGGAAAGCAAACCCGGACAGTACGATTGGGCTTATGCCTTACCCTCTGAGCAATGACCCAGCAGATGCCAAGATCTATACATGCGCCTCAGCCGGTCTGCATGTGAGCAGGGATTCGGCTAACAGAGATGCAGCGCTGGAGTTTATCAACTGGATGGTTACTTCCCAGGAAGTAAAGGATTGGCTTTCAAATGATATGGAGATTTTATCTGCGATTAAGGGCGTAACACCTACGGGCTCCCAAGTTATGATGGATGCACAGAAATGGACGTCCGAGGGCAAAGCATCAGCATGGGCAAGCAATCTATTTCCACAGGGCGTGGAGACAGAACTGATTTCAGCCATGGACAAATTTCTGCTTGGGGACATTTCCAAAGAGGAAGCAATTGATGAGATGAACACCGCCTGGACAGAGTTTGAAAATTAGTGAAAAACCCATAGAATTCAGGAGCCAAAGCCATGAAGAAAAGTTATATAAGGAGAAAAGAAAATGTCTGGCTGATGATTTTTGTCCTTCCTGCATTGATGCTGTTCAGCATATTTGTAGTATATCCATTTATCAGCGGAATTCACTATTCCCTATATGACTGGGACGGGATCAGCCCGGATAAGTTATATGTGGGAATAGAGAACTATAAGAAATTATTTAGAGATAAACATTTTATGTCAGCCTTATGGTTTACGGTTAAGTTTACAGTACTGACAGTGATCACACAGAATTTTGGTGCACTGATCGTGGCCAGTCTGCTGGACAGCACTAATCGGTTAAAAGGTTTTTTGAGAGGCGTGTTTTTTATACCAAATGTTCTTTCAGGTGTAATCGTGGCATTTATATGGGGATTTATCTTCACTAAGGTCCTGCCGGCAGCGGGACAGCAGATGGGGATGGAATTGCTGGAACGAAGCTGGTTCAGCCAATCCGGGACAGCGTTCTGGTCAACGATCATAGTCTCGTTCTGGCTGGGAACCGGATATTTGACAGTGATTTATCTGGCAGGCTTAAGTACAGTGGATGCAAATGTGGTGGAATCTGCCATGCTTGATGGAATCAGTCCCCTTCAGATGTTGTTCAGGATAAAGGTGCCGTTAATTCTCCCATCCATTATAGTAGGTGTTTTTCTGATCACTATGAATGGGTTAAAACAGTTTGAAATCGTATTTTTGATGACGGGAGGGGGACCGTACCGTTCTACCGAGACCCTGGCATTGTTAAGCTATAATACCGCCTACCAGAAGAATAATTTTGGTCAGGCCATCGCACAAGCAATTATTATGTTTGTCCTGGTCGCAATTGTCACTACCGTGCAGTTGGCCGTATTAAAAGGAAAGGAGGTGGAAAGCTGATGAAAAGAAGGCAGAGCCTGGTGCTGATCATAACGATCCTGCTGGCTGTATTATTTGCAGTACCGATCTATTTGATCATCATAAACTCATTTAAACCGTATGGGGATATTTTTGCTGACCCTCTGAAATTTCCTTTCCATCCCACCTTTGATAACTTTAAAAATGTTTGGAAACAAGCGGATTTTATCAAATATTTTCTAAACACCGTCATATCTACATCCGTGGGGCTTGGAATCGTAGTGGCAGTAAGTTCCCTTGCATCCTACAAGCTTTCGCGGACAAAGACAGGGCTGAGCAGGCTGTTATTCTTTTATTTTACAGTTTCCATGCTGCTGCCGTTTGAAGTTATCATGCTTCCGCTGGTGCAGCTGCTTAAAAAATGGCATATGCTGAACAATCTGGCTGCATTAGGATTAATAGAAGCAAGTACAAAGATTGCATTTTCCATATTTTTGTATCATGGATTTATAAAATCCATTCCGGTTCAGCTGGATGAGGCGGCCAGAATCGATGGATGCAGTGAGGTGGGACTGTTTATTAAGATCATATTCCCGCTGATGAAGCCCATAACATCTACAGTGATCGTGCTGAATATCCTTACGTTTTGGAATTCATTTCTGCTCCCCCTTCTTGTGCTGACAAAAAAGGAGGTAAAAACGCTGCCTCTGTTTGCTTACAGTTTTATTGGGCAGTACAGCAGCAATTATGATCTGCAGCTTCCGGCTGTTATATTAACAGGGCTTCCACTGGTTATATTTTATCTTATAATGCAAAAAAATATTGTAAAAGGACTGACAATGGGAAGTGTGAAAGGATAATATGATGGATGAAAAAATTAAAGTCCGTGTACAGGGACAGGATAAAAAGGTTTATTATAAGGAGCCAAGCCCTGACAGGATCAAGATGTATTATGAGTATACACAAGATAACTTCCGAAAGGGGAAAGATTATAATCTGAAGCTAAAGAAGTTTGCCAGAATAACGAACTGGAAGAAGATGACATGGGGGCTGCTTCTTGATATAGAGGGGGATTGTATACATAATACCCAGATCGACTGTGACGGTGAATTAAGGCCTATTATAGATGAGACTGTGGAAACAGAACATTTTAAAGGCTTTCTCAGGCTAGAAGTGTACGAAAAGGGTATTTTCCGCCTTCTTGCAGGCGAGGGTGGAGAGAGGCAGCATCACACCGTTATGCTTGAGGGGGTTCCGCCCCTTCAAACGGACCAATATGAGGTAAAAGAAGAAGGTGACATGCTATGGATTACCACGGATACATGTAAGGCCATGGTAAATCTGGCGGAATTTGGTTTTTCCATTTATGGCAGGGATGGAAAAAAGGTCTACTGCCAGGAAAACAATGATAAGGTCCTCCGGTTTACCCATGAAAGCTTTCCCTTTGGATTTGTGGAGAATCCAGCTACCGGTGAGCGGATCGGCGTGTGCTCAAGCAGAATGGAACATGATGAGCATTACTTTGGTTTTGGTGAGCAGTATTCACCGGTGGATAAGAAAATGCAGGAAGTGGATGTGTTTATTACAGATCCGCTGTCTGTAGGATCACCCAGAACGTACGTGTCTCTACCTTTTTATTTTAGTACCCGTGGGTATGGTATGTATGTAAATACACATTACAGAAGCAAATTTTTTATGGGGAACCGTTCCAACCGCTGTGCAAGCTGCCATATTTACGGTGAATCCCTGATTGATATTTTTTATATTTACGGTGAGGAGCCGAAAACGATCCTGAAGCGGTATACGGACATTACCGGGAAAAGCCCGATGGTTCCCAAGTGGTCCTTTGGGCTTTGGATGAGCCGCTGTTCTTATAAAACCGAGGATGAAGTTCTTGAGGTGGGCAGGGAGATGAGGAAAAGGGATCTTCCGTGTGATGTGATCAATATTGATACGGACTGGTTTGAAATTCCCTGGGCCTGTGACTGGAAATTTGGTAAACATAATTTCCCGCATCCTGAAGAGATGATAAAGGAACTTGATTCCATGGGAATTAAGCTCAGCCTTTGGCAGAAACCATACGTTACTTCCGAATGTCTTCCGGAATTAAGGGATCAACTGCGGGAAAAAGGATGGATCCCTCTGAATCCATATGGGGAGGACGCGCGCTCCAATCCGGTCATTGATCTATCAAACCCGGACTGCTGCCAGTGGTATAAAGAACAGCTGAAAAACCTGTTTCAGATGGGAGTTAGTGTTATAAAGACAGATATGGGAGAGGGAGTTCCTGTTGAAGGGAAATATCATGGCTATGACGGGGATGAAATCCATAACATATATCCTTACCTGTATTCAAGGGCAGCATATGAGGCGTCCCGGGAGTCTATTGCAGAGCCGATATTATGGGGCCGTTCCACCTATGCGGGCGGGCAGAAATATCCGATCCATTGGGCCGGGGATCCGTTTACTGATTTTGATGGATTGAGATTCAGCATCAGAAGCGGATTATCCATGGGAATGTCGGGCTTCACGTTCTGGAGTCATGATGTGGGCGGCTTCCTGGGAAGGCCTTCCGAAGAGGTGTACATCAGATGGATGCAGGCGGGAATGTTCTGCTCCCATGTAAGGTGTCATGGAGCCAATAATCCGAGGGAGCCATGGACCTTTGGTGAAAGGGCGGAAACTATTTTCAGAAAGTTTGACAAACTCAGGTATGAGCTTATACCGTATATTTACTCAACCGCTTACACCAGAGGAAAACAGGGGCTTCCAGTTATGGAACATTTGTATCTGTCTAACCCGGATGACAGGAACTGTCTTAGTGTTGAGGATGAGTGGATGTTTGGGGATGCATTTTTAGTGGCTCCCGTCTTGAATGAAGGCGGTGAGAGAGAGGTCTATTATCCGGACGGCCAGTGGTATCATTATTTCTCAGAAGAAATAAAGCAGGGAAAGCAGTATGATGCGGTTAAAATGGAACTGGATAATATGCCTTTATACGTAAAGGCCGGCAGCATTGTGCCGACAGGTAAGGCGGAGGACCATATTACCGGGGCAGATGATGCGTTGACAATCTGTGTATATGGTAAAGAATCAGGGTATACGGAATTTTTATACTATAACGGAGAAGAACACCTCATTAAAGCCGCATTTGATATGGGAAGTGTACAGGTAGAAACCGGAGGTTTAAAAGGAAATATATCTGTAAAATTAATCACCAACAGAGGAATAGAGATAAAGACAGATGTCCGGGAGCACTGCACATTTGAGGTATAAGGTGTAAGGCCGGGGAAAATTAGAGGTAAGAGTATGCTGTTTATTGAGGACAGGAACAGAAAGCTGATTTCATGCATCCAAAGTTTGATCTATTCAGACACAATTCCAGTTAAGGATATATGGATCCTAAAGACAGAAGAACGGATCGGAAACCTGGAAGAACTGGAAGGACGGCAGTGGAAGCGGTTGGAGCAAGGACAGCTTTGGGGCGGTCATAACGAGTATTACTGGTTTGGGTTCATTGTAACCATACCGGATCAGTATAATGGTAATACCGTTGTCCTGGAACTGACAACAGGATGTGAAGGGCAGTGGGATGCTACGAATCCACAATTCCTGGTATATTTAAACGGATATCCCAAGCAGGGGCTGGATGTGAACCATCGGGAAATACTGCTGACAGAACAGGCCCAGGCAGGCGATGTTTACCAAATTGTATTGTCCGCATTTACCGGGGTGCAGAATTTTCATTTGCAGATGAATTGGAAAATGAAGGTTTTACACAGGGACATAGAGGCATACTATTATGACATCAGTGTCCCCTTCCAGGTCATGGAACTGCTGGATCAGGATTCACAAGAGGCATTAACGATCTCAGAAGCACTTACCGAATCTTTAAACCTGCTTGATCTCCGCAAAGAATATTCCGGGCTTTTTTACGAAAGTCTGGAAAAAGCCCAGAGATATATGGAAGAATTTTATGATAAGCAATGCGGCGGGTCCAGGGAAACAGTTTATGCGGTGGGGCACACACACATAGATATCGCGTGGATGTGGACCCTGGGGGTGACTAAGGATAAGGCGGTGAGAAGTTTTTCCACGGCATTGGAACTAATGAGACAGTATCCTGAGTATGTGTTTATGTCAAGCCAGCCATTGTTATATGAATATGTGAAGGAGAACGCTCCGGGCCTATACCGGGAAATAAAGGATAAGGTAAAAGCGGGGCGCTGGGAAGCAGAGGGAGGCATGTATGTTGAGGCGGACTGCAATCTTACTTCCGGTGAATCTCTGATACGCCAGCTTATGGCAGGAAAACGTTTCTTTAGGGAAGAATTTGGAGTTGACAATCATATTTTATGGCTTCCTGATGTGTTTGGATATTCTGCGGCATTGCCCCAGATCATGAAGAAATGCGGCATTCATTTTTTTATGACAACAAAGATCAGCTGGAATGAAGTGAATAAAATGCCTTATGACACATTCTTGTGGGAGGGGATTGATGGAACGGAACTATTAACACATTTCATATCTGTTCGGGATTACCATGCTTCCCTTGTGGTGGAAGGTAAGAAAAGGCCAGCCCATTTTACGACATATAACGGATATCTGAACCCATCCCAAGTAAAGGGGACATGGAAACGGTACAGTCAAAAGGAATTGAACCGCAGTGTTTTAATGTGTTTTGGATACGGGGACGGAGGCGGTGGTACAACAAGAGATATGCTGGAAAACCAGAGACGTCTGTCCAGAGGGATTCCCGGATGCCCGCGAACTAAAATCTCCGGTGTATCGGAGTATTTTCAGGAATTGGAACAGGAAGTGGCAGAAAAAAGGAATCTGCCAAAATGGGTCGGCGAACTGTATCTGGAGTATCACAGGGGAACCTACACATCTATGGCCAGGAATAAAAAATACAACCGAAGATCTGAATTCCTGTTACAGAATATTGAATTTCTGTCGGCCCTGGGCAAAAGCAAATGGGGGCAGCAGTACCCCGATCGGGAGTTGGATCATCTGTGGAAGATCGTCCTAAAAAACCAGTTTCACGATATCCTTCCCGGTTCATCCATTGAGGAAGTTTACGAGGATTCACAGCGGGAGTACAATGAAGTGCTGGCAACGGGAACTGTTTTGGAGGAGGAACGGATCAGACATATTCTTACCAGGATCCATGCAAAAAGAGAGAGCCTGGTTGTCTTTAACCGGAACAGTTTCGTTTCCCGGGGATATGTATGTCTGGAGTACTCTGATCTGCACACCCCTAACCTGCGAAATCCTGTAGCTGTATATGCAGACATAGAATACCCGATCCAGAAAACTTATGATGGGAAGGGCGTTTTTCTGGCTGAGGGGGTTCCCTCAAGAGGATACAGGACATTCTGCTTGATGGAGGGAACAAAAGAGCCGGAAGATGCATTTGACATTTTAGAAAACTCCATTGATACGGAGGAACTGCATGTTGCTTGGAACAGGAAAGGGCAGTTTACATCCATTTATGACAAAAATGAGCAACGTGAAATTCTAAAGCCGGGCAGCTGTGCCAATGTGTTAGTTACATATGAAGACCGGCCGCATAATTATGATGCTTGGGATATCAACAGCTATTACACGGAAAAACCGTGGGTGCTGGAAGATGAGGCTGAGATTGAAGTGATTGAGAGAGGACCGGTGCGGGCGGTTCTCAGAATCTCCGGAACTTATCTGGACTCCAGGATCCAACAGGACGTGATTGTTTATTCCAAGGGGACAAAGATTGATATTGTCAATCGGGTGGACTGGTGTGAGAAAAACCTTTTACTGAGGAATTATATACCGGTTAATATCCATGCCGACCAGGCCAGCTATGAAATCCAATATGGAAATGTACAAAGACCTACCCATTATAATACCTCCTGGGACCAGGCAAAATTTGAAGTATGTGCACATAAATGGATCGATATATCGGAAAACGGATACGGAGTCAGCATCCTAAACGATTGTAAATACGGATGTGACATACATAATGGGGTGATTGGTCTGACTATGCTGAAATCAGCCTGCTATCCTAATCCTGCTGCAGACAAAGAAAAGCATGAGTTTTCCTATTCTATATTCCCCCACAGAGATGGATGGCGGGAAGGCAATACCATTCAGAAAGCATATGAATTCAATAATCCGATGATCGCACGGTATAAGGGAAAGGATAATAAAAAGGATAGCAGGGATCTGCCGCCTGAAGAGTATTCTTTTGTCAGTGTAAATAAAGATAATATAATGATCGAAGTGATAAAGAAGGCAGAGGATAGCGATGCATTGATCCTGCGCATGTATGAGGCGTTTAACAGGAGAACTCAGGCAATGGTCAGGTTTGACCAGAATGTGCAGGATGCCTGGGAGTGCAGCATGCTGGAAGAAGATGAAAGACGCCTAAAAATAGAGAAGCATTTTATTTATGTGGATTTAAATCCGTATGAAATCAAGACGGTCAAAGTTGTTTTACAAAGATTAATATAAATTTGAATGAGAAACTGCATAAAAACAAGAGGCAAAGCTACCCAAGCTTTGCCTTTTGAATGTTACAATATCTCTTTTACGGAATATCGGACATTCTGAGTCCAGGCTAAGTATTACATAAGCAATGATAATAATCGTTTCTTAAAAAGATCTGTATCAATTTTGGTGCATACCTCAACATTGGGATTATGTCCTCCAAATCCTTCCTGGATCGCCAGTTTTGAGCCATCATTAAGGATTACCTGTCCATATGCGGCTTCCTCCTTTAGGCAGACATATGCATAACAAGGCTTTTTTTCCAGTACAATATCATCCCATAGCATGACACCCATGGCAACTGCATCGGGAAGATCCAGAAAATACTGACCATTGGCAGTGATATTATAATCGACCACCATCCGGTTGCATGTTACCGCAAACATAGCCTCCTTCTTCCCGCTGCTCATTAAGGTATCTAATTCTGTTTTGGTAAGGGCGGACTTGCCCAGACATAGATCAAAACCAATGATGGTGACCGGAATCCCCGCAGTGATCATGATATGGAATGCTTCCGCATCCACATAAACATTAAATTCCGAGACCGGAGTGCAGTTTCCGGGGCCAAAGCCAGAAGTTCCCATGGTGTAGATCTGTTTTACCCTTTTCATGGTGTCAGGGTCTTTCATAATAGCCAGCGCAATAATTGTAGCAGGTCCGATGGTTACAAGTTCAATTTCATCCGGGCAGGATTTAACAATTCGGATGATAGCATCCACTGCGTGTTCGTTTTCAGGAAGTAACGTGGGGCGGATCAGCCCGGCGTCCCCCATACCGTCTTTGCCGTGGACATTTACAGCTGTCACAAGCTCTCGGAACAAAGGTTTAACAGCGCCAACAAATAGGGGTGGTTTCTGGCCGCCGGTAACCTCTATTGTCATCAGGGCATTTTTTACAGCAAAGTCTAAAGGTACGTTTCCTCCTACCGCGGTGATGGCTTCTACTGATATATCCCTGGATTTCAGCGCCATCATCAGAGCTACCGCGTCATCGCTTCCGCAATCTGTGTCAATGATCATCTTTCTCATGTTCGTCCTCCTTATTTTGTGATATAACGATATGGCAAAAACAGCTGTTTCGGTGAAGTGGAGCTTTATTGTGAAAACCGGACAACCCTAGGAGTTTCTGCAATTGATACATGCAGGATTGTAAAGCTTTCCAGAAAGGGTGTGGAAACATGGATCCGTGAGGATAACGGGTTTTGTGAGTTCCTGCTCCGTCAGATGGCTTTGAAAATTGCGGAAAATTCAGATGCTTATATCAGGAGTTCTTCCATGGAGTTAAAAGACCGCGTGCTGTATTGCCTGTACCGGCATGACCGGATGGGAACATTAAGCGATCTGACAAAAGACCGGCTTATGAATGAGGTATGCACCCCGATCCGCAGTTTGAACAGGGTACTGGCCCAGTATCGGGAGGAAGGCCTTGTTGCTTATGATAAACACAGATTTCGCATTGTGGATGAAGAAAGATTTTTGGATGCTGCTGATAAGTTGGTCGGGGATTAGAGATAATAAATGGATGAAACGTCTGAATAAAATGAGCGCTTGTACAGGTATATAAAGCCTGTATAGGTGCTCTTTTCTTATGTGGAGGCCGGTAAAGACGGCTGGTTGACTAGAAACCAATTATATTTAAAAATGAAGAATAGTAGTGACAGTTACATTAATTATCATTCTTGAAAACGATAATAAAGTATTCAAAATAACTATTTGTAATATTACAGGAAATTGTTATAATCAAGTTGAAAAAATAATAGACCGTCATAAGGATAGTGTGAAAGAAAGCAATGATGCCGGGATGCCCTTATAATCAAGTCTATTGTAACACGAAAACTTGGAGGTGTGAATCACTTTCATTACTATTTGTGCCGCCAACTGAAGGGCGGCGGAATGGAGATTAAGATGAAAAAAACAGGATTATCTGTATTGTAGTTGCCGGCATGTTGGTACTTAGCGCCTGCAGTGCGCCATCCGCGAATCAGAACTCAGACACAACAACTGATCAGACGGACAGCACAGCTATTCAGTCGGAAACTACGGTTGCCGCGGAGGAAACGGTTGTCAAAACAGAAGGAGCGAATTCAGAAATGGATGAATACTATACGTTTGAACTAAGCGAAAATGTAAATCGGGAGCACGTTTCCTATAAGAACCGTTATGGAATTACACTGGCAGGGGATTTGTATACATCAAAAGATATGGATGATGAAAAGAAATATCCGGCTTTGGTAATCGGAGCCCCTTATGGTGGTGTGAAGGAGCAGGGACCGGGCGTCTGGGCCAATGAACTTGCGCAGAGAGGATTTATTGTACTGACCTTTGATCCGTCTTACAATGGATATAGCGGAGGGGAACCACGTCACGTCTCATCGCCGGAAATATTCTCAGAAGACTTCAGCGCGGGTGTGGATTTCCTCGGTGTCCATAAGAACGTGGAACGCACGCGGATTGGTGCTGTCGGGATTTGCGGCAGCGGTGGATTCGCTCTTTCCGCAGCGCAGATGGATACCAGGATTAAAGCAGTGGTGACGGCAAGTATCGTAGATGTCAGCAGCAATTCGGACGGTATGACAGCGGAGGAACGCAGGACATTCCTCGACCAGATCGGAGAACAGCGCTGGGCGGACTTTGAAAAGGGAGATCCTGATTATGCGGCTGTTTATGCCGATGAGCCTTTAACCGAAATCCCGGAAGGGCTTGATCCGCTGTTTGCAGAGTTCTTTACTTACTATGGCATGGAGCGGGGCAATCATCCCAATGCAGACGGTAATTTTACCACCACCAGTCAGGCGGCTTTTATGAATTACAGCCTTCTGGGACATCTGGAAACCATTTCGCCGCGCCCTGTTCTTATGATTGCAGGGGAAAACGCAATGACCCGCGGTATGACCGAGGCTATATATGAACGGATTGGGGCTGCAAAGGAACTGGTGATTGTTCCTGATGCAAACCATGTGGATCTGTATGACGATGTGACAAAGATACCTTTCGACAGGATTGCAGGGTTTTTTAATGAAGGTCTGAAATAGTGATGTAAATGCCATCAGATTGGAAATGGGAATCTGATGGCATTTACATTTAGCAAGATGAATATTCCGCAATTACACCTTTTAACTGTTCTAAGAAAACTCTTACAGCCGGTGAAAATGTCTGAAATTTTTTGGTGACAATATGAAGGCTGACAGATAGCTCCGGCGTAATCGGTCTGAATGCCAAGTTGCGCCCGCTTGTATTTACCAGCTTATCCAGACAGAGGGCATATCCTATGCCCTGTTCCACCATAAAGGTTGCATTGTAAACCAGATTATAAGTGCCAACAATGTTCATGGTGGAGTAATCAGCGCCAAACCAGTCCGCCGGCTGCTGACCGTAAAAGGTCTGCTCCGCAAAAATAAGAGGCAGGCTTTTTAATTGATTGATTTTTATGGAAGCTTGTGCAGCCAGCGGAGAATCTTTGGGCATCAAAAGACCAAAGATATCTCTTTGAGGAAGCTTCAGATAATCATATTTTTCCTGGCGGACGGGGCCAAGCATAAGGCCCATATCCACCAGGCCCTTATCCAGACGTCCTAAAACGATATCCGCATCACCGCTATGTATATGGAATTTGATGTCAGGATGCTGATCATGGAATGCAACAAATAGCTGGGAAATAAAACCCATAACCGGTGTTTCTCCGCAGCCAATCGTAATATCTCCGCTTAATCCTTTTTCATCTGCATGGAACGCTGATTCAGTTGTGTAAATTAAATCCAGAATTTCCTGTGCGCGATTTCTTAAAAAGATGCCGTCCTCCGTCAGTGTCAGCTTACGTTTTCCGCGGATAAAGAGCTGTTTCCCCAATTGCTGTTCCAGTTCCATCATCTGTTTGGACAGCGTAGACTGTGTCACATGAAGCGTCTCGGAGGCTCTTGTTATATTTTCTTCCCTTGCGATTGCCAAAAAATAATGCAGCAGCCTTGTCTCAACCATATGAATATGCTCCTAACTTTTGAATTTTGTTACGTTATGGCTGGTTTTTGCAATTTCTCTCTTAGATAGCTTAAAAAGATTTTCGCTGCCGGTGAAAATGTCTGGTATTTTTTGGTGACTATAAAAAGATCGATTTTCAAATCCGGTGAAAAGGGCCGGAAAGCGAGGTTGCGGTTACCATCCGTACTCACCAGGTTCCCAAGGCAGAAAGCATAGCCCATTCCCTGTTCCACCATAAAGGTGGCGTTATATATCAGGTTGTAGGTTGCAACGATATTGAGGGAATCATAGTCCACGCCAAACCATTCCAGGCGCTGATGGCCGGCATATGTCTGAGCGGAAAAAATCAGAGGAATATTGTATAAGTCCGCAACGGAAACAGTCTGTTTTTCCGCAAGAGAACAGTCGCGCGGCATCAGCAGTCCATATATGTCGCTTTTAAAAATATTGATGTAATCATACTTTTCCTGCTGCATGGGGCCTAACAGCAGACCGGCATCCAGAAGCCCTTTGTCCAGGCGTTCCAGCACGGCATCCGCATCTCCGCTGTAAATATGAAAATGGATCCCTGGATAATCCGTCTGGATTTCCTTAAAGAGTTCCGTGATGAATTCCATGGCGGGAGTTTCCCCACAGCCAATATAGATATCACCCCCGATTATCTCCTCGTCAGCTTTAAACGCAGATTCCGTCTTTTCCATCAGATTTATCATCTCCTGGGCCTGGGCGCGCAGAAAGGCGCCTTCCTCCGTAAGCGTAATCTTTTTCTTTCCCCGTATCAGTAATTGCTTCCCCAACTGTGCTTCTAACTCCATCATCTGTTTGGAGAGAGTTGGCTGTGTCACGTGCAATGTTTCAGCTGCCTTTGTAATACTCTGTTCCCTTGCTATGGCTAGAAAATAGTAAAGCAATCGTGTCTCAATCATAAAATTCACCTCTTTTTTGAATAAATCGTTCCTTCATTCTTTGCTTTATTGTAACAGACAGTATCTATTCCGGTCAACTATTAAAGCGGACAATCTATAGTTACTCATTATTATGAGATTAAAAGCATGGATTGAAACTTCAATACAAATTTATCACAGATATATTGTTGGAAATTGCCTGTGAAATTGTTGATTTAATTGAAAAGTCATAACTCAGATGATAAATGGTAGTAAAAAGTCAATAAAATAACATTCCTATAAACTATGTAATAAGATTCTGCATAACTATTTGCCATTCAATGAAATGTGTTTTATGATACAGGAAGGAACTGAAACGAGGAATCACAGGCAGTACAAGAAAACCACAAATCATAAGGGGGAAGGAATTATGGCAGGGAAATATGATGGTCTGGCAAGAATCATCATTCAGAACGTAGGTGGAAAAGGAAACATCGAAAGTCTGACTCACTGTATCACAAGGCTTCGTTTTACGTTAAAGGACGAAGGGAAGGCCAACACAGATGTTCTAAAAGAAACAGACGGGATTGTAACGGTAATCCGCGGCGGCGGACAGTATATGGTGGTAATCGGCAACCATGTACCGGACGTATTTAACACGGTGGTAAAAGTGGGTCATCTGGAGGAGGTTGCGGATACAAAGCAGGAAGAAGACCAGCCGGCGAAGAAACAGAAGCCGCTGGATGCATTTATCGGGATTATCACGGCGGTATTTTCACCGATTCTGGGATGCCTGACCGCCTGCGGTATCATAAAAGGCGTGCTGGCGCTGTTCGTGGCGTTGGGCGTGCTGGATTCTGCAAGCGGAACTTATAACATTCTGTACTCGCTGTCGGATTCCCTGTTTTTCTACCTGCCGCTTTTTCTGGGATTTACAGCAGCAAAGAAATTTGGGATACCGGAGTTTGAAGGAGTTGTAATCGGCGCGACAATGCTGTATCCCAGCATGCTGAGTTCCGGAACGCTGGATATTTCCAATATTTTTGGAATACCGGTCATTATGCCGGCTTCCGGGGATTACGCCAGCAGCGTGGTTCCAATTATCTGTGCGGTGGCATTTGCGGCCTGGTTTGAAAAACGGTATAAAAGGTTTATCCCGGATACGATCAAGCTGTTTGCCCTGCCGCTCATCACCTGCTTTGTGACGGTGTGCATGACATTCTGGGTGATTGGTCCGGTAGCCTCCTTTGCTTCTAATCTGATTGGGGCCGGTTTTATGGCTGTATACCGGTTCAGCCCGGTGGTGCTGGGAGTGCTGGTAGGAGGATTGTGGCAGGTGCTTGTGATTTTCGGCCTGCACTGGGCCATTACGCCGATGATGATTAACAATGTCCAGACACTGGGCTTTGACACGGTGATGGTAGGCATGTTTGCGGCCTCCTTTGCCCAGACCGGCGCTGTGATCGGCATGTACTTAAAGACAAGGGAGAAGCGATTAAAAGCTCTGTGCGTTCCGGCTATTATATCAGGCATGGCGGGAGTCACGGAGCCTGCCATCTATGGGATCACGCTGCCGAAGAAAAAACCGTTTGCCATTACCTGTGTGATTGCAGCCATAACCGGCGGCATCTTGACCGCTCTGGGGGCAAAGTATTACATGGTTCCCGGTATGGGAGTATTCGGATATACCGCATTTGTCAATACGGCGGCTTCCGACCTTTCCGGGATGTTCCAGGCAATCGCAGTTTCCGCAGCTTCGCTGGCAGCAGGAATTGTGGTGATTTATCTTACATATAAGGATGAGGCCCCAAAGGATAAAAAGACTGTGGAAGGCTTGAATGAAGCAGCCGGGAGTGTAGAAAATGGAATTTCCCCTGTTCCAGAAGTGATTTCCGCCCCGGTTACCGGCCGTGTCATCCCGTTAAGCCAGGTGGAGGACGAAGCGTTTTCCAGTGGTCTTCTGGGGCAGGGAGCCGCAATCCTGCCGGAGGAAGGGCGACTGTACGCCCCGGCGGCCGGGGAAGTAGTGAGCTTCTTTCCAACCGGCCACGCATTAGGGATGCGGCTGGATTCCGGCGTGGAGCTTCTAATCCATGTAGGCATGGATACGGTGAAAATGAATGGCAGCGGTTTTACACCCAGGGTATCCCAGGGGGATTATGTGAAAAAAGGTGACCTTCTTCTGGAATTTGATTTAAAGGCAATAGAAGCAGCCGGCTTTTCCGCAGTGACACCGATCCTGGTGACGACCGCTGCTGGTTACGCTGGAATTACGGCAGTAGAAAGTGACTATGTGACGTCTGGTGAGGCGTTCATCATGTTTCAATAAAAAGAGAGGAGACAACACTATGAATTCAACATTCAGACCGGATTTTTTATGGGGAGGCGCAACGGCGGCGAACCAGTTTGAAGGGGCATGGAACGAAGACGGGAAAGGGGCGGCGGTGCCGGATCTCTGTACCAACGGATCCTTAAAGAATCCGAAACGGATTACACGGGAGATAGAACCAGGTGCTTTATATCCCAGCCATGAGGCGGCCGACTTCTATCACCACTACAAAGAGGACATTGCGCTGCTGGCTGAGATGGGCTTTAAGGTATTCCGTCTGTCAATCGCATGGACCCGTATTTTTCCCACAGGGATGGAGGAGACGCCCAATGAGGCCGGGCTGGCCTTTTATGACAGCGTGTTTGATGAGTGCAGGAAATATGGGATAGAGCCGCTGGTCACAATTTCCCATTATGAGATGCCCTATGCCCTGGTAGAACAGTGCAACGGCTGGGCGGGGCGGGAATGCATCGGCTATTTCCTGAGATACTGTGAAACCGTATTTGAGCGGTATCAGAACAAGGTGAAATACTGGCTGACCTTTAATGAAATCAATGCGGGAACCATGGCTATGGGCAATGTCATTTCCCTGGGAACGGTAAAAGGATACACAGGCAGGATTCTGGATTTCCCGGATGATGAACAGGTGAGATACCAGGCTCTGCACCATCAGCTTGTGGCAGGCGCAAAAGCGGTGAAGCTGGCCCATGAGAAATACCCGGAATTTCAGATGGGGAACATGATCTGTTACCTCACCAAGTACCCGCTGACGCCCAATCCGGATGACATGCTTCAGTGCCAGAAGGAGATGCAGATGACCAACTGGTTCTGTTCCGATGTGCAGGTAAGAGGGAAATACCCTTATTATGCGGACCGGTATTTTCATGAGCATGGAATCAGGATTCAGATGGAGGACGGGGATAAGGAAGCGCTGAAGGACGGCTGTGTGGATTTTTATACCTTCAGCTACTACATGAGCACCTGCGTGTCTGTCACACAGAACGCCCAGATTCAGGGGGGAAACTTAACCGGTGGATTAAAGAACCCTTATCTGGAAGAGAGCGACTGGGGATGGCAGATTGATCCCAAGGGGCTTCGCTATACCTTAAATGAAATATACGCCCGATATCAGATACCGCTCATGGTGGTGGAAAACGGTCTGGGAGCTTATGACAAAATAGAGGAAGACGGTACGATAAAGGACACGTACCGGATTGATTATCTGCGGGGCCATATTGAGCAGATGCGGGAGGCGGTGAAAGACGGTGTGGACTTGATTGGGTATACCCCATGGGGTTGCATTGATCTGGTAAGCGCTTCTACCGGAGAGATGGCAAAACGGTACGGGCTTGTGTTCGTAGACAAATATGATGACGGCACCGGAACTTTGGAGAGAAAGAGGAAAGCCTCTTTTTACTGGTATAAGAAAGTCATTGCCAGCAATGGAGGGGAACTTTTATAAAGAGCCATACATAATCCCTCTGAGACGCATTCGTTTCAGGGGGATTCCAGTGGAGCCTGATTCTAAATAGTTAGAGGAGATTATGATGAAAAAGAAAAGCAGTTTATTAATCCTGATTCTGACCATAGGAGTTTTTGGGATTTTAAATACGGAGATGGGGGTGGTGGGGATCCTCCCGCTGATTGCCCAGAAATTCAACGTAAGCGTTCCGACCGCCGGATGGCTGGTCAGCGGCTTTGCCCTGGTAGTTGCGTTTGCGGGGCCAACGATGCCGCTTTTATGCTCCAGAATCAACCGAAAGACATTGATGTTACTGGCATTGGGGATTTTTACAATAAGTAATGTCATCTCCATCTTTGCTACTGATTTTACCGTATTGCTGTTGGCCCGTATCATTCCGGCAGCCTTCCATCCGGCTTATGTATCCATGGCGCTGACGGAGGCAGGAAAGTCCGTGGAGCCTCATGAGTCGGCGAAAGCAGTTTCCAAAGTATTTATCGGGGTCTCGGCGGGAATGGTACTGGGTGTACCGGTCACTAATCTCATCGCGACAGAATTTTCATTTGCCATGGCAATGGCCTTTTTCGCCGCTGTCAATGCCGCTGTGTTTCTGCTGACCCTTTTTCTGGTGCCGTCCATGCCGGTAACGGAGGTTTTATCCTATGGAAAACAGGTCAGTGTGCTGAAAAAGCCATCCATGGTTTTATCAATTGTGGTCGTCATATTTTTAAACGGCGCAATATTCGGTTTTTACAGCTATCTGTCTGATTTTCTGGAAACCATTACAGGCATATCCGCCAGGATGATCAGCCTGGTGCTTTTGTTTTACGGTTTAGCAAATATCATAGGTAATTTAATTGCCGGTAAAGCGCTGACAGTGGATGCAAAAAAGACTACCTTTATTCTGCCCTTTGCTTTAGTGGCTGCTTATGGACTATTATTTGCCTTCGGGAAACTGACGGCAGCGGCCGCCCTGGTTATTACGGTAATCGGAGCGCTTGCCGGTATTAACTCCAATGTCAATCAGTATCTGATTCATGAGGTCGGTTCGGAGGCGCCTGATTTTTCAAACGGTGTTTATTTAACCTCCTCCAACCTGGGGACTACAATGGGAACCCTTTTCTGTGGTGTATTTATCACCGCAATGAATACCCGTTTTTCGCTGTTTGGAACCTTTGTTTTTCTGGTAATCGGATTTTTGGCGATTCTTGTGAGAAACTGGGTGGGGACATCCGTTAAATTATCGGCAGTTACACAGGAATGAACACGGATGTATAAATCATTGGAGCAGAATTCGGCCCGTGGGCAAATGAGCCGAGTCTGCTCTTATTGAGTGGCAATGAAAAGTTCGCGAAGCGTGCTTTTCGTTGTTTCGCTTCTTAATGAAAAAGAGTATATGGAGGAATATACATATGGAATATCGGAAATTTCCAAGAGGAACGGAACAAATCAGCATTTTGGGGCTTGGAACCAGTGCGATCGGGCAGGCAGGAGAAAGTGAGATAGAGGCAACAGCTTTACTTGCTTTGGAACATGGAGTGAATTATTTTGACATGGCTTCCGCAGATGCGGCGCCTTTTCCTGCATTTGGCCGTGCGGTTGCCGGGAATAGAAAAAATGTATATTTTCAAATCCATTTCGGTGCGGATTATCACACGGGAACGTATGGCTGGACGTTAAATACAGAGGCGGTCAAACGTTCTGTGGACTGGCAGCTTAATATGCTTAAAACGGATTATATTGATTTTGGATTTATCCACTGTATTGATGAGGAAGCGGATCTGCAGAAGGTGATATCCGGAGGCACGCTGGAATATATCCGGCAGCTAAAGAAAGAAGGCGTGGTGCGGCACATCGGTCTTTCCTCCCATACGCCTGCCGTAGTAAACCAGGTGCTGGACCGGAGACTGATTGATATGCTGATGTTCAGCATTAATCCGGCCTATGATTACAGGCATGGCGAGTATGCAATCGGGAGTGTTGACGAGCGGATGGCCCTGTACCGCAGATGTGAGGCGGAGGGAGTCGGCATTTCTGTCATGAAGGCATTCTGCGCAGGTCAGCTTTTAAATGCCGGCACCTCCCCGTTTAAGCGTGCGCTGACCGAATACCAGTGTCTGGAATATGCCCTTGATAAGCCGGGCGTACTTACGGTTCTGCCCGGGGTACGCAACCGGGAAGATCTGCACCGTATTCTCGGATTCCTCGATGCCTCTCAGGAGGAAAAAGACTATTCCATTCTGGGCAGCTTTACCCCACAGGAAGCAGAGGGAATCTGCGTCTACTGCAATCACTGCCAGCCGTGTCCTGCAGGGCTGGATGTGGGACTGATTAATAAATATTATGATTTGTCCAGGGCCGGTGATATTTTGGCAAAAGACCACTATAAAAATCTGGAGAAGAAGGCTTCCGATTGTATTGCCTGTGGTCATTGCAATTTTCGATGTCCGTTCCATGTTGGACAGATGCAGAGGATGGAGGAAATAGAGACTTATTTTAATAAATAAGAAGAAAAATATGCGTGTAAGGCATGATTATTTATTCTATATAACTATTTGCTATTTTAAGAAAAAAGCATTACGCTAAATGTAGTAAACGAAGAACCGACAGAGAGGTGATGGAAATGTTTGAATACCAACGTTCGGCAGAGGAAACAGTGAAATGTCTGAAAGACTGCGGATGTGATGAAAGAACAGCGGAACAATTTCTTGCTTATGAGAAGGAGGACCGCACAAAGGATCAGATCCGGCTTTTAAACAAGAGCCGGCGGTCACTGATGGACGACCTGCATAAAAGCCAAAAAAAGGTGGACTGCATTGACTTTATAATCCGGGAACTGGAACAGAAAATGAGAGGATAGGGATGTTCAGATGAAGATGAAAATAAAAGCAGACAAAAGTGAGGTTGTTTACGAATTGAATGACAGTCAGGCAGCAAAAGAACTGTATGGACAGCTTCCGCTGGACCTTAACGTGGAAAACTTCGGCTCCATTGAAAAAATATTTTATCCGCCAAACAAACTGAATACGGCAAAAACCCCCATGGCGAATGCCAGTAAAGGAACATTGGCTTATTATTCACCGTGGGGCAATGTGGTCATGTTCTACGGTCATTTTGGC
This sequence comes from Clostridium sp. FS41, assembly GCF_000954015.1. Lineage (NCBI taxonomy): Bacteria > Bacillati > Bacillota > Clostridia > Eubacteriales > Clostridiaceae > Clostridium > Clostridium sp. FS41. Next base: position 24,117 of record NZ_JYHN01000081.1, read on the forward strand.
AAAGGCGGGGGATTATATGAACTTGGAACAGTGATCTCCGGAAAAGATTTGATTGAGACATTATCGGGAACCGTCAAAATTACAACAGAGGACTGAATTTCAATCATATAAAAAAGAAGCGAGGTGCAAAATATGGTAAAAGTGCAGTTGAACAATGGGATCGAAATGCCCCAGCTTGGTTACGGGGTGTTCCAGATTACAGATTTAGAGCAGTGTGGACAATGTGTCCGGGACGCACTGGAGACGGGTTACCGCCTCATCGACACGGCGGCCTGTTATGGAAATGAACAGGCAGTGGGCCGGGCCGTCAAAGAAAGCGGGGTTGCCAGAGAGGAAATGTTCATCACCTCAAAGGTATGGATTCAGGATGCCGGTTACGAAAAAACCATGGAATCTTTTGAGAAGACCCTCAAAAATCTTCAGACAGATTATCTGGATCTGTATCTTATCCATATGCCCTACGGCGATTATCATGGAAGCTGGAGGGCGATGGAGGAATTGTACCGTGCCGGAAAAGTGAAGGCAATCGGCGTCTGCAATTTCCTTGCGGACCGGCTGGCGGATTTGATTTTAAGCCATGAGATAGTACCTGCCGTCAACCAGATGGAGATGCATCCCTTCTGCCAGCAGAAGGAACTTCGCAAGGTGATGGAACAATATAACATCAGAATGATGGCGTGGGCGCCATTTGCAGAGGGAAAGAACCAAATATTCCGGAATGAGGTTTTAGCGGGAATAGGAGCTGACGACAATAAGACGCCGGCGCAGGTGATCCTTCGCTGGCTTCGCCAGGAGGGAATCGCAGCGATTCCAAAGTCCGTTCACAGAGAGAGGATGGAGCAGAATTTTGATATTGATGATTTTATCATTTCCGATGAGGATATGGAAAAAATCAGGAAAATGGATTCCGGCAACAGCCTGATTCTGGATATCCCAAGTTTAGATGAGGTCTGCCGGCTCCATCATATCCGGTTTGAACAGTAAAGATGCGAAGGGAGAATAACGATGAAGAAAATGATTGAGCAGAAATTATTAACTGGGGAAAGAGCACTTTTTCAGGGCAGCAATTTACAGATAAACCACAGCACGTTTGCTGACGGGGAATCACCATTAAAGGAGAGCAGTGATATCGGACTGTTTGAGAGCTCCTTTCAGTGGAAATATCCTCTGTGGTACTCCAAAAACGTGGTGTTAAAAAAGTGTTCCCTGTTTGAGATGGCGCGGGCGGGGATCTGGTATACGGAAAATATCTCCATAGAAGATACCATTATTGAGGCGCCGAAGAATTTCCGCAGGACGAAAGGCATTGTCCTCAAACGTGTGGCCATGACGAATGCGGCCGAAACCCTGTGGAACTGTGAAGATATCACAATGGAACAGGTGACCGCCAGGGGTGACTATTTTGCAATGAACTGCAGTAATATGAACATCAATGGGTTCCAACTGGTGGGGAATTATTCTTTTGACGGGGCAAAGAATCTGGAAATCCGCAACGCAAGGATGCTTTCCAAGGATGCTTTCTGGAACGCGGAAAATGTGACTGTATATGATTCCTATATTGCAGGCGAATACTTGGGCTGGAATTCCAGAAACTTAAAATTTGTCAATTGCGTCATCGAGAGCCTTCAGGGCATGTGTTATATAGAGAATCTGGAGATGGAGAACTGCCGTCTGGTGAATACGACCCAGGCCTTTGAATATTCCACCGTGGATGTGCAGGTCAATGGAATGATTGACAGTGTGATGAATCCGGCCTCAGGAATAATCCGGGCGGATAAGATTCAGGAAATTATTCTGGATGAGACAAAGGTGGTGCCGGAGCAGACAAGGATTATTACAGGGGAGGTGTTAAAAAGTGCCGTATGATTTTGAGAGAATCGTGAATCGCAGGGGCACGGCGTCACTGAAATGGGATGTGGAAGAACAGGAGCTTCCCATGTGGGTGGCGGATATGGACTTTCAGACAGCCCCGGAAATCATGGCGGCAATCCGGGAACGGGCAGACCATGGGATATTCGGCTATACCGTTGTACCGGATGCCTGGTACAAAGCCATACAGGATTGGTGGAAGAAACGCCATGGGTTCCTGATTGAAAAGGAATGGCTTCTTTTCAGCACCGGGGTAGTGCCTGCCATATCAAGCATTGTGCGGAAAATGACAATGGCAGGGGAAAATATCGTGATCCAGACGCCGGTTTACAATGTTTTTTTCAATTCCATCCGCAACAACGGCAGGAATGTTCTGGAAAGCAGGCTTAGGTGGGACAACGGACAGTACCGGATTGATTTTGAGGATTTGGAAGAGAAGTTTAAGAATCCCCAGACAACCATGATGATTCTGTGCAATCCCCACAACCCCATCGGGAAGATATGGGATCGGGAAACACTGGAGCGGGTGGGGGAACTTGCGTATAAACACCATGTTCTGGTGCTGTCCGATGAGATACATTGTGATTTGACAGACCCCGGACATGAATATATCCCGTTTGCCTCTGTCTCAGAGATGTGCAGGAAAAACAGTATTACCTGCATTGCGCCCACAAAAACCTTTAACCTGGCTGGATTACAGACTGCGGCGGTGGCGGTGCCGGATGAAAACCTGCGCCATAAGGTGAATCGGGGATTGAATACGGATGAGGTGGCGGAGCCCAATGTGTTTGCCATCACCGCGGCGGTGGCGGCATTTACCAAAGGGGAGGCATGGCTGGAGGAGCTGCGCAGTTATTTAAAGGCCAATAAGGATTATGTGAGGGAGTATCTGGCCCTGGAAATACCGGAGATTACCGCAGTCCCGTCAGACGCCACATACTTACTCTGGCTGGACTGCAGAAAGCTGATTGGCGATTCCACGATGCTCTGCCGCTTTATACGCAGTGACAGCGGGCTTTATCTTTCCGATGGGAAGGACTATGGAAACGGACAGTCGCATCTGCGCATGAATGTGGCATGTCCCAGAGAGCAGTTGAGGGAGGGGCTGGCCCGGCTGAAAAAGAGTGTGGCTGCGTATGGCGCATGGGCCTCCGGGCAGTGCTGATGGCAGGCCGTTACTTTTTGGACGGGATTTTTATCGGACTGCTTTTTGGGATACCAGTGGGCGCTGTCGGCGCTGTGACGGTGCAGAGGACGCTGCTTTATGGCTGGCGCGCCGGTTTTGTTTCCGGAATCGGCTCATCAGCCGCCGACATGGTATATGCGGTGATTGGTGTTTTCGGGCTGACGGTTGTATCTGATTTTTTACTCCGGTATCAGACTGTGATTGCAATAGCCGGGGGAGTGCTGATTCTGTTTATGGGAATCAGGATTGCGTCAGCGGGCGGGGGAGCCGCCAGTGAGGTGAACGGTGTATCGGGATTTTTTAAATTCTTTGGTTCCTCCTTTTTGATTGCAATTACAAATCCGGCGGCTGTTCTGTCATTTCTGTTTGCTTTTTCGCTTTTCGGAATTACCGGGCGCCTAAACGTTCCATGTGGTATGGGACTGGTGGGCGGGGTCTTTACGGGAACCTGTATCTGGTGGCTCGTGCTCGCCGTGGGAACCTTGTTTATAAGCAGAAAAACAAAGGCGGCGGACAGCGTCTGGCTGAACCGGATCTGTGGCGGGATAATGGCGGTGATTGGGATTGGGATTGCCGCAAGAACCTGCTTACACTGCCTGAAGATTTTCTAAAGGGGGATGAAAGATACAGCAATAGGCGCATACACCGATGCGACCCATGGCATGACGCTCTCCGCCATTTCCATGGCTTATTACCGCCATATCTGTCCATATGGGCTGGCGAAGTTTAAACGCTATGCGGTAAATGTGTGGGACGTGGAACCACTGGGCAGAAGCGATGAGGAGGTTGCCGGGGAAGGGCTTGACCGGATGGAAACCTATATGAAGGAAATTGGCCTTGTAACGGATATAAAAGAACTGGGCGTGACGGTAGACATGCTGGATGGGATTGCCGATGGCTCTTTCGTCATGGACGGAGGATACAAGAAGCTGGATCATGATGAAATAGTGGAAATACTTGCAGCAAGCATGCGGTAAATGCCAGGTACCAGAGTAGAAAGCAGATGCGCTTCCGTTAAGGGAATGTACATCTGCTTTTTTCCTCCGTGGGCGGTGTGTGTGACTGTATGGCAATTCTGATAATCAGGCGGCTGTTCCGGGAATATAACGAAAAAAAGAAAGCAGACGAGGAGAAAATGAAATGAAGCGTAGAAAAAGAATCATGCTGTGCGCTGCTCTGGCTGCGGCTCTGCTTGTGACCGGGGGCTGTAATATGAGGGGGCAGGAGATTCCTGATAAAGACGGCAAAAAAACGGCGGAACCGGGCGGGATCGCAACCGGGACGGAGTCGGAGGAGGCTCTGTCTATGGATTCTTCCCTTCTCATACCCACAGCAGACGTAGAGGAGCTGGAACCAGGTCTTTCCATGGTGAGGTATGAGGGGGATTATGGATTTGATGGCTTTTTAGATCAGGGAGGAGCGGCAAGTGATGATGAGGTCATTGATTATCTGTCACGTCATGTGGTCATGGGGGCCGCCGGACTGGAATTTAGGGAATCTGCCTTTGGCTGCAGTGCGCTGTCCGTACAAAGCCCGGATGGGGAGCAGTTGTTTGGAAGAAATTTTGATTGGAATAAGTGTAATGCACTGATTGTCAGCTCATATCCGGAAAATGGCTATGCGTCCATATCCACAGTCAATATGGATTTTGTGACAAACGGTTATGGCAGGCTGCTCTCGGTGCTTCCTGATCAGGTGAGGACTCGTGTCGCGCTGTATGCGCCGATGGACGGGATGAACGAGATGGGGCTGTGCGTGGCGGTGCTGATGATACAGGACAGCGATGCTGTGGATCAGGCCACAGATAAGCCGGATATTACCACGACTACGGCGGTCCGCCTGCTCTTAGACAAGGCGGCCGATGTGGAGGAGGCTGTTGAACTTCTTGGAACGTATGATATGCACGCCTCCATGGGAATGACAGTTCATTTTGCTCTCTCGGACCGGGCGGGGCGCAGTGTTGTGGTGGAGTATATAAACCAGGAGATGGCAGTGACTGATTCCCCGGTTGTCACTAATTTCTATCTGGCTGAAGGGGAGAAGCAGGGAATCGGCACAACACAGTCCCATACCCGTTATGAGATCTTGACAAAAAAGCGGTCGGAAACACCGGAAATGGATATGGAGGAGCTGAGGGATGCGATGGACAGTGTCAGCAAGGATAACTTCGGTGAGTTTGAATCTACGGAGTGGACCATCTGTTACAACCAGAGCCAGGGGGAAGCCCGCTATTACCACAGGGAAAATTATGGGAATGTCTATACATTCCGGATTCAGTGAACGTCCTGAACACAGGACGGACAGGAGGCTGCATGAATTATTTTCGGCTATTACAGAACTTATATCAAATGAAACGAAACGCGGGAAAAACCAGGGAGCAGCTTAGGAGACTTCAGGAGAAAAAGCTTAGGAAGCTGCTTCTGTTTGCATACGAAAACTCGGCTTATTACCACAGGACCTTTGAGCAGGCCGGGATTACCGGAAAGCAGATACCGAACCTTCCGCTGAACCGGTTCCCATCCATTGACAAGAGGGAATTTTTGGAGCATTTTGATGAGCTGGTGACCATACCTGGTTTAAGTCAGGAGGAACTGCGGCGTTTTGACGAGGAGGAGCCTGCGGACAGGCGGCGTTTTAGAGACAACTGCCATGTAGTCCATTCTTCCGGCAGTACCGGAAAGCCTGGATATTTTGTCTATGATGAGAAGGCGTGGAATGAGATGCTGGTGGGGATTATACGGGCCGCTCTGTGGAACATGACGATGCCGCAGATCTTAAAAATGCTGTCAGGCGGACTCCGCATTGTATATATTGCGGCCACGGACGGACGCTATGGTGGCGCTATGGCGGTAGGGGACGGAATTAAAGGCGTTCATGCCAGCCAGTTATTCCTGGATATTAAAACCCCGCTGGAAGAGTGGGTGGTGAGGATTCAGAAGTTTCGCCCTAACATGATTATTGGATATCCGTCCGCAATCAAGATTCTCGGAGAACTGACAGAGAATGGAAACGTCAAAATGGAGGTGCTCCGGGTGATTTCCTGCGGGGAGCCTTTAAGCGAGGGGCTTAGAAGCTATCTGGAACATGTTTTTTCAGCACAGGTGGTCAATATTTATGGCGCCAGCGAATCCCTTGCCCTGGGCGTAGAAACAGATCCTGCCGAGGGCATGGTTCTGTTTGATGATTTGAATTACATAGAGGTGGAAAACGGAAACATGTACTTAACCTCGCTTTACAATTACGCACAGCCATTGATCCGTTACCGTATTTCTGACCGGATCTGCCTGATGGAAGGTCAGGAGGGCCGTTGCCCTTTTACAAGAGCGGAGAGTATCCGGGGAAGAAACGAAGACCTGTTATGGTTTATGGATGGAACGGGTAAACGGGAGTTTTTACACCCTTTGGCCATTGAGGGGTTCTGTATCGAGGGAATGCTGGATTATCAGTTCCGCCAGACTGAGAACGATACATTTGAGATGCTGGTCGAGGTTTCAGACAGCACAAAGATGGATTTCATCCACAGACAGATGATGGGGCAGATGAGGCGTATTCTTTCGGAAAAGCAGTTGGACTATGTACAATTCTATGTGCGGTTTGTGGAACATATACTTCCGGACCCAAGAACCGGGAAGAAACCGCTGATCATAGCATGAAAGGAGGCACTATGAAAGAAATCATCATTTCCGGAAAGGGAATCTGTAAGACATTTTCCGGGAAGGGCGTTAAAAATCAGGTGTTGAATCACATAGACGCGGATATTTACAAGGGCGATTTTACGGTGATCATGGGAGCGAGCGGGGCAGGCAAATCCACGCTTTTATACTGTTTAAGCGGTATGGACCGGATCACGGACGGAAGGGTATTCTACCGTGGGGAAGAGATAAGCAGTTATCATGAACGCAGAATGGCGAAACTTCGGTCAGAAGAGTTTGGTTTTGTGTTCCAGCAGTCCCATCTGATCAGCAATCTGACCTTATTCGAGAATGTGGCGGTGGCCGGATATATAAGCGGGAGAACCAAAGCAGGCGGGGTGCGCCGTAAGGCGGATGAGCTGCTGCGGCAGATGAAGATTGAAAAAGCGGGGAGCCGTCTGCCGGGCGAGGTATCGGGAGGGGAAGCGCAGCGGGCCGCCATTGCCAGGGCTATGATTCACGAACCGGTGATTATGTTCGCAGACGAGCCGACAGGAGCCTTAAACCGGAGGAATACGGAGGAGGTGCTGGATCTTCTGACTGCGCTTAATCTGGATGGCCAGAGTATCATTATGGTGACTCATGACCTGCGGGCTGCTGTACGCGGCAATCGGATTATTTACCTGGAAGATGGAAAAAACGTGGGGGAGTTAACTCTGACACCTTTTATAAAGAGCGCCTCCAGGGAGCGGGAGAGCCGGTTAAACGCATGGCTGGCTGACTTGGAATGGTGATAGAACGGAGGCTGAGATATGGATGTGATAACACTTTTACAGGCCGGCAGGCGGGGGCGCAGGGGAAGCAGGATTGGCATCTCTGTCCTGATATTTGTGGTGTCCCTCACCCTTGCAACAGCCATTGCCGTGTGGTTGAACTCCGGACAGTATATCAGTCAGGAATTGGACCGGCTTGGTTTTGGGGACATTACGGTGTGGATCAACAGCCGTGTGGAGACAGATGCTGCTGCGGCCGAAACAGGTAATCTTGACGAGGTGGATGAGGTGCGTGTCCAGCCTCTGGTTTTTGCAGGCTATGAGATAAACGGAGTTCATTCCGACACCGAAGGGCAGCTGCTTGCATATGAGCCGGAAGCGTATCCCTACCGCTTTTTGAGCCTTGATCTGGACGGTTATGCAGCGCAGCCGGCAATGGAGCCCGGGGATATTTACCTGTCTCCGGTGATGCGGGAGCATTACAATGCGCGGATTGGTGACCGGATTCATTTTGAGCTGGCCAGGGATGGTGGGAATGCGGTATTTACAGTGAAAGGTTATTTTGAAGATCCGTTTATGGGCAGTTCCATGATTGATATGAAAAGCTTTTTAATTGGCAAGACGGACTTTGAACGGGTTCTTACAGATATAAGGACAGCGGACAGTTTCCAGGTTCTTGGGAGGGAGGGGGCCATGCTCCATATCTTTCAGGCAGAAGACAGCCTCCTGCCCTATGCAGAGTTTAACAGCCTGCTTCATGAACGGACTCTTTTCGGTTCCGGCACGGAGTTTGTGTATTCCTATTCTTCAATCTATGGCTTCATGCTGGTATTGCAGAATCTATTTACGGGCTTTTTGGCAGCCTTTTCCGCTATCCTCACCTTTGTAGCCATGATTGTTATGGGACACAGCATCGTTAGCACGATCGAACAGGATTATAAAGATATGGGGATTTTAAAGACGATTGGCTGTACCTCTGCAAAATTACGGCTGGTACAGGTTTCTCAGTATGGAATCCTCCTTGTGATTGGCATGGCGTCAGGACTGGCTGTATCCGGGGTTGCAGCGGACGCTGTCTCAAAGGTTATGGTAACATCCACCGGAATGCGCATTCCTACAGCAGTTCCCTATGGCACATGCCTGTTTGTTTTTTTGCTGATACTGGTTATTTTTATCCTGTTTATCTATCTGAAAACCATACGAATAGCGGGAATTTCACCGATCCGTGCCATCAATGGCCAGATACAGGGAAATGACAGCGGCAGGCCGGGGTCAGGAGGCGCAGGAACGGAAGGAAGGAAAACGGGGATAAATCCCCGGGCATTGAGTTTATCTCTGGCAGTCCGGGAGCTGGCTTCAGGGAAAAGGCGGTATATGGGGATTTTTATGGTGACGGTTCTTCTGGTATTCTTTTCTTCTGCGATTGGGCGGATGAACCGCTGGCTGGGGCCGGAGGGGGAAGGGCTTATGAATGCCTTCAGCGCCGCAGACCACGATTTGGGGGTACAGCCCATGCGCACCGTGGATATGGGAGAAGTGGAACGGATGATTGCGTCCTATTCTCCCATCGAGGAGAGTTATCAGCTGGCTATGCAGAGCGTTGCCGTCAATGGAGTGGATTATACGGCAAATGTGATCAATGAGCCGGAACGGTTTCACCTTTTGGCCGGGGAGCCGCCCAGCGGCGCTGACCGGATTGTGGTTACGGAGTTTGCAGCAGAAGATCTGGGGGCAGGAATCGGGGATTTGGTGACCGTGTCAGAGGAAAATCGGAAACAGTCCTACCAAATCAGCGGGATTTATGAGTGCGCCAACGAGATGGGCGGAAATATCGGAATGAGCCGGGAGGGCTATGAAAGGATTGGAGATATAAACGGTTTTATCTGGTGTTATCACTATATCCTCTCCGACAGCGGGGGGAAGGATGAGGCGCTGGCTGCCCTGCAGGCTGCTTACCGGGTGGATGTATCTGTCCATACGAATAGCTGGTCCGGGCTGGAGGGAATTGTGAGTACCATGCACACCCTGACCATTTTCATGTACATGGTGGCGGCACTCTTTATCTTTATTGTCATGTTTCTGATCGGAAGCAGGCTTTTGCACACGGAACAGAGGAATATGGCGGTTTATAAAAGTATCGGTTTTACGGCGGGGCGGCTCCGTCTGGCATTTACTCTCCGTTTTGGCGTAGTGGTCGCTTCCGGCGCTGCCGTTGGTGTTCTGTTAAGCGGCGTCTTTGCGGACCGGATGATTGCCTCGGTTTTAAAGCTGTTTGGAATCGGCTCATTCCATTCCGGCTTCGGGCCAGCGGGCAGTGTGGCGCCGGCCGGTATGGTGACGGGACTGTTCCTGCTTTTTGCGTATCTGGTGTCCGGCCGGGTAAGGAAAGTGGAATTGACGGCGTTAATGAATGATTATTCCTAATTAGAATGATTTTTCATTATTTATAAGTATTTGCTATTGAACTTTTACGTTGTTATACTGAATTTAGAAAACAAGAGAGGAAGTATCAGATATGTTCAAAAAAATAAATGTGTTGTTGGTTGCATCGCTGTTGGTTTTATCGGTGGCCGGCTGTTCCGGGCGTTCTGCCGGAACAGAGGCGCAGGCTGAAACAGAGGCGGCAGCCATACAGACTGAAAATACCGTAGACAGTGGACAGGAAGGCGCCCAGGCCGGGGCGGTGGGGGAATTGCCGGATCTGGAGATTCGATTTGGCTATGACGGGGAGCCGTTTATTCTGCGTCTATATGATAATGACACTGCGGCAGAGATTGCGAGAGATGTGGGCGAGGCTTCCTGGAATCTGCCAATTTATCATTATGACGATTTTGAAAATCATGAAGTTATGCAGTATTACGACATTCCGGGCAGATATACCATACCATCAGACCCGGAAACCATCACTTCGGAGCGGGCCGGGGAAGTGTATTATTCCGAGCCGAACCGGATGATCCTGTTTTACCATGACGCTGAGGTGACAGGGGAGTATACAAAAGTAGGTTATATTGAGGGAACCGGGGAGCTTAGCGAGGCAGTGGAGAACAACCCGGTTCTGGAGGGCTGGAGCAACAAAATTGTGTCTATTCAGTGGGCACAGTAGTAACTTATGTCAAACAGGAAAGGATGAAATCAGATGAGAAAAATCTTGAGCTTTATGATGGTCACTTTTGCAATGATAACCCTGGCAGCATGCCAGAGGAGCGGAGTAAATACCGCTCTGGCCCAGACAACGGCTGAAGCGGCAGGCCCCGGGATTGTAAATAGCCGGATGGAAACCAAAGTCGGCCCCGGTGTGGTTAGTGACCAGGCTGATACCAGTGCGGCAGCCATAGAAACCGCTCTGCAGGAAGAAACTTCCGAACCTGCTTTGGCAGAAAATGAAAAAACAAGGATTCGTATTGTGGCGGGAGAGAACACCATTGTGTTTGAATTAAATGACAGTGCGGCGGCAAAGAGCCTGTACCGGCAGCTTCCCTTGTCATTGGATGTTGAGAATTTCAGCAACAATGAAAAGATCTTTTATCCTCCGGAAAAGCTGGATGTCACAGATACCCCGCAGGCGGCTTCCGGCATGGGTACGCTGGCCTACTATGCTCCATGGGGAGATGTGGTCATGTTCTACGGAGAGTACAGTCCCAACGGACAGCTGTATGAATTAGGGCAGGCTGTCTCGGGAACAGAGAATATTCACAGCCTGTCCGGAATATTGCAGATTGAAAAGGACGAGTAAATAATAAAATCTACTGATTCCTGAAGTACCCCGCAGCGAGTCTGGCATCCGCATCTATGATGATACAGTTTTAAACTGGATTGACTTTGTTATGAGGTTTAAAAGAGGCGGCATGGCGTTGGAGGCAATTCGGGAGTATGTGCAGCTTGCCTTAAAGGGCGAGGAAACAAAAGCGGCAAGGAAAGAGATTCTGATGGAAGCAAAGGAAAGCCTGGAGGCAAGGCTGATGGAAATGCAGGAGAGCCTTGACGTTATCAACTACAAGCTGGACACTTATGAGCAGAAATGCGGTCCGATTACGATGGAGATTGGAAAGGAGAACTCCTGATTACCAAAATGCTAAAAACTGCAATGGGCATGGAACGTAAATCATGCAGTCGATCGTAATCGCCAGAGGGCAGAAAGGATATTATGAACAAGAAAATACATTTTATCGTGACGGTTGTTGCGTCAGCCGCTTTATTGGCAGGCTGCTCGCAGCCGGAAGAGGCAGTTCCTCAAAATATGAATAGCCAGAAAGAGGGCAGCGGGAAAAGCACTTCCGAGGTACAGAACATAACGTCCTCAGAAATCTCTATGGCAGGACAGCCGGAGAAAGGGGCTGTCGTTTATATGACGGCGGATATCAATTCAGACAGTCTTATGGAAATTTATCAGGCGCTGGGCGCGGCCCCAACCGGCAGGGTAGCGGTAAAGCTGTCTACCGGAGAACCGGGGAGTAACTATCTGCGCACAGACCTGATTGGCGGTCTTGTCCAGTCCCTGCAGGCAGCAATTGTAGAGTGCAACACTGCCTATGGAGGGGCCAGGTCCAACACGGCCATGCATTATCAGGTAGCAAAAGATCATGGTTATACTGCCATTGCTGATATAGATATCATGGATGAGGACGGTTCCATGACGCTTCCGGTTACAGGAGGAACCAATCTGACGGAAAATTATGTGGGAGAGCATTTTTCTGACTACGACTACTATGTGATACTGTCCCATTTCAAAGGCCATGCTATGGCTGGGTTCGGGGGAGCAATTAAAAATATCTCCATTGGGCTTGCATCAGCGGAAGGTAAAAACCATATTCACACGGCAGGAAAGGGCGGGAGCATGTGGAGCGCTTCTCAGGACCCGTTCCTGGAATCCATGGCGGAGGCCGGAAAATCGGTTGCGGATGCTCTGAATGGGAACATCCTCTATATCAATGTGATGAACCGTCTAAGTGTGGACTGTGACTGTGATACAAGCCCTGCTGAGCCGGATATGCATGATATAGGAATCCTGGCTTCCTACGACCCGGTGGCCCTGGATCAGGCATGCGTTGACCTGGTTTATGCTGCTGCGGACGGACAGTCCCTGGTGAATCGGATTGAATCCAGAAATGGTATTCACACCCTGGAGCAGGCGGAGAAGATAGGGCTGGGGAGCAGGATCTATACGCTGGTTAATCTTGATGAGTAAAAGACAAAGATGGCTGCAAAGATAATTTTTCAAATACTGGAATTGAGGTAGAGCTATGATTGAAGCACTTCACAGGGAATTTATTTATATCTGGTATTATTTTGACCTGCAGTTCCGGCAGATTTTCTTTTACTGGGCGGTGGGGATTCTGATTGGTTCCCTGATGTCTGTTTTTCTCAAGAAACATATCCATGACAGAATGTCTTCGCTGGGAAAACGAAAGATGGGGATATGGGGAATTATTCCCGCCTCCGCATTGGGAATACTTTCCCCGCTCTGTATGTATGGGACTATTCCCATTGCCGCCTCTTTTTCTAAAAGTGGGATGCGCGAGGACTGGATAACCGCATTTATGATGAGTTCTGTCCTGCTAAATCCACAACTGTTCTTTTATTCTTTTGCGCTGGGGACAGAGATTGCAATGCTCCGTCTGCTGGCGGCCTTTATATGCGGCTGCGCAGGCGGACTTCTCATACATATTTTTTTTAAACAAAGAAGCTTTTACAAGTTTACGGATTTTGATCTGCCGGAAAACCGAGATAGTGAGGCGAATATTGTGAGGCGTCTTTTGAAAAATATGGGACGCAATATAAGGATAACCTTTCCGTATTTTTTGTTGGGAGTTCTATTGACTGCCCTATATCAGAGGTATGTGCCGTCCCGGTGGGTTACCGGTTTATTTGGAGCGAATCAGGGACTGGGCGCACTGATGGCAGCGGCTCTTGGCATTCCTCTTTATACCTGCGGCGGTGGGACGATTCCTCTGATTGCAGCCTGGCTGGGAGAGGGGATGAGTAAGGGCAGCGCCACCGCCTTTATGATTGCCGGGCCCGCTACGAAGCTTACCAATTTGGGGGCGGTAAAAATTGTTCTTGGAGCAAAGCATTTTATTCTGTACCTTGTTTTTTCAATTCTAATGTCTACTGGTGCTGGAATGTTGGTTGATTTGTTATTTTATGGTATATGAATATTTGCAGCACTCTCTACAAGAGCGGCGGCCGATGTTAGCTTATGATGCTCAAAAGTTCATAGGCACTGGTGGATAAACGGATTGCCTCCCGTTTTTTTGCATCCCCCAGCAGGTCCACCAGTTCCTCCAGGACCTTTATGTGGGCTGTGTTATGATTTGACAGGAGCATGACAATTAAATCCACCGGGTCATTATCCGCATGGTTGAAGCGGACCGGCTTATCCAGGGTAATTACGCTCATGCATGGGCCAGAAAGCTCCGGTGCAAGAAGATGAGGAAGCGCTACTCCCTTGTCAATTACCATATAGCCGCCCAGCTTCCGTTTAATGCGTATCATCTCGTCAATATGCCTCTGGGTGATATATCCTTTTTTCTTTAACAGATCTCCGGCCAGTTGGATAGCGTCATAACAATTCCTTGCATGTACATTCACCGCCACCAGAGATTCGTCAAGCAGATTCCTCACGGCCGGCTTGTGGCTCTTGTCCAGCCCTTGTACCTCCTCTTTGATATCCCGGGTTAGCTCGATGGACAGCTTGATACGCTCCTCCGGCTTCAGCTCTAAGGAACGGGCTACTATGTTAATGGTGGCGCTGATATACTTGTTGAAGTCCACATTCTGCATCCTTAGCATGAACATTCCCATGAGCTTGTTGATATCTTCCAGCTTAAGAAGGGGATTTACTGTGACGCATTGGTATTGTGTGCTTTCTAAAGGCAGAGTAGAGATGATAAGGTCACAGGAGAGCGGCTGCGCAGCGCTGATGAACTCGTGGTAGGATATGGATTTTACTACATTTACATTGGAAAATATGGATTTCAGGCGGTTCTCCAGTATCCTGGACGTTGCAACTGTACTGTTGCACACGATGATTACATCTTTCTTTACCGCGGCCTCCAGCGGATTCTTGAGAATGCAGGCAACAATATACATAGAAATATATACCGCTTCCCGGCTGCACACTTCCTGGTTTACAGTTCCCAGCCGTTCTTTGAGGATGGCACATAGCTTCTGCCTGACCACCTGGCAGACATCGGGGAATGTTTCCTCTATCTCCTGCAGCGCAGCATTATGCTCCGCGGGTATATTGAGGAACAGGCGGTACTGCATGACGCTGAGGTGGGCAGCCAGATCCAGAACAGTATCATCCCCTTCTTCAAATTCGATTTCCAGGGAGTCCTTTACTTCGGCAATCAGTTCCTTTGCGATCAGGACATGCTCTACATTGATTTCCTGGGAGGAACCAAATTTACGCAGCGACATCCACTCTGCATGGATCAGGAACATCTCATTTTCATCCGCATCCAGTCCAGTCTGATCCAGAATCATGTCATGGATCCGGTTATAGTCAAATCCGGATGGTACCTCAATGTGGGGAAATGTCTGTCTTTTCACACTGACTGGATGCCCTCTATCCATGCGTGTGAATGCGGTGAGAAGATATAGGAACATGGCGCAAAATCCATTGTCCGATATGGTCACATGGGCGCTATCCTGAAGTTCCCTGATTATAAACAGGATTTTCTCCCTCCATGCATTTAATACATTGCAGAAAGAGGTCATCTGATACTTCCGCAGCAGGCTCTCAGCCTGTGTGAACCTCATACCTATCAGCTCCTGCTGGTGCGTTCCCGTCTCCAGCATCTCTCTCAGAACCATGATGCATCCCCTGCGGATGTTATTTTCCGTATCCCGCACCGTAATTCCCATGTGCGGCTTGGATACCATATGGATGCAGGACCGGTCCATCCAGGATTTCACCTTCTGCAGGTCATTAGAAACTGTGGCAGCGCTTACCTGCAGCTTTTCCGCCATTTCGGCAATGCTGGTGGAGGAGCCTTCTGACAGGAGCCATCCCGTGATGGAACGGACCCTCTCGGCAGAGGACATTACATATCCTCCTGTCCCTTTTTCCCTCAAATGCATTTGGATCTGCCCATTGATGTCCTTTAACAGTATCCCTATTCCCGGAATCCTCACCACCGGTTCATGCGAAAATCCCCCCAGCCACTCATCGATAACATCCAAATCGCTGCGAATGGTCCGGGAACTCACTGACAGCAGGCTGGCCAGCTCTCCTGTTGTCATGGCCTGCCGTGACTGAATCAGTATTTCAATTATACGTACACATCGTTCATAGAGCATAAAACCATTCCTCATCCCTGTTTTTGTAATAACACCGTTCCTCAACTGATTCTTCATCCGACAGATAGCTTTGGCTCGAATGTGCCAGTGTAAAGCCGCAGTCACAGGCCCATTGATCCAGAACCGGCACAAGTGCGCGGTATGTACTTTTGTAGCTGAACATAATCATCCCTCCCGGATTCAGATATCCGGGCAGGTGTATCAATATATCTTCGCAATCCCTAATGTTATGTAATACCATGAAAAGGCAGATCAAATCATAATGTTTCCCGGACAGACATGCTTCTTCAGAGATAAAATGAATGTTTTTCCGGCTGAACACGCGGCTCGCAAACTCAATGCGCTCCTGGTCCGGGTCATATGCCGTAACCCGGCGGCAGTGGCAGGAGAGCAGATAGCTGCCCCATCCATAGCCGCAGCCATAGTCCAACACGTCTTTCCCAGCCGTGCTGCCAGCAACATTTTCATATGAAGCCAGCATAGCACGGAGGAACGGGTCCCTGCGGATCAGTTCCAGGTACTGTTCGGATTCCTGCATTTTTCCCTCCGATCCAGAAACAGGCAAGCCTGCATTTTCTGTTACGGAATGCGTGGCCTGCCATATATTTTTATTTAGTGGAACAGTGACATGAGCTTTGCAATCAAATATCCGATTGTATTAAAGTCCATAGCTTCATATGCTCCTCCTGTTGCCATGAGATGTCCTGTCATGGGGAAGGTAAGAGCCACTGCAAACTGGAGTATAAAGCCTGTTATAAGAGCGCTGAATATACAGTTTTTAAGGCCTCCCCTGGCATTGGCGTACACGCCGACCAGTGCTCCTTCAAAAAAGTTGATCTGGACTCCAGGTACCACAACCGGTGAGAAACCGGTAAAAGCCATAACCAGAGTAGCCAGGATGGAACCTAAAAGGCTGAATACGAAACCCAGCATCACAGCAGTGCCGGCGTAAGGGAATACCGTGGGATAGTCGAGGCCCAGGACCGCGTTAGGCAGCAGCTTTTCAGCAACACCGGAGAATGCGGGAATCAGTTCTGCCAGCATCATGCGCACGCCATAGAGGATGACTGCGATTCCTCCTCCAAAGGTGAGTGACTGTATTAGGACATATAGAATCCAGGGAGTTCCTTCGGCCAGCTCTCTTACAACCGCGGGGCCGGCAATAAAGGTGAAAATAAAATTCATTACAAGCACGGCCATGCAGGTTGCGATTATACTGTCCTTGAGCCAGTTAAGCGAACTGGGAAATTCAATCTCTTCTGTGGATTTTCCACCCTTCTTAAACAGCCTTCCGGCTTCTCCGGCAATAACGAGCGCAATGGCACTGGGGACAAAATTAGCATGCTCCGTAGTCACAGGCTTTAAGTAGTGGGCGGAAATGGTGGTGGCAATCCAGTAATACACGCCTGAAATAAGGCCGCCGATTGCTATCAAAGTGATTCCGGAGAATCCGAAGCCCGCCATAATGCTTGCCATGAAGCCTGCCCAGAAAAGCTGAAGGTGTACGGTCATGGCCAGATTCTTCCATGGCGTAAATTTGGCAAGCAGGATATTAATGACAAATCCAATGATGAAAATTAATGCGGCTTCCGTTCCAAATTTGGCCATGGACTCGGCATAGACCACCCAGTACAGAGGCAGCACGCCGTCCACGCCCAGCCCCCGTTGCACAAGGGTTGTCAGCAGGGTGATAGGAGTACCAATAATAGTTGTACCTGCGCTTAGGATCAGATATCCCATCATAGTCTTTACAGTTCCCATGACAATATCACTGACATTCTTTCTTAAAAACATCAAACCAATACATGCTATAATACCCAACATTACCGTGGGATTACCAAGCACGTTGGTAATAAAATCAATTGCAAAGTTCATAGTATCCCCCTCTCCATCCTACGTTCCTTTACAGTTTCCAGGCTGCCGTGGGCGTCTGGGTTGCCCATATTCCTCCATCCAGTCCTATGGTCTGTCCTGTAATATAGCTCGCCTGATCCGAGCAGAAGAAGCTGACCAGGTCAAATGCATCATCGGTTTCCCCAAACCTGCGAAGCGGTATCTGGCATAGCTTGCTCTCTGCCCTGTTTTTAATCACGTCTTCTGCCATTGGGGTGTTTAATACGCCCGGCGCATAGCAGTTTACGCGGATCTTGTATGGGGCTAATTCAGCTGCCCAGACCTTTGTAAGTACAATCATGCCAGCCTTGGCCGCCCCGTAGGCCCCTGAACCCGTATTAGGGAATGTTGCCAGGATGGAGGATACATTGATGATATTTCCACCATTTTCCTTCATATAAGGCACGCTGGCGTGAGTACAGTACATGGGACCCATGAGGTTTACATCTACCATGAGCTTCATATGCGTATCCGTAGAGCTCTCAATCATACCCTTGTGAAGAACCCCGGCATTATTAATCAGTATATCGATCCGGCCAAACCGTTTGCCTATATCATCGATGGCTGATGTCACTTGTCTGTTGTCGCTGACATCTACCGCGTAGGTCAAAAAACGGCCGGTATCCGGGTTCACTTCTCTTACTACGGCATCCAGGTTCTGGCCATTAAGATCCAGGAGGCTGACCACGGCGCCTTCTTCATAGAAACGGATCGCAAGTTTCTTTCCTGCCCCCTGACCGGCACCCGTGACAATTACTACTTTATTCTCAAATTTCCCCATGTCCGATTCCTTTCTTAATTATGAATTGCTCCCAAAGTCCTTACAATTTCTGTTTAATTCCATTTGCTTCGCAATATTCCCGCAGCTTGTCCTTTATTTCCTGCTTATTTACAAAGCTGGTAAGCTGTATGATCGGTTTATCAATGTCCTGCACAAGATAGGCCAGTTCCCTTCCTATCAGCACCAGATCCGCAGTGCGTGCCGCGCCCTTCCCTGTTGTAATATCACTGACCTCAAGTCTAGCCTCTATACCCAGGTCCTTAAGCGCCTTCTCTGCATTCATCTTCAGGATTACGCTGCTCCCCATGCCGCATCCACAAATCGTAACAATATGTAACATTATTCCTCCACCTCCACATCATTGAATATCCTGGCAACCATCTCCCGGCGGTCACACGCTGTAATCCGTTCCAGCATCCTGTCATCTTCAAATATGGTGGCAATAGCCTGCATGATTTTTAAATGAAGATCATCATTGCTTCCCGCCAGTCCGATTAACAGGTAGACCGGATCATTGCTCTCATTGCCAAATTCCACAGGCTGGGACAATGTCATGATACTAATGCCGCTCTTTATGACGCCGTTGGTACTTCTTGCATGAGGCATTGCCAGTCCCGGAGCCACCACGATATACGGCCCAAGGTTTTTGACCGTTTGGACCATGGCATTCACATATTCCCTGGTCACATAGCCATTATTTAAAAGTATGGTTCCTGATTTTATGACCGCATCCTGCCAGTCAGCTGCAGACACATTTAATTCTATATCATCCAAACTTACCAGTTTCTGCATCCCGATCCTCCGCCTTTTTACAGGCCACCAATGATTTCCTCTCCAGCACTGGCGCCGATTCTTGTAGCCCCTGCCTCAATCATGGCAAGGGTATCCGCGGTGGTGCGGATTCCTCCAGCCGCTTTGATGCCTGTCCCAGGCTTTACGCTGCTGCGGATTAGTTTCACATCATCCACAGAAGTGGAACGCGGCAGCATAGCCGAAAATCCGGTGGAAGTCTTGACTATGTCCACACCATGCTGCTCCGCAAGGCCACATGCTTTTACAATCTGGTCATTCGTAAGCAGCGGGGTCTCAATAATCAGCTTAACGATTGCCCCCCTGGCATGGCTGGCCTTTACCACGCCATCCAGTTCCTCAATTATGATGTCGTATCTCTCAGACTTTAACGCAGATACATTCATTACCAGGTCAATTTCCTGGGCTCCCTTGTCAAGGGCGTCCTCTGTCTCATGGATTTTCACATCCGGCCAATCAAATCCCAGAGGAAAGCTGATAACCGTGCACACCTTTGTGTCGGAATCCTTCAGTGCCTCGGCTGCCGTTTCTATCATATTGGGCAGTATGCAGACACTGGCAAAATGGTTCTCCTTTGCATTCCGGCAAAACTTGGCGACATAGTCATGGTTCATTCCAGGTTTTAATGTTGTCTGGTCAATATAACGCGCCAATTCATTTCTATTCATTTTTCTGTCCTCCTCAATCGTTTCAATCCTGAAAGCTGTCTACAATTTTGAATGCGGAACTGGTTGCAATCCGTTCTGCTCCAGCTTCTATCATGGCGATAGCATCTTCCTTGGTCCTGACGCCGCCAGAGGTCATAACCTTTATTGCATCATGGTAGTGGTCTTTGATGAGTTTTACCTGATCTGTGGTGGTGACAAACCCGAAGCCTGTATTTGTCTTAAGATAGGGAATTCCCAATTCAATTGCCATCTCGGCAGCCCGCAGCTGTTCGTCTTCGGTTAAGAGACTGGCAAAATAAATCATTTTCATGATTCTGCCTTCCATCATATCCACAAAAGGCTTCAGATCTTCCTTGACATAATCATACCTGCCTGATTTAAAGGCGCTGACATCCATGGAGATGTCCAGTTCATCCGCTCCGTCCTTAAGTGCCTGTTTCGCCTGGTATAGTTTTGCTTCATGGGTCATACCGCCCAGGGGATAGGAGATTACGCTGACCAGTTCCTTGCCTGCCTGGTGAAGTATGTCTGCATTTCCCCGGATGAAAAATGGTTCTGTCAATGTGGTGGCAAAGTTATAATTCAGTGTTTTTCGCACAAACTCCTCCACCTGTGCCAGGGTAGGCGCCGGCGTTGCACCCAGGGAAGCATCGATCATCCGTTCCACATCGTTTCTTGTTACATCCATGCCTTATTCCTCCTCGAGATTGTTGTTTTATTTCGTCTTCATTCTAAGGTCATGTATGTTGGAAGTCAATTTGAAATACCCCCTCCCAGTTGTGGAACTTTTATAATTATTTGGCAATATTCCATACGTATCTTGTCGAATTTTACCATTATTTTATTCGGATTTCCACTATTATTTATATACATTTATCACTCCATTTGTTAATCCTGTCTTTCGCTTTGTACCACTTTTTGCATCAAAGATTTCAATATGTTAAGGTAGCGGTTCTTCGATAGCCGCCGGACGTTTTTTCTCTCTTTTTATACTGGGCCCACCATTTACATCAGCCTGGAAAAATACTTTTGTAATTGTCATTCGGATTAAAATCATCAGCAAGGTGCTTCTTGCGTACAATAGTGAGAAAATAGCATAATAACACATCTTACAAATTTCGCAAAGCGGTGAACTTTGTAAAATGTTTATTACAAACTTTACAAAAATGAGAAGATATGTTATTGTTGGTTTATAAAAACTATGGGGAGGTGTAACAAATGATTGAACGAAATGATTATCTTGAAAGTTTAATTAGTTTTAAAGATAAAAACCTAATAAAAGTAATAACTGGAATTCGCCGCTGCGGTAAGTCAACGATGTTTGAATTGTATCAGTCCTATTTAAAAGAGAATGGAGTAGAAGAGGAACAAATCATAACCGTTAATTTGGAGGACGGTGATTATCGTGGTATTCGCACCTCAGAAAAGCTATATCAATATGTGGAAAGTAAATTGGTAAAGAGCAATAAGAACTATGTATTTTTAGATGAAGTACAGCAAGTTGAAAATTTCCAGGAAGCAGTAGACTGGCTTTATGTAAAGAAAAATGTAGATTTATATATTACGGGGTCTAATGCGTTCCTGCTTTCCGGAGAACTTGCCACATTGCTCTCTGGCAGGTACGTTGAGATAAAAATGCTTCCTCTTTCTTTTAAGGAATATATATCAGCATATCCTGGAAACACAAATACAGGTGCACTGTATATGAATTATTTACAAAACAGTTCTTTTCCAGGAACGCTTGAACTTGCAAGAAAACAAGATATCAGAGTTTATCTTGAGGGAATTTACAATACAATCTTGCTCAAAGATATCGTTACCAGAAAGAAAATATCTGATCCATCTATGCTTCAAAGCGTGGTGGAATTTATGTTTGATAACATTGGAAATATGTGTTCCGCCACTAAGATTGCAAATGCAATGACATCATCAGGAAGGAAAATCAGCGTACCTACTGTGGAAAACTATCTCTCTGCTCTTTGTGACAGTTTTATTCTATATAAGGTAGGAAGATATGATATAAAAGGGAAGCAGTATCTCGTTACAGGATCGAAATATTATGCAGCGGATATAGGGCTTCATTATTTTATATTAGGCACGAAACAGGCAGATATGGGGCATATCTTAGAAAATATTGTTTACCTGGAACTTATAAGACGAGGTTATGAAGTTCATATAGGAAAAGTTGGAGATGCTGAGGTTGATTTTATTGCCATTGGCGCCGAAGGGGAAGAATATTATCAAGTATCTCAGACCGTATTGGAAGAGCAGACACTAAAGCGGGAACTTTCATCACTGGATGCAATAAAAGACCATAATCCCAAGTATCTTCTTACTATGGATTATACGCCACTGACATCCTATAATGGTATCAAGCAGATTAATGTTTTGGAATGGCTTCTAAAGAAATAGACAGAAATATCTATTACTAATGAGACATATGAGTTTGTGGAGGATTTTGTGCTGAATAGGATAAGGGTCCTATGTATGCTGTTTTTACGCCGAGGAGGGAAGGTTTTTATGGAATGCCGGTTTTTTAAAAAAATTGGAAAAAAAGCCAACGGCTGAAGATCAGCCAGCTATAAAACAGGATATATTGTTTGAATTCCCTGGTCTGGGTATTGGATTAGGGGATTTTTTTATTTCTAAAAAAGGATATCCGGTATCCTGATACAGGATACCGGATCATACATGGCGGCTTTCGTTAGATACTGGATGAATCTGCGGAGAATAAAACCTCCAGACATACATTAATGGGCCTGGTAATTATAAATTTGCCGCGACATTGCCGCGGCAGCTAACCGCATATCATGTATCAGGTCAGTATTTTGAAGCTTGTCCAGAATTCTGCCCGTTGCCCCGGAAATACTGATGGCAAAGCCAGGCTCCTCAAAGCTTTTGAAAACCGGAAAACCTATGCATGTAAGGCCTATTTCTATCTCTTCATTGTCCATAGAATATCCGCGCTCTCTGCTCAGTTTCAGTTCATGTAAAAGCGCATCTCTCTGGGTGATCGTATTATAAGTCTTAGCCTTAAGTGGAAAAGACAGAATCTGGTCAATTTGTGCTTCCGATTTATAGGACAAAAGACATTTTCCTACACCGGTACAATACATGTAGTTTTTAACACCCATTTGAGTGTTGATAAAAATAGATGAATCCGATTCTACTTTGTCCAGATAAATGACACTGTTATCAGACTGTACAGCGCTGTGTACTGTTTCATGATATTTATGAGAGAGCTGTTCAAGAAAAGGATGTGCAATCCGTATCAGGACATTATTCATCTTTAGGGCATTGGATAGAGATAATATCTTAGGCCCCAGGCAATACTTCTGATTCTCTTCATTTTGCAATAGATACCCAAGGGAGGACAGACTGTTTACAAGGCCAAAGGTAGTACTTTTATTTAATTCCAGCCTTTCAGAGATATCCTTCAAACTTAATTCTACCACATTATTCTGGAACAGTTCTAAGATGGACATGGCCCGCTCTAAAGACTGTATGATTTTTGTTGTTGCCATAACATTCCTCCTCGTAATAGTAATTTAACACTGGATATATCCTTGCGCCATTGTCAGGCATTGTTATGGGTGGAGCCACCGCTTCCTGTGTGGCAGGAGCTACCGTGGCATCCCAGGTTTTCGGTCCAACCATCCTTTCATTTGGAGTGACTGCAGTCCAGGCAGCTGTAATGATTCATGCGGGCTGCTGTGTGTTTGACTGTCTGCCTCACGGGAGTTTCTTCCATATCAGTGCAGGAACGCTGCAGATGTCAATCAAGGAAAGGCTTAAGATCATTCCATATGAGTCTCTGATCGGATTTAGCATGACGGCAGTGGCAACGATTGTCTATGGTGTATTAGGGTTTACATTTTAGTTTTGGGAGGCATTTTCATGGAAAAAATTAAAGTAGGTATCATCGGTCCGGGCAATATAGGAACGGATTTAATGTATAAGGTCATGAAGAGCAGCAGCTTGGAAATGAAGCTGATGGCCGGTATTGTGGAATCAGAAGGGATCAGGCGGGCCGCAGGACTGGGATTTGATACTTCAATTGAGGGCGTGGATGCAATAGCTGCAGATACTGAAATCCGCATTGTATTTGATGCAACCAGTGCAAAAGCACATTTACATAATGCCCCTATATTAAAGAAAGCAGGGAAGATCGTTATGGATATGACACCGGCTGCGGTTGGTCCTTATGTGGTACCGTGTGTCAATATGGACAGCCTTCCGTTTGATACGGATAATTTCAATATGGTGACCTGCGGAGGCCAGGCCACGGTTCCTATCGCTTATGCAATTAATCGTGTCGCTGATTCGGAATATACCGAGATCGTGTCCGCAATTTCTTCAAAGAGTGCAGGGCCAGGTACCAGGGCCAATATTGATGAATTTACAGAGACCACATCCAAGGCATTGGAGATAGTGGCGGGATCTGATAAAGGAAAGGCCATTATTGTATTGAATCCGGCCAATCCTCCGTTGATGATGACTAACACAGTCTATGCATTGGTTAAGAATCCCGATGAGGCAAGGATAAAGGATTCAGTAGAAGCAATCGTAAAGGAAGTAAAAAGTTATGTTCCCGGCTACCGCCTGCGGGTGCCGCCGGTCCTTGATGGAAATAAGGTTACGGTTATTGTGGAAGTGGAAGGTGCGGGCGATTTTCTTCCGGCCTATTCCGGGAATCTGGATATTATTAATCAGGCTGCTGTGGCAACAGCTGAAAAGGTGGCAGGCAGGCTGTTGGGTGGAAAGAGGTAAAATGGTATGATCAGAAGAAAGGTTAAGCTTATAGATACAACCTTGCGGGATGGCAGCCATGCCGTAAGCCATAGTTTTACCGTTGACCAGGTAAAAGCAGTGGCAGAAGGATTAGATAGGGCAGGGGTAGATTTCATAGAATTGAGCCATGGAGATGGAATTGGCGGTTCCTCTATTAACTACGGATTTTCTGCTGTGGATGAACTTACACTGCTGCGTGCGGCAGGGGAAGTAATCAAAAATGCAAAACTTACAGTGCTGCTGCTGCCTGGAGTAGGCACTATAGAGAACTTAAAGCGGGCAGAGGAAACAGGAATCGGCGCAGTGAGGGTGGCAACTCATGTTACTGAAGCGGATGTATCGGTCCAGCATATACGGTATGCTAAAAGTAAAGGCCTGTTTGTCGTTGGATTTCTGATGATGTCCCATATGGCAGAACCTGAGAAGATTGTGGAACAGGCCAGAATTTTTGAAGCAGAGGGAGTCGATTATATTAATTTGGCTGATTCTGCCGGATATATGTTGCCAAATGACGTGCACAGGCGTATTGCAGCCTTAAAGGAATCGGTCAGTGTTCCAATCGGATTTCATGCCCATAATAATATGGGATTGGCCATGGGGAACAGTCTGGCTGCTCTTGAGGCAGGAGCAGAGTATCTTGACGGAACATGCAGGGGGCTGGGAGCCGGTGCGGGAAACACCCAGATGGAAGTGTTATGTGCGGTTCTTAACCGCATGGGTTATGATATTCATGCGGATATTTATCAAATGATGAATGTGGCTCAGACAACAGTGGAGCCACTGATGCATCGCCCGCAGGCAATCCGTACGGATTCCCTTATGCTGGGGTATGCAGGTGTCTATTCCAGCTTCCTGCTCCATGCGCGCCGGGCTGCTAAACAGTTTGGTATCGATATCAAAGATATTCTCATAGAATTAGGGCGCCGCGGCATGGTGGGCGGTCAGGAAGATATGATTGTTGATGTTGCTTACGAATTATCAAAAAACAGGTTTTGATTTTATAAAAATATAAAACAGACGGCTGGAAGAACACCGGCCGTCTGTTTGTCTGGTTTATGCCGAAAGCGGTGGCGGTATGAGGAAGGCCGGGATTTACCATGGGACTATGAAGCCATGTATCCACTGAATTCTAACAGAACCGCCCGCTCCCTACCCCCGTCACCCCCCGCATGCCGCACATCCCGAAGGTGTGACCGCGCATCCTCCCATGGCTGTTTCCCTGAAATCCGGAGAGAGCCGTCTCCCCACATTGTACATGGCGGCCAGCATCTCATCAAAGGGGATCAACTGCCGGACACCGCTTAGGGCCAGCTCTGCTGATGTCAGGGCATTGGCTGCGCCAATGGCATTCCGGTTCTGGCAGGGGTATTCCACCAGTCCGCCAACCGGATCGCACACCAGACCCAGAAGGTTCATCAGTGCGGTGGAGGCGCTTTCCAGGCACTGGGCCGGGGTGCCGCCCATAAGCTCCACTGCCGCGCTGGCAGCCATGGCCGAGGCTACTCCGACCTCCGCCTGGCAGCCGCCCACTGCTCCTGACACGGTGGCATTCCGCATGGCGAGATACCCAATGGCGCTGGCATTATACAGTGCCGGAAGGATGGTGCTGTCAGGGAGGTCGTGTTCCTCTGAAAGGGCTAATAGGACTCCGGGCACCACTCCTGAGGAGCCGGCTGTGGGAGCTGCCACGATCAGTCCCATGGAACTGTTAATCTCCAGCACAGCCATGGCATAAGAGATTGCCCTGGAAAGAAGTCCGCCGCAAATGGATTTTCCTTCCCGCAGATGGCGTTCCACCAGCCCGGCTCCGCCGCCGATCAGTCCGCCCATGGAAGGGCGCGGCCTTTGGATGGGCTCAGATGCCGCATTTTTCATGATAGTGAGAACCTGCTTCATCCTTTCGTCCAGCGCTTCGCGGGTGGTATCTGTCTGGCTGCACTCCCTGTGTTTCATGATTTCAGAAACAGGGCACCCGTATGTATCGCAGAGCAGGATCAGCTCCGCTCCATTTTTAAAATCCATCATCCCACCTCCCGTATCTGTATCAGCATGACATTTTCAACATCCTGATTCTCTTTGATCCTCTGCTGTGTGGCCTCCGGAAGCGAGCCGTCAAACTCCACAATGCTGTAAGCCCGGTTCCCCCTGGCTTCCCGGAAGAGTTTCATAAAAGCAATATTGACCTTTCCTTTGCTTAAACAGCTTGTGATATGGGCAGCCATGCCAATACAGTCCCTGTGGACCACGATCAGGGTATTGTATTCGCCTGAAAAATCCACTTCAATGCCGTTTATGCGCACGATCCGTATTTTCCCGCCGCCAATGGACTCGCCTCTCAGTGAAACCGTCTTTCCACTGACACCGGTCATATGGATGTCCACTGTATTGGGGTGGAGCTCCGTCTCAATCTCATTGCGGGTAAATGTCCATGTGATGTTCTGTTCGCCGGCCAGATCATATGCGTTTGGAATGCGTACGTCATCTGTGGAAAAACCCATGATCCCCCCAAGCAGTGCCCGGTCCGTGCCATGGCCTTTATATGTTTTTGCAAAAGAACCGTAAAGGATAAATTCCACCTCCCGCGCCGGCTCGCCCAGCAATTTTCGGGCCATAAGGCCAATGGAGCAGGCTCCGGCGGTGTGGGAACTGGAAGGTCCCACCATATTAGGACCCAAAACGTCAAAGATACTGATAAAAGACATAAATTTCCCCTCTTTTTCATTAAATTGAAGTGTCTTGTGCGCATGGGACAACTTTATGTACCTATTGTAGCATGGAAAATAAATAAAACAATTTCATAGATTTTATGATATAATTGAAATAAATTAATAACAAAGGAGGAGAAACGTGGAATTCAGGCAGTTAAAAACCTTTGTCACGGCGGCCCGTCTGGAAAGTTTCTCAAAGACCGCGGAGCTTTTAGGTTATTCCCAGTCCGCAGTGACGGTGCAGATACGGCTGCTGGAGGAAGAACTTGATACCAGACTGTTCGACCGTCTTGGCCGAAAGATCGCACTGACCGCCCAGGGACAGCGTTTTCTTGAGCAGAGCCAGCTGATCCTTCAGGACATCAACCAGGCAAAGGAGAGCGTCAGGGAAGAAACAGACCTGAAGAACCCGCTGCACATCGGTACGCTGGAGTCTTTATGCTTTGCAAAGCTGCCGCCCGTGCTCGGCTATTTCAGGGCAAATCATCCCCGGGTCCCGATCAAGGTCACAACAGCGCCGCCTGGGAAACTTTATGAGATGCTGGAGCAGAACCAGCTGGATCTGATATACCTTCTGGACAGGGCCAGGTATAATAAAAATTGGATCAAGGCCATGGACCGGAGGGAATCCATTGTATTTGTCACATCCCCGTGCTATTGGGGAGACCGCCCTAAAAGCATCTGCCTTAAGGACATGATAGGAGAACCATTTTTTCTCACTGAAAAAAACGAGAATTACAGGAAAGAGCTGGATTCATTTCTGGAAACACAGGAATTGGAACTGATCCCTTCCGTGGAGATCAGCAATACTGATTTTATCATTAAGATGCTAAAGGAGAATGGGGGGATTTCCTATCTTCCGGGTTTTGCCGTTGAGGAGAGCATTGGCAGGGGAGAGCTGATCCGGCTGGATGTTCGGGACCTGGACGTTATCATGTACCAGCAGATATTTTATCACAGATGTAAGTGGAAGACCCAGGAGATGGATGTGTTCATCTCAAGACTTGGGGGTGTCTCAGAAGATAAAACGTGGGGAGGGGATATTTATGGAGATCCAGTTAAAACGGGGCAGTAGCACTCCGCTGTACAGACAGCTGCGCAATAATATAAGGGATCAGATACTGTCAGGCCGGCTGGCGGACGGATTTAAGCTGCCTTCGGAGCGCCAGCTGGTGGAAAAACTGCAGGTCCACCGCAACACGGTTAAAAAGGCTTATGAAATGCTGATACAGGAAGGTCTGGTGTATGCCTCATCTAAAGCTCCCAGGGGATACTTTGTGAAAAACAGTCCGGCAGAGGCAAAGCCGGATCCTGTCCCTGAGACAAGGCGGACCTTTTCCTCTCTGGACAAAAACTTTAACTACTCAGTGCGGGGACATTAAACGGGACAACTAATGCGGTGATCATGACAAGCCGTACGGATACGCCGGAGGACAAGTATGATTCTATTTTGACGGCTGTTTTAAAGGCAATGTGATCGGTTTGTGCGGGGAGCCGGGTCTTTTGGGACCTGGCTCATTTTGCGTGTTGTGAGATGGGATAAAAACGGATAATATGACAGTAAAATGCATATTTGTAACAGGATTCTACCAGAAATACCATATCCGGAAATGGTATCATTATCATGTGAAACAGATGATAATAGTTGGCCATACATTATCAGAATTGATGAAAGTGCAGGAGAAGGAGAATCAACATGAAGTCAATCGATGTATTCTGTCACCTTATGCCCAGGCGGTATGCAGAGCTGGCGATGAAAGAATCGCCCAATAAGTCACATATGTTTTTGAGAGCGTTAAAGATGCGGGCCATGTCTGATATGGAGTATCGTCAGACCGTCATAACAAAATTTCCGGAATATAAACAGATCCCCAATATTGTGTCACCGCCCGTGGAGCTGTTTGCAGGCCCGGATCAGTCGCCGGGGATTGCTGCGGTTGGCAATGATGAGATCAAGAAAATCACGGATGAACATCCGGAAAGCTATGAGGGGTTTATTGCAGGAATACCATTTAACAATGTTGCAGCTTCTATCATGGAAATTAAAAGGTGCAAAGACATGGGGGCAAAAGGAGTCCAGATTTATGCACATATGAATGGAGAGGCAATCGACCAGGAGAAATTCTGGCCTATTTATGAAATATGTGAAACGTTAGATCTTCCCATACTGATCCATCCGGTGGGAGGGCAGAAAGTACCGGAATTTCCCGCGGAGGATGCGTCAAAGTATGAACTTTGGTTTCTGATTGGATGGCCGTATCAGACTACAGTTGCCATAAGCAGGCTCGCATTTGCAGGAATCTTTGAAGATTTCCCAAATTTAAAGATAGTTACGCACCATGTGGGCGCAATGATTCCCATGTTGGAAGGGAGAATTGAAAACGGGTTAAAGATGTATGGCGGAAGGACCGCTCCGGAACTGAAAGAAAAGCTTACAAGGACCAGGATGAAAGGCAATCCCCTGGATACCTTTGAGAAATTTTATGTAGATACAGCTTCTTTTGGTTCAGCTGCCGCCATACGGTGCGGTATTGAGTTTTTCGGAAAAGATCATGTCCTGTTTGCCAGCGATATGCCTTTTGACCCGGAACAAGGGCCGGGTTATATTGACCGTACTTTAAAGGCAATAGACAGCCTGGATCTCTCGGCGGAAGATCAGTCGGCCATTTTATTTGGCAATGCAAAACGAATATTTCATGTATAATATAGGGGGAGGGTTTGACAAATGTTAAAAACCGTTAATTCGATTCTGACGAATCAGTTTTTTCTTATGTTTCTTTCAATTGCAACAGGGCTTTTGATTGGAAGGATCAAGATCAAAAGTTTTTCTCTGGGAGTGTCCGGCGGCATATTTACAGGGATTGTCATCGGATACCTGACTACCAGATGGGCTCATACGGTCTCAGAGGGCGGAGTGGGATATGCGAACGCGAAAAGGATTCTGTCCACAGGCGTTGTGGCGCAGGTGTTCTTTACCTTTTTTCTATTGCTGTTCTTGGTTTCTATCGGGCTGAAGGTGGGGAGCAGCATTGGGACGATATTTAAAAAATACGGAATGAAGTTTGTGGTGATCGGCATTTCCATTCCGGTTGTATCCATGCTTGTGGCATGTGTTCTCTATGGAAGTGTATTGTCCTCTAATCAGTCCATCACACCATTTGAGACAATTGGAATGTATGCCGGTTCCATGACAACAACCCCGGGCTACGGAACTGCTTTGGATGCAGCCGGGCATGTTGATTATGGAACTCTTTATAAAGAAGCATCGGAGGAAGATAAGGATAAAATGCTGCTGAAGATCGACCCGTCAGGCACGCTGTCAAGAACAGATACGGCAGCGTTAAACGAGGAACAGATTGCAGCGTACAAGGAAGCTGCTTCATCCGCAATCAGCCTGGGCTATACGGTTGCATTTCCTATGGGAGTATTGGTCATCGTTGTCATGCTTTCGGCCCTCCCCAAACTGTTCCGTATTGATATGGAGCGGGAAAAGGAAAATTATCAAAAAGAAATGAACGAAGTGTCCGGGGGTGGAAAGACTGCCAAAGAGCCGCCGCTTAACTTCATGGTGATGTCTCTCGTTGCTGTGATTGGTATTATTGTGGGGAGCATCACGATCCCGCTGGGCAGCTTTGGCAGTTTTTCAATGGGAGCAGCCGGCGGAGTGCTTCTGGCAGCCCTGATCTTAAGTTATATTGGCCAGATCGGTCCCGTGAATTTCAGGATGGACTCCAAGGCTCTCGGAATCATGTACCAGATGGGGCTGACATTTTTCATGGCAGTAGTCGGTCTGCGCTATGGGTACGATGTAGTTACATCCCTGATGGGTTCCGGCCTGGCTCTTGCAGTGGCAGCGATTTTTGTGGAAATGACCGCAGTGCTTGTAAGCTTTTTCATTGGCCGCAAATTATTTGGTTTAAACTGGATCATTTTGAGCGGTGCAATCGCAGGCGGGTGCACCTCTGCTCCCGGTCTTGGCGCTGCCATCAGTTCCATTGGCTCAGAAGAACCGACTGCGGGATATGGTGCCGCACAGCCATTTGCAATCCTTGCAAATGTTCTGCTTGCAACTATATTTTTTAATATTATGTTGTAAAGGTATGTTACAATGATTTTTGTATATAGGAAAACCGTGTGCTCTCGGATACGCCGGGAGTACACAATTATGTAAGGAGGTTCCTATGGAGGATTTCTGGATTGAACATCGCTATAGTTCTTGTAATTATACACTTCCGCACCATTATGAACATACATATCAGATACTGTTCCTTTTGTCGGGAAGGATCGAATATCAGGTAGGGGAAAAGACATATGAAGCTGGAAGAGGCGGGATCATTGTGCTCAATACATTGGAAGAGCATACACTTACGGTTCTGGAATATCCATATGAACGCTATATTATTCAGATTAATCCCACATTTTTCCAGAATGAAGTGCGGTATCCGGAAATCATATCCGTCTTCATAAAACGGCCCGCAGATTTTTCACATCTGCTGCACCTGACTGATCCTGTCTGGAACTATTTATATGAATTAATACTTGAGATGGAAAAGGAGTACCTTGGGAAGCGCCAATATTGGGAGATGTATGTTGGCGCTGATCTGCGCCGGATGTTTATTACCATTTTCAGAGAGTGTGCGGATATTCTTTCTGCGATGAAGATAGGAGCGGGCGCAACCATAGCATACAAGGTGCTCAATTATCTGGACCACCACTATGCCGAGGATATTTCGGTTGATAAGGTAGCGTCTGCCCTATATATGAACAAGCACTATATTTCCCATGTTTTTAAGGACGAGACGGGATACAGCCTTATGGATTATGCAGTTTCTCTGCGGATGAATCGGGCTAAGGCAATGCTTACAGAGACAGACAGGAGCATTTCTGATATTGCATCCGATTGCGGGTATACAGATTTTACATATTTTTCTAAAAAATTTAAAAAACATACAAATTTATCACCGAGTAAATTCAGAAAACAATTTTACAGGAAGGAAAACAATCATGGCACATGAAAAGTTCCATTATGGATGCTTGGAAGATTTAATAAATAAGCTGAATGAACTGGATCTTTGCCTCCCCTTTGCAGAGGACACCGGTATTCTTGCAGCACCGCTTAAGGTGAGACATATAACAATGCCTAACCGCCTGGGGATCGCTCCCATGGAGGGGGCGGATTCAATGCCGGACGGATCGCCATCTGATCATACCATGCGCAGATATATAAACGAAGCAATTGGCGGCAGTGCCGTCATCTGGTTTGAGGCAATCTCCATTGTGCAAGAAGGGCGCTCCTCAAAGACACAGCTGCTTCTTTCAAGGGATAATCTGGAGAACTATAAGGCCCTGACTGAAAAAGTGAAAGAGGCCGGCAGGAAGAAAAACGGATATGCACCGTATTTGATCATGCAGGCAAACCACAGCGGACGTTATTCTAATCCGGATAACAGACCGGCGCCAATGACCGCCTACCGCCATCCGTACCTTGAACAATACAGGGCTGCCGATGACTCCTGTATTGTCACGGATGATTATTTGAAGGGACTGGAAGAAGCGTTTGGTGAAGCTACAAAGCTGGCCAAAGAAGCTGGTTTTGATGCAGTGGATATTAAATGTTGCCACGGATATCTTCTGGCCGAACTTTCTTCCGCCTACACGAGACCGGGTAATTACGGCGGCAGTTATGAGAACCGCACCAGATTGCTGAAACATAGCATACAAGCTGCAAAGGTTTATGAGAACGATACATTCCAGGTGACCTCCAGACTGGGAATTTATGACGGATATGCATATCCCTATGGATTTGGCGTGAGTCAGACCTCCGGGCTGAGTCCGGATCTTACTGAACCGATCCGCCTTGTAAAAGAGCTGTATGAGGATTATGGATTAGCCATGGTCGATCTGACAATGGGAAATCCTTATGCTACGACCCATGTGACCAGACCTTACGACATGGGAAAATATGTACCGGATGAGCATCCTTTAACAGGGATTGCCAGGATAATCCAGGGGATTGGAACTGTTAAAAATGCTGTTCCGGGAATGGTGGTATATGGCTCTGCACCTACTTACCTGAGACAATATGCGGATCTGTTTACCGCAGGCGCTGTGAAGGAAGGTTTTTGTGACGGCATGCTTTTTGGAAGAATGGCCTTTGCGGATCCCGATTTTGCAAATGAGATCATCAGATATGGAAGGATTAATCCAAAGAGGGTGTGTATGACCTGCGGTAAATGCGGGGACCTGATCAGGGCACATAAGCCAACTGGCTGCGTGATCCGTGATCCTGATATATTTATGCCATTCTACAGGGATTTTCAGGAAAATAAGAAGTATCAGCCCGCTGATTTCAGAGGCTGATTTCAGAAAAAGGGAGGGAAGATCACATGAAGAAGACAGCGGTAATAACAGGCGGAAGCCGGGGGATCGGATATGCTGTGGCAAGACAGTTAGGGTTAGATGGATACCAGATCGTGATTCTGGCCACAGGAAGCCGGACGGTGTATCAGGAAGCTCTGGATCAGCTTACAAAATGTGGGATCACATGGCATTATGTACAGGGATCCATTGCCCTGGCAGAAGACAGGGAACGGCTGGTGAAGGAAAGTGTGGGACGCTTTGGCAGGATAGATATTCTTGTAAACAATGCAGGGGTTGCTCCCAGGGAGAGGAAAGACCTTCTTGAGATGACAGAGGAAAGCTTTGACAGGGTAATTGGAATTAATACAAAGGGAACTATGTTTCTGACCCAGCTTGTGGCAAAGCAGATGATCAGCCAGGAGCAGGTATTTGAGAATAAGGGGCATATCGTGAATGTGGGCTCATGTTCAGCAGAAGTTTCCTCCATTACAAGAGGAGAATATTGCATATCCAAGGCAGCGGTTTGCATGCTGACAACCCTCTTTGCAGACCGTCTGGCATCAGAGGGGATTGTTGTGAACGAAGTGCGTCCGGGCGTGATCGCAACAGATATGACCAGCGCCGTTACTGATAAGTATGACAGGATGATAGCCAATGGAGGGATGCCCATTGCGCGTTGGGGAAAGCCGGAGGATGTGGCACAGATGGTGAGCCTGTTTTGTTCAAACAAGGTTCTTTATACAACGGGCAATTATATTGACGTGGATGGCGGTTTCCATATAAAACGTCTGTAAGGGGAACAAATATGAATGTACAGGAACTTATAATTGAACATATCGTTATAGGAAGCGGAGCAGCAGGCTTTCAAGCCGCATTAAAGCTTCACCAGGCAGGAGAGACAGATCTTGCGGTTATAACAGAAAATATAAAAGCTGGGACTTCAAGGAATACCGGCTCAGATAAACAGACCTACTATAAACTGTCCCTTGCGGGTGCGGATCGGGATTCAGTCCGCACCATGGCAGAGGACTTGTTTGCCGGCGGATGTGTGGACGGGGATCTGGCTCTCTGTGAGGCCGCGTTGTCCACAAGATGCTTTTTTTGCCTGGCTGATCTGGGAGTTCCGTTTCCCTGTACGGAATATGGGGAGTTCATGGGCTATAAGACAGATCACGACAGAGGAAGAAGGGCTACCAGTGCCGGACCTTATACTTCCAGGCTTATGACGGAATGTCTGGAAAACGCCGTGAAAAGGCAGGGGATCCGGATCCTGGACGGTCTGCAGGTGATCCGTCTTCTTGTAAGGGAGAAGCGGTTATATGGGATTTTATGCTTAGACAAGAACAATAAAATGGAAGTCTCCTACCTAATCATCTGGTGCAGGGATGTGATTTTAGCAACAGGCGGGCCTGCCGGCATGTACCACGACAGTGTATACCCCATGTCACAGCTTGGAGCCAGCGGTATGGCGTTTGAAGCTGGGGCGATAGGCAAGAACCTGACGGAGTGGCAGTTTGGAATGGCGTCACTGAAACCTCGATGGAACGTCAGCGGGACTTATATGCAGGTACTTCCCACATTTATATCCACAGATGCCGAAGGAAAAGATGAAAAGGAGTTTCTTCTGGATCATTTTGAGACACCGGAAGAAATGCTTTCCCTTATTTTTCTAAAAGGATATCAATGGCCCTTTGATGTGGATAAAATGTTTGGCGGATCCTCACTCATTGATCTGCTGGTATATCAGGAGACCATATTAAAGGGCAGACGGGTATATCTTGATTTTACAAGGAATACAGGGGGACACCCAATCCGATATGACCAGCTGGCGCCGGAGGCATATGCGTATTTGAAACAGGCAGGGGCATTGGCAGGGACACCCATTGAGAGGCTGAATCAGATGAATAGGCCGGCAATCGGTTATTATGGGGATCATGGGGTGGATCTATATCAGGAGAGACTGGAGATAGCTGTCTGCGCCCAGCACAATAACGGAGGGATTTCAACGGATTTTCATTGGGAAACCAATATCCACGGACTGTTTGCAGTGGGTGAAGTCTGCGGCAGCCACGGAGTCACAAGGCCGGGAGGGACTGCACTGAATGCCGGTCAGGCCGGAGCTGTGCGGGCAGCGGAGTGGATCCGTCAAAGGAAGCTTTATGATCTGCGTCAGGGAGGATGGCCGGAGAAAGATGGGAACAAGCAGAGAGAGGCGGAACATGCTCTAAGAGGAGATGCATACCGGTTCATAAAAATCCCGGAGCTTGCATGCGGAGCGGAAACCCTTCAGGATTTATGGCTGAAGGCAGCAAAACGGATGAGCGCATACGGAGGAATGATACGGGAAGGGAGACAGATCCAGGCGGCGCTTTATGATACAAGGAGAGAACTGACAGAATACCTGCACCTTGTAAAACGGCCTGGGATGAACCAGCTGCCTTTGTTCTACAGACTGCGGGATATGCTCATATCTCAGATGGTATACCTGTCGTCCATGCTGGACTACTGTAAAAGCAGCGGAGGAAGCAGGGGGTCGGCCCTGTATACAGATGGAAATGGCAGGAAACCGGACAGCAGACTGCCGGATCTGTTCAAATGCACCCTTGATAACGGATCCCATGCAGGCATGATTCAGGAAGTTATCTGTCAGGGTACTGAATGTGAGATTGAATGGCGTCCGGTCCGGCCTGTTCCGGAGGTGGACTATTTCTTTGAAAATCAGTGGAAACTGTACCGTGAGAGGATAATGTTGTGAATACGATTTCCGGTAGAAATAAAATACAAAATTTGATATACTTTCCTCAAACACGTTTGGGGGATTCATATGAAAAAGAGAATGGAATTGCCGCAGAAAATGCGGTTTAAAATATTGATCCTTTGTCTGGCCTGCACCATGACGGCCCTTCTTTTGCAGACCTGGCTGTTTAACAGGAAATCCTCCACTCTGATCTACAATCAGGCGAAAAAGGAGAGCTTCAGTCTGCTGCGGAATATGCAGGATGATCTGTTCACGATCCTCAAATCCATGGAAAATAATATCATAAAGGTCTACAACCGCCAGCAGCTGATCCGGGATTTAAAGGAAAAGGAATCCATTTCCCTGCTGAGGGACAAGTATTACAGGGAGTCCTATAACATTGCCATGGAATGCTTTGACACCTCCGATGGAGTGGTTGCCCTGTATCTTTATAACGGGGAGGATGAGATCATCAGCACATACCGCAGGGCCGTAACCCCGCGCCATAATTATCCCCTGGATATTTACGAACATGCAGAGGAGAACAATGCGGATCTGGTCAGGCAGTATGCCCACTCGGACGAGACAACCATGCTGGTTTCCAGCTATTTTAACCCATACCGTGATACGGATATTATCCGGCTTGTGATGAAGCTGTATAATAACAGCAATACAAGCCAGATGATCGGTTACATTGCATGTGATGTGGACAGCAAGATATTCCGGTACAGGATGGAGAAATTCATTACGGACAGCGATATGTTTATGTGGCTTCAGCCCGTGGGGGACCGGGCGGCCGTATCCGTGGGCAGTCTGGGGGAAAATGACCGGAAGCTTTTTGACGGGATATCAGACCATTTACGCCAGGGAGAACAGGATTTCAGCCTTCCCACAGGCGGCAGCCAGAGAGTCTTTTTCCAGGTGGAACAGAACAAATATAACTTAAGTGCGTATGCGCTGATGCCCCAGGCACTGCTGGCAGCCAATCAGCGCACTCTGACGGCCAGCCTTTTCACCATAGCGGCCGTGATGCTGGTGATCACCCTGGTGTTCACCTTCCTCTGGTCCAAGAGCCTGACCCGTCCCTTGGAGGAACTGACGGAAATGACGGACCGGATCAAAAAAGGGGAGACAGACCTGCGCGTAGCGGTGAAAAAACATGATGAGATAGGGGCGCTGGGGCAGAGCTTTAACGAGATGCTGGATCAGATCGAAGCTCTCCTTGTCAGGGAGTATGAGACAAAGCTGCTTTTGAACCGGGCGGAGTATAACGCACTCCAGGCCCAGATCAATCCGCATTTTCTGTATAATACCCTGGATACCATGAGCAGCATTGCCCAGGTCCGCCACTGTGATGAGGTAAGCCATCTGTGCCAGTCCCTGTCCAATATTTTTAGGTACAGTTTGGATATGAAGAATCCATTTTCCACGGTTGCCAAAGAGATCGTGCACCTGAAGAATTATATCTATGTGATGGATGTGAGGATGAGGGATCATGTGGCCTATGAATTTGATATAGATGATGAAGTCCTGAAGGACACGGTCCCAAGGATCTGTGTACAGCCGCTGGTGGAAAATGCCTTAAACCACGGACTGCGCAATGTGAGAGGGGAAAAACACGTTGTGATCCGGGCCAAGGTACAGGAGGATAATCTGATCATTGCCGTGGAGGACAACGGAGTGGGGCTGGAGAACGCGGAGGAACTGAACCAAAAGATGAAGGAAAATGATCTGGATCTGGTGGAGCGGGGCAATTCCATCGGTCTGATCAATATAAACGCAAGGGTAAAGATGCTGTACGGCGATTCCTATGGAATACGGGTGGAGAGCGCGCCGGGGACAGGGACACGGGTGTACCTGACAGTAGCAAGACTGACAATGGGGGAGGTTGAACAGTGGAAAAAGAAGTCTATAAAGTCCTGATAGCGGATGATGAATACTGGACCAGGGAAAAGCTGTGTTCCATGATCGACTGGTCCAGATATTCCCTTTGCTGCATGGAACCGGCAGCGGATGGGGAAGAAGTGCTCAGGCGCATTGAAACAGATGAGCCGGATATTCTGATCACGGATATCAACATGCCCTTTATGAATGGGGTAGAACTTCTGGAGATCATACATGATAAGTACCCGGATATTATTACTTTTGTGGTCAGCGGTTATGATGATTTCCGGTATGTAAAGGATACGTTCATGGCCGGGTCCATCAATTATCTGGTAAAACCCATCACCAGGATCGATCTGGTGAATGCCCTGTCCAGGGCATTGGAGATCATCAGCACCAGGAAGGCCCATGCCAGGGCCCGGGAGGAGCAGCAGATCCAGCTGTTAAAAGCAGCCTCCCTTTTACAGGACAGGGAGTTCAGCCAGCTTCTTGAGCGGGAGGGCTCCTCCTTCACCTCGATCATCACCATCAACAATGACATGGACTTTGCAGGGATGAGCCTGATGCTGGTGAAGATCCACGATATGGGCAATCTGGTCAAACGGTATGGGCATGATATGAACCTTTTGTCCTACTCTGTGAAAAAGGAGATACGGCGGTGCCTGAAAAGCGAGGCCCCGTTTGTGTTCAACCATATATACCGCCCCAATGAATTTGCCATTGTGTCGGAGCTGGACAACCGGGAACTGACCGACAAGGCCAGATACCTTATGGTCCAGCTAAAGCCCCTGTTCCAGTCAACCATCACCATCATGCTCAGCGGCCACTCCTATTCCATGGACAGTATCCATGAGGCATATATCCAGGATATCTCCATGCTGATGACGCGTACCTACACGCCGGAGGATGTGCTGCTTGTGCCGGGGCACTCCGGGATTTCCGGTGGAAACCGTAATATAAGCAGCCGGTTCGGCGACAGCCAGGTCAGGGAACTGAAGGAACTGATACGAAAAAAGAACCGGGCAGCCATTGAGAACCTGGTGTTCCAGGGAACCGGACTTGACTGCTGCGCCCAAGATAAGTGGGAATATCTGGAGGTAAAGCAGACGGTCAAACGTATATTGAATACATTTCCGGAGACGCTGGGCAGCAGTCTGTCCGCGGAGG
The DNA here is from genome assembly GCF_000954015.1 of Clostridium sp. FS41. NCBI lineage: Bacteria > Bacillati > Bacillota > Clostridia > Eubacteriales > Clostridiaceae > Clostridium > Clostridium sp. FS41. The sequence goes on from NZ_JYHN01000081.1 coordinate 63,677, forward strand.
AGACTGCTGTTTTGGAACATATGATCCACATGTCGGACCGGACGGTGGAGCGCCTGGATGCAGGCATTCTATGCGATGGGGTGCGCGATGTGATCGAGTACTGCATGTCTGTGGGATATGAGGAAGCAGTCCATACGGTGTCCGACATCATGCGCAGAGCCGCCGCGTACATAGATGAGCATTACAACGAGGATCTTAGTCTCTCCGCCCTGGCAAAACAGTTCGGAATGGAGAGCACCTATTTTTCCAAAACATTCCGACAGGAAACAGGGGAGAACCTGATGCTGTATATCACCAGGAAAAGGATGGAAAAGGCCGACAGCTATATCCGTGAAAGCGAGATCAGCCTGACTGAGATCGCGTTTATGGTGGGATATGATGACTACGCATATTTCAGCAGGGTGTTCAGAAAATATTTTGGACGAAGCCCGAGAGATTACAGGAACGCGGTGCAGTGTCCGGAACCATCGGGCCACACCATAGCAAATTCCGGCGATATACGGAGGGATTAGATTGGAAGGGAAGAACAGCATTGGATCACCGGTGCATGTGTATGGGCGGCGGCCGCAGGCGGCCGGCAGGACAGGAACGGCCGGCAGGATGAGTGCGGCCGGCCGGACAACGGCATTCAGCCGGATCATAACAGCCTGCATCATTGTATCTTTGTTTTTGTCAGGCTGCGGAAAAAAGGCGGAGGCCGTTGCAAAGGAGTCGGATGCGGTAATCCTGACCGTGCTGGCAGGTCAGTCCACCTCAGACGCGGGCATGGAGGATATGATCGATGAGTGGATGGAGGAACATTATCCCGATGTCAAGCTGGAATGGGAATGTGTGGACTGGGGAGAGAGCTTTGATGCGCAGGTTCGCTCCAGATTTGCGGCAGGGGATGTGCCTGATATCATTGTGGGAAAAGCGCAGGATGTAAAAGCGTATGTGGGGACCGGCAATCTGGCTCCTATTGCAGAGTCCTGTTCGGCTATGATCAAACAGGATGCCCTGGACCTGGTTACGGTGGACGGCACGGTATATGGACTTCCTTTTAATGCATGGTATCAGGGGGTACTTTACAATAAGAAGATTTTCAACACATATGGACTGGAAGTGCCTCAGACCAGGGAGGAACTTTTAAAGATACAGGAGATATTAACGTCCCGCGGTCTTACCCCCTTTGCCGGACATTTCCAGGAGAGCTGGAACCTGGGCAATACCACCATGCAGTTTATGATGAATGAGGTGTTCTGCGATGAGCCGGACTGGGGAGAACAGTTCCGGAAGGGAAAGGTGAATTTCTCGGACAGTCCGGCTATGAGGCGGTGTCTGGAGAACAACCGGAATATTCTGGAACATTCCTGGGAGGATGCACTGAGTATTGACCAGTATGAGAGTGATAACCGGTTTGCCGGCGGACAGGCGGCTATGTACCTGACCGGCTCCTGGTCTTTGCAGTTTGCCAACCAATATAACCGTGGTGATGAATTTGGGATATTTCCCTATCCCAATGAGCACGGGGACGCCAGGCTTTTGCGCGAAACCAATATGACTTTTATGAAAAGCGCCCGCACCGGATACGATGAACTGATCACTGAATTGTTCATGGGCATATTTTCCGATCAGCAGCTTCAGAGTGAGATCCTTGACTATACGCAGACGCAGCCCACCGTAAAAGGATTTGAGCCTGAATACAGGAGCTGCATTCAGGATGATATCGATTATTACGAACAGAGCGGTCAGGTGCTGGATGTGACCATTGGCAATAACCAGCTGGTGTGGTCCTACCAGAATGCGGTCGCAGCCCAGCAGCAGCTTTGGCTGCAGGGAAAGAAAAGCCTGGAGGAGGTTCTGGAATTTGCGGATGATAACCGGGCGGAGAGTATGAATGAGTGATATCTATATGAATACGGTCAATATAAGCGGAGTTGTACATTTCACAAAAATGTGCAACTCCTTTTTCAATTTAGTCCTATTTGTTCATGTCGGAAAAAAAGTATACTTGGTATATCAAAAACATCATGTGCAAGCGCCCAAAAGACGGACGCTAAGTGCTCATAACGAGCCACTGCACTAAGTTCGAGGGAGACCTCACTAAGTGCCAGTGACATGTATCGCACGTAAGCGCCCAAAAGACGGACGCTAAGTGCTCATAACAAGGAGGAACGTTCATGAAAAGAAAACAGGTATTGGGTGTATTGGCAGCAATTACGGCGTCCTGTGTATTGGCAGGATGCGGGGGGAGTTCCGGCGGGACACAGACCGCGGCACCGGAAAAGACTGAAGGGGCACCGGCCGCAGAGGCAGGAAGCAGCGAAGCGGCGCAGCCGTCCGGATCTGATGAAAAGGTTACGCTGACCGTGCTGGCGGGGCAGTCCACCACGGACGCCGGTATCGAGGATATGATCGATGAGGCTCTGGCTGAAAAATATCCCAACATCACCCTGGAGTGGGAATGTGTGGACTGGGGAAATGATTTCCAGCCAAAAATGCAGCAGTACCTCCAGTCGGGGCTTCCGGACATTATGATCGGAAAAGCGCAGGATGTGGCGACCTACGCTCCTTTGGGAGTGCTTGGTACCATTGATGATACATATCTGGACCGTGGCCTGGACGCAGCCAGGGAAAATGTGACGGTGGATGGAAAGACATACGGAATGGTTTACAATGCCCTGTATCAGGGAGTTTACTACAACAAGGCCATGTTTGAGGAAAATGGATGGGAGATCCCCAAAACACAGGATGACCTGCAGAAGATCATAGATGACTGCAACGCAAAAGGGATTACGCCATTTGCAAGCCATATGGTAGATACCTGGTCCATCGGCAATGTGACCATGCAGTTTGCCATGAACGATGTATTTAACAAGGACCCGGAGTGGGGAGATAAGTTCAGGGCAGGAGAGGTATCCTTTGCTGACAGTAAGGAGTTTCAGACCGCTTATGAGTATAATAAGCTGATTTTTGACAATACCTTTGCCAACACATTCAGCATGGAGCAGACTGACTGTGATGCCAGGATGGTGCAGGGGGAAGCGGCTATGAAGGTTTCCGGTTCCTGGTCCATCCAGAACTTCCTGGATATTGATGATGCCTTTGAGTTTGGTATCTTCCCGTTTCCCAACCAGACAGGGGATTCCAAGCTGATATTTGAGCCCAATATTACCCTGATGACAAGTGCAAAGACCGAACATCCGGACGCTGTTAACTGTGTTCTGGATCTGCTGACCTCCGACAAGGAGCTGGCTGTGGAAATCTATGATTATACCAAGACTGCCTCCATGCTGAAGGATGTGACACCGACCTTTGAGAATCCCAGTCAGGAAGATATTGATAAGTATGCTGCCGATGATATGATCGTGGACGTTACTCTGGGCAACAACCAGCTTGTATGGGGAGGATTCCAGGAAGAGAACGCAAAGGATATCGCCGCATGGCTTCAGGGCGATGAAACCTTTGAGGATGTTCTGGCCGCATCCGATGCAAGGGTGGATGCCAGTTCCGCAACCAAATAACATACCAGCGTTGCAGCCAAATAAAATGAAAGGCGCGGTTATAATAACTGCGCCTTACTATGTACTCGCGCTGAACTGTACTGATCTGTCTGGCATGAAAGGGGATAATGAGGATGCCTAAAAATAAAAGCGAAATAATGGGCAGAAAACTCTTTTTGCAGTATCTGCTTCTGGTTCTTCCCGGCTTTATCATATTTACGATCGGGTTGATCCTCCCGCTGCTTCTGTCGTTCCGGTATTCGGTGACAAGCTGGGACGGAATCTCACCGGAAAAGGTATTTGTAGGATTCAGGAACTATATGGACCTGTTTCAGGATGATAATTTCCGAAGCGCATGGTGGTTTACCATTAAATTCACCATAGGGAACACTCTGATCCAGAATGCTGCAGCCCTGCTGTTTGCAGTGGCCCTGGACAGCGGGATCCGCTGCAAGAAAATATACAGGGCAGCCTTTTTTATTCCCTGTCTCATCAGTGCCGTGATCGTGGGCTTTGTGTGGCTTAAAATGTTTTCCAACGTGCTTCCGGCTGTGAATGACTGGCTGGGAACCAATTTTAATTTTATGCTGTTCGGCAGTGGAAAAACCGTTCTCTGGGGGCTTTTGATCGCCAACAACTGGCAATGGATCGGATACTGGATGTTGATCTATCTGGCCGGTCTCCAGTCTGTGCCCTCCGATCTGTATGAGGCCGCCAAGGTGGACGGAGCCGGAGCAGTAAAACGGTTTTTTAACGTAACCATCCCCATGCTGGCACCCGCCATTACCATCTGTGTGGTGGGCATTACCACCGGCTCCCTGAAGGTATATGACCTGCTGGTATCATCCACCAAGGGAGGTCCGGGGCGGGCGTCCACATCCGTGATCTACCAGACTTATACCACGGCCATCAACGGCAGGCAGTATGGATACGGTTCCGCAATGACAGTTACCCTGGTGGTGGCCCTGCTTTTGGTGGCCCTGATCCAGGTGAAGGGACTTAAAAGTAAGGAGGTTCAGGCGTGATGAAAGGATTGAAAAAGGACAGAACGGAAAAGGAAGAAAAGATCCGCCAGCCCTATACCAAAACAACCGCTGTGGTCCAGGTGCTCATGACCATGCTGGCGGCTCTTTTCCTGGCCCCCCTGTTTATCATTGTCAATTACTCTTTTAAGACAAAGAAGGAGCTGTATATCAACAGCCCACTGTCGCTTCCGCAGTCATTTCAGCTGGATAATTATGTGAAAGCCATCGATAAGCTGAATATGGGAACTACCTACATCAACACCTTTATCTATACGGCGGTCAGCGTATTCGTGCTTGCCATGCTGTGCGGCATAACGGCGTGGGCCATTGCGCGCTGCAAGCACAGGTTCTTTAAATTCTGCTACATATATTTTATTGTAGGAATCCTGATACCCTACCAGGCATTGTTCCTTCCCATCTATACCATTGGTTTTAAAATGCATTTGACCAACACAAGATTCGGCATTATTTTCATGTATATGGCAACGGGCATTTCCTTTGGCGTATTCCTCATGAACAGTTTTATGTCCACGGTTCCGGTGGAACTGGAGGAAGCGGCCAGGATTGACGGGTGTTCTGTGTTTAAAACGTATTTTTCAATCGTGCTTCCCCTGCTGAAGCCCGCCATGGCAACGCTGATCATCATGCAGGCCTTTCAGATCTGGAACGATTACCTGCTGGCCAGTCTTTATGTGAGCAAAAAACAGCTGAAAACCCTTACCGTGGCGATCCAGTCCCTTTTTTCCGCCCAGACCAGCGATTATACAACGGCCATGGCCGCGATCGTACTGTCGGTGCTGCCCATTGCGGTCCTGTTCATGTGTCTGCAAAAGTATTTTATCAAAGGAATGACCGTGGGCGCCGTTAAGGGATGAGTGTGCCGCGTCAGGAGCATTTTCCATCAGGAGGATATCAGAATGGATACAATATTAAAAGAATACACACTGGGAGACATGACGGCGCGTTATCTGCTGGATGAAGAGCAGCACGCGGGCCTGGAGCTGTATCCAACCCATATGCCGGTCCCGGCCTACAGAAAGAAGAAGGCAAAGCTGGACGGTATGGTGCAGCTTAAGCTGGCCGGAGACGTCTACAACGGAGCATATGCGCCGGGCAATACGCTGCGCAATGGCGGGAGCGTGGACCAGCTTCATTATAAAAGCCAGGAAACGGTGGAGGAAAAGGATTCCCTGACAGTCATTACGCATCTGAGGGATGACCGGGGCTGCGGGATCAGGCATTTTCTGCACTGGGAACAGGGCATGCCCTGGGTCAGGATGTGGAATGAGCTGACCAATGAAAGCCGGGAAACCATTTTGCTGGAGATGATCTCCAGTTTTTCCCTGACCGGTATCTCGCCGTATCTGGAGGGAGATTGCCACGATCAGATTCAGGTACACCGCCTGATGAGCCGGTGGAGCCAGGAGGGAACCCTCCTCACCCAATCCATGGAGGAACTGCAGCTGGATACGTCATGGAACATGGAGTCGGTCCGGTGTGAGCGGTTTGGTCAGGTGGGATCCCTTCCGGTCAACCACTATTTTCCGTTCCTGGCCATGGAGGACAGGAAAAACCATGTGTTCTGGGGCGTTCAGCTGGCGCATGGCGCATCCTGGCAGATGGAGGTTTACCGCATTGATGAGAATATTGCAGTCAGCGGCGGACTTGCGGATCGGGAGTTTGGGCATTGGATGAAACAGGTTGGCCCGGGCGGACATTTTACAACGCCGGAATCAATTGTCACCGTATGTAACACGGACTCCATCGACATCCTCACCGGACGGCTGACGGAGGCAGGACAGAAGGCGGCGGACAATGGGCCCGGAATTGAACAGGAACTTCCCATGGTATTTAACGAATACTGCACCACATGGGGATGTCCGTCCCATGAGAACATTGTGGAGATATTACAAACAGTCAGGGAAAAGGGCTTTACCTATTTTGTGATCGATTGCGGGTGGTACAAGGAGGACGGTATTCCCTGGGATATCAGCATGGGGGATTACAATATTTCAAAGACACTGTTTCCGGGAGGGCTGGAACAGACCGTGAAGGCGATCAAGGAGGCAGGGCTGAAGCCGGGAATCTGGTTTGAGATTGAAAATGTGGGAAAGGCGTCCATGGCCTACCAGATGGAAGAACACCTCCTTCACCTGGACGGCAAAGTGCTGACCACCACCAGGCGCAGGTTCTGGGACATGAACGATCCGTGGGTGGAGGAGTACCTGAGCGAACGGGTGATCGGAATGCTTAAAAGATATGGGTTTGAGTATATGAAGATCGACTACAATGACACCATAGGAATGGGCTGTGACGGCTCAGAGTCCATCGGGGAAGGCCTGCGGAAAAATGTGGAAAAAACCTATGAGTTTCTGGATAAGATCAAAAGGGAGATCCCCGGCATTGTTCTGGAAAACTGTGCGTCCGGCGGACACAGGCTGGAACCGCGCTTCATGGCAAGTACCAGCATGGCATCCTTTTCCGATGCCCATGAATGTGAGGAGATCCCCATTATCGCAGCCAACCTCCACCGGGCGATCCTGCCAAGACAGAGCCAGATCTGGGCCGTGATCCGGGAACAGGATTCCGGGAAACGGATCGCGTACTCCATTGTAAGTACATTTTTAGGGAGATTATGCCTGTCCGGAGATGTGACAAGGCTGACGGAAAGCCAGTGGGAAGTCATTGACCGCGGAATGAAGTTTTACAAAAAGCTGGTGCCCATCATCAAGCATGGCCAGTCGTACCGCTTCGGACCTGCCGTAGGCAGCATCCGCCATCCAAAGGGATGGCAGGCAGTGGTGCGCGTGGGAAGGGACGGAGGGCAGGCCTGTGTTATCCTTCACACATTTGACGGCAGCCTGCCGGAACGGATCAGCATAGACCTGCCCCAAGGGTGCCCGGAGACTGTACAGGATATGTATTCGGATACGGATGAGGCGGTCACTGTGGAACAAGGCTGTCTGTGCTGGGTGCCTTCTGATAACAGGAAGGCGGCGGCGGTGCTGCTTGGGACGTAATGATTAATAAGTGTACTCTCGGAGTCTCCTCGGCACCCATGTTTGCGGCTGATTTTCCGCCAGTCGCACACAAATTTAATCAACGTACACGCCGTGTACCCTTCATAAATTGGTGCACAACTGACAAAAAATCATCTCACAAATCTGAGTACCGGGAGATTCCGAGAGTACACATAAATGCTTAGTAACAAAAACACATACCATTCCAGGGATATCTGTGCGGAATGATATGTGTCTTTTTATTGCCAGCATGACCAAACTTGAAAGGCTTTTTAGATAATCCCTCCATCTTCCCTATCTGTCTTATTTACAAAATCCAAGTGATATAGTTTTTCCCAATGGTTAATATTTAAGGTTCCCCTTGTGAGATGAATTGCTAAAATACAGCAATTTTCATCCTTTTCATTGTTCGCCATATCGTACCAGTTAGCAAAAGCTGTACGAAGTTTTGTTCTTATTTCTGCATTTTGGGGGTCAAGTACCCAACCAAGGCTTTCCCCTACTCCCATAGCAGTAAACATCTCCGAGGAGAGCGCAACCGCAACCTCGGCATTTTGTTCTATTTGCAACATTTTATTTGATTTTCCATATGTAACAATATAAAATGTGCAGTCTTCATAATAGGCATCCACACACCGGACAGCCGGGCGAGGCTTTCCGTTAGTACCCGATTCCCGGGCGATCGTTGCAAGGGAAATAAGATTATCTTTTCCGTTACCAAACTTCTCATCAAGTAATTTTAATCCTTCTTCGTACATACTCGTCATTATAATGTCTCCTATCTATAATGGGAAAAATAATCAAACTGATTCAACAGGATTGTAAGGCGAAGCCCAATAATACTGTCAAGATTAGAGAAGCTGACATGGATCAGGTTCTCTATTTTTGCGATCCTGGCATGGAGGGTGTTGACATGGATGAATAATTTTTCGCTTGTTATTTTATAAGAAAGCTCATTGGAGAAAAAGTATTCCAGGGTAAGATACAGGTCCGAGGAATGCTTTTTGTCGTAATCCACAATGGGTTTTAAATAGGATTGATACAGTTCATTGAGGTAGGCGTCATTGATATTGCCGTTGCTGTCGGTGAACAATTTGATGATCCCCAATTCCCCGTATACCAAAAGACACACATTGTCCTGTTTGTTTTTTGCGTAATTGATGGTAAAAGCAGCTTCATTAAAGGCCCTTCTCAGATCCCAGTAATGGTGCAGGTCACTGATCCCCATGATGAAATGGGAGGAATTAAAATAGGTGGAAAGGGCATCGTATAACTGTGCGCCCATGGCCTTGATGGAGGGGACCTTATCATCGATCAGGATGACCCATTGTTCCTTATATAAAAAGACCAGGAATTTATTATTGTATAACTTGATATGTTTTAAATGATTGATAAATCCGGTCAGCAGTCCCACATTGTTAAAGATATTTAAGTCCTTGCGGCTGTTGATCAAAAGCAGGTAATAGCTGCCGCTGAGCTCCGTGTTCAGGCTCAGGCCGATCTGCTTTTTGCGGGCGCGGTCTTCGTGGGACATATCCAGGAGACTTTCAAAAACAACACTTTTAAAATAATAATTTGATTTCTCGAATTCAGCGGTAATACTGTTTTTCAGAGAATAGATGGACTCAATGGTCTCTAGCCGGCAGATCAACTCCGGGGGCAGTGTTTCCGCAAAGGACCGGTATTTTACAATGATAAAAAATGCGGAGGTAAATTTTGAAATATGGGAGGGAATGATAAAATACTGATACTCCCCGTTAATGGCAGTGTCCTGGTATCTGTAGCCGTTCATTGTGACGCCGTTAAAGTTCTCGCCAATGGGAATGCGGTGGTGCAGGGCGCTGACCCTCAGGTTATACAGTTCCGTGTTCCAGTTATTATCGTTTGAGCTGTCCTGAAGCCGCAGGTTGTAGTCTGCAATGGCGATGGTGATCTGTGTCAGGTTGTGTACGATCTCACACAGGCTGTTGAGGGTATAGTTTTTGGACAGATAATTGATGATGGAATTCTGGAAATTCTGGTTCTCAACAAGGTACTGAGTCTGATTGTTGATGACCAGATTCTGGATCAGGACGATCATATCGCGCCACGGAACATTGTCCTCTATAAATATAAGGGGAATATGATAATTCATCAATAAGTTTTTCTGTTCCGTGGTAATATATTCTTCATACAGCTTATGTGTGATGACACCGGAAATCTGCTTCTGGTGCAGGGTATTGATGAACTTTTCAGTGAGGCAGGTGCGCATAAAACGGCTTATGATCAGGATATCCCCTTCATGGAGCCAGTCGTCAATATCCTCCACATCCATAACGGTTGCGCTTTTTATGACACGCTGAAGTCCCTGTTGTGTTATGACCGTATCACAGGAATACATTTGCTTTGTATTGAGAAGATCCCTTATGGAAACCTCCTTGAAATCATTGTGAAACGTATACTTTAATGAATTATCTCCCATCATATCCACCGCCTTATCTGAGATTATATCATTGTTCCCTGAACATGCAAAGATGATAATTTAAACTTAAATAGAAAAGGCCGGAAAATGAATTGGTGATTCATATAAAAACAAAACTGTAATTTTGTAGATATACACAATAGAAAAAACAGTATCAACAGATTATACTGGTTTTAAAAATCAGACCTCTCAGCGGGGCGGAACATAGAATCATCACATAGGAGAAACGATATGGAGAGCCAAGGCAACAGAACGTATACTTTACAGGAGTTATGCAGATTTCTTATTCCGTCTGTATTGGGAACAGTGATCTTTCTGCTTCCCATCCAGTGGCAGGGGAATATGACCATACTCATTGGCATCATTACGGATCTCATGCAAAAGCTGTTAGCCCCTGTGATCACCACTGTGGTGGTAGCAGCCATTGTCCTGTCGGCAGTATGCTCCACTGTCAGACGGCTCCTAAAGCCGGCCTGGATCGTGGAAAGTGAACGCTGGAACAGCCTTTTTTCCTGCAATACGTTCTATTATGTATGCCGTGTTCTGGGAGCTGTGTTTGCGGTCATGGTTTACTTTGGAGCTGGCTTTCATGTTGTGATCTCTCCGGATACGGGCGGGACCATGTTGAATCTGCTCAAGACCATTACCGTGTGGTTTATGGCAGCGGCATTTCTGATTCCGCTGCTGACGGATTTCGGGATCATGGACTATGTGGGGACAATGCTACGCAGGGTGACCAGGCCGGTATTCCGCCTGCCGGGAAGGGCGGCGGTGGATCTGCTGGCCTCATGGCTGGGGAGCAATACGGTGGGGGCGGTCCTCACCATTAAGCAGTACGAGCGTGGATACTACACGGCCAGAGAGGCTATTGTGATCGCGTGCTGCTTTTCCGCCGTATCCCTGCCATTCAGCCTGGTGATCGCTGCCATGATCGGAGTGGATCATCTGTTTGTTCCCTTTTATCTCATTGTCACAATTACCGGAGTGTTGAGCGCGGCCGTTATGATCCGGATCCCGCCCCTTTGCCTGTATCCGGAGGAGTTCTGCCCGGACGTGGGCAAGCAGGTGAAGGAGGAAGAACTGGAAGGATACACCATGCACCAGTGGGCATTGAAGCTGGCTGTTGAGAAGGCGGCAAAGGGACCCGGGCTGAAACAGATCCTGGTCAGCGGACTGGATACATTTATGGGGATCGTGTTCCAGACAGCGCCCATTGTAATGGCCTTCGGAACCATTGCCTGCATGGTGGAGGCGTATACACCGGTATTTGAATGGCTGTCCATTCCCTTTGGATACTATCTGCAGTTACTTGGGATTGAGGATGCCTTTTCTGTGGCGCCTGCAACCATTATCGGTTTTATCGACATGTTCCTGCCCTCCATTCTGCTGGCAGGGGTGGGGAGCTTAAAAACAAGATTTGTATTGGGCGCATTGTCGTTGGTCCAGATCATATATATCACCGAGATCGGTTCCATCCTGATCTCCTCAAAAGTGCCGGTCAAACTAAAGGATCTCTGCTGTATATTCTTAGAGAAGACGGTGCTGGCATTGCCGATCATTATTTTGCTGACAAAAATGTTCCGATTATTTTAGGTGAGGTTATAGATAGTATGATAAAAAGAGAATCCAGATGGAAACTTTTAAAAATTGTTCTGATCCTTTATATGGTGTACGCCGCCGTTCGGATGGTATTTTACGGACAGGGTAGCTTGCAAAGCGTTATATTTGACCTGGGCAGGATTGTGCTGCTGGTGCTGTTATTGTGGTGGCTTAATACCAGATCCGCGCCGCCTGGGGAATGAATCTGTATGAGTATATAGAATGGGACTGTTGCCTTAACAGTCTCATTTTTTTGACATTTTCACGTTGGTGATTCATACATTCTTTTGATCGTGACTTTGTATGTCTGACCAATGTATTTCCGGACCCATTTCCCCTAAAATAAAATCACGCAATGCAGTACTGGAAAATGCAAACAAAAAGAAGAGGAAGGTGAATTAAAAATGGGAGGAACCCAAAAGAAGAAAAAGGAAAAGAAGGGCCTGAATTCGTATGTTGTTATATTTGCAGTCATTGTGCTGATGGCCCTTCTGACCTGGTTTGTACCTGGCGGAGAATACGAACTGGACGAAGCCGGTTATGCAATTGCAGGAACGTACAGGGAACTGCCCGCCAATCCCCAGGGACTGTGGGATGTGATCACGGCGCCGATCACGGGCATGGTGGGGAATGGAGCCGTGAGCGGAGCTATCTCCATTTCCCTTTACATCATGCTTTTCGGAAGTTTCCTGAAGATGATGGAAGAGACAGGTGTGATCGGATATGCGCTGACATCCGTGGCAAAGAAATTTCAGGAAAAACCATATGTGCTGATAACCATTCTGGTGTTTATCCTGTCGTTCCTTGGCACATCCCAGGGGGCATATGAGGAATGCGCCATCTATGTATCCTTATTCCTGCCAATATTCCTGGCCATGGGTATGGATACAATCACGGTTGTGATGATTTCCGTATTTGGTACGCAGATCGGATGTGCGGCATCGGCGATCAACCCCTTTTCCACAGGCATTGCTTCGGATATTGCGGGAATATCCTTTGGAGATGGTATCATTCCCAGATTGATCCTCTTCTTTGTACTGTCAGGTACGGTTGCGGCCCTGATCAGTCTTTATGCAAAGAAGGTTCAGGCCAATCCCGAAAAATCCGTGCAGTTTTACCGCCGGAATGAGGATCTGGAAGCTTTTGGAAACGCTGAGGAAAACAGCGGTACATCAAACAATGTGAAGCATATGACCGGGCTTGTGGTCGTATTTATCATGACCTTTGTGATCATGCTGCTGGCATTGTTCCCATGGACTTCCATCAACGAACATTTTACATTCTTTACATCCGTTGCAGAGTGGATCAACACAACTCCCATTATCAGCACCGTGATCGGAAGCAATGTGGTGGCGTTCGGCGACTGGTACTTTACGGAACTGACAGCCCTTATGCTGGTGATGTGCCTGATCGCAGGATTTATGGCAGGATATGATCTGGACAGGATCATCAACATTATCATCAAAGGTGCGGCGGAGCTTGTGTCAACAGCATTGATCGTTCCCATGGCACGCGGCATCCAGGTGATCATGACCTCGGGAAATATCACATCCACCATCCTTCATGCAACAGAAGTGACGCTCGGCTCCCTGCCGGTGGTGATTTTTGTGATCCTGGCATTTGTTATCTATCTGATATTTGCCTGCTTTCTCCCCAGTTCCACGGGACTTGCGGGAGCTACCATCTCGGTTATGGTACCCCTTGGCACATTTGCAGGAGTACCGCCCTATGTAATGATCATCATCTATAACTTTGCCCTTGGCATTGCCAAGATGTTTACACCAACCTCCATTGCGGTCATGACCTGTACGCAATACGCAAAGATTGATTACATGTCGTGGGTCAAAGCGGTCTGGAAACCCCTGGTTGTGATCTTCCTGGTGTGTCTGGCATTTGCGCTGGGACTGACGCTGATGGGTTAAGGCAGGATTGCCGGAAGGGGAAGATATGAAGATATTGATTGCAGATTATGCAGAACTGTTAATGCCCACACACGATCTGGAAACCCAAGTCTTAAAGGACGGGCTGGGGGAGGAGTGTGAGGTGGAAGTATACGAGTACACGGATGAAAAGCGGGATGAGTTTTATGAAAGGCTTTCCGGGGCGGACGCCCTGCTCACCGGTTTTATTGAGATGGATGCAGAGGCCATGGTCCATGCCCCCGGCCTGAAGGTGATATCCATCAATGCAACCGGTTATGACAAGGTGGATCTGGCCGAGGCAAACCGCCGTCATATTGGAGTGTGCCCTGTGGGGGAGTACTGCACCATTGACGTTGCGGAGCATACGATCTGTGTCATGCTTGCACTGGTTAAAAACCTGAAACATTACATGCATGCGCTGGAACGTGACCACAACTGGGATTATCAGATCGTGGAGCCTAATAAAAGGCTCAAGAATATGACACTGGGCATCTTTGGCCTTGGAAAGATCGGGACAGCGGTTGCTCTGCGTGCACAGGCCCTGGGAATGGATGTCATGGCCTATGACAGATATGTAAGTCCCACATATGCGGAAGATTTTGGGGTAAAGCTGGCGGACTCCCCGGAGGATATATATGAGGAGGCGGATGTGATCTCAAATCACATGAGCCTGACAGAGGAAAATCACGATCTCTTTAACATAGACGCATTCCGCAGGATGAGAAAACATCCTTATTTCATAAATGCGGGCAGGGGCGCTTCGGTGGTGGAAGCAGATCTTAAGCAGGCCCTTGATGAGGGGCTGATCAAAGGCGCCGCCCTTGACACTATCCGGGATGAGAGACCGGAACATATCGCACAGAACCCCCTCCTTGGAAGGGATGATGTCATCATAACGCCCCACACCGCGTTTTATTCCACCTCCTCGGTGGAAGACCTGGAGCGGACGTCAGCAATGAACATTGTGCATTATCTAAATGGAAATTTGGATCAAGTATTCAAACTGGTTACAAAGCGGCGGTAAACACAGAAAAACTGAAAAAGTGCAGATAACACTGGAATAAAAGGAAACAAAAAAAGGAGACAAGAAAAAATGGCAATATCATTAAAAGGAAGAAACTTTTTTGCACTGGAGGATTTTACACCGGAGGAGATCCGGTATCTTCTGGACCTGGCGATCCGGCTGAAAAAGGAGAGTAGGGAACACATCAAACATCAGGACTATATCGGGGAGGACTTTCTGCTGCTGTTTGAGATGAACTCCACACGTACACGCTGTGCATTTGAGACATCTGCAAATGATCTGGGGATGGGGACCACGTTCCTTTCCAATTCCCATTTTGGAAACACGGAGACAATCAAGGATTCCATGAGAGTATTCAGTGAGATGTACAGCGCCATCGGATACAGGGGGGCAAAGCACAGCACGCTGTTGGAAATGGCAAAGGACAGCGCGGTCCCCATTATCAATGGTTACACAGACCATCAGCACCCCACTCAGATGCTGGCAGACGCCATGACTTTGGATGAAGTCTGGGGACGTGAGAATTACAAGGGAAAGACCCTGTGCTTTATCGGACGGGGCGGCGCCGTGAACTCCTTCTCATATGGCGTTATGTGTGCTATGCTGGGTATGAACTTTACTTACATTACATCTTACATGGAAATGGATGAGGCACTAGAGGGACTGACAGCGGCAGAGAAGGCTACCTTCCGCAAGTTTGTGCCCGAGGGTGTGGTAAGCCCCAACTGGGATACGAAAATGGATGCCAGAAAACGTAAGATCGTGGAAGATTTGTTTGCGAAATACAGCCCCCAGTGCAAATTTATTGAAACAGATGATATCAATGCCATCAAGGGCGTGGATGTGATCACAACAGAGAACTGGGGATTTTTCACAGATCCTGTTGAGACATGGCTTCCGGGAATCGTGCGTTTCCGCCCCTACCAGGTGAACAGGGAACTGTTGGAGCGCACGGAAAATCCGGATTGTATTGTAATCCACATGCTGCCCTCCACCCATAATATGGACCATGCATCAGGACAGAAGCTGCTGTCCGTGATCGAGGACCCGGATCTGCGTGAGTTCCTTAAGGGCGGAATGGAAGTGACGGATGAAGTCTTTGAGCAGAACGCAGCATACATTTTCCAGGAAGCAGGAAACAGAAAACATACCATTAAGGCTGTTATAAAAGCAGTGTTAGGTGAGAGATAGAGGAGGAATCGGTTATGGACATATTAAAATACAGAGGATTGGATTACAGTGATTTTCGCGTACCGGGAGAATTTGAGCCACAGGAATATGTGATCCTGGGATGGCCGGCAATGGCGGAGTGCATTAAAGGATACAGTCTGCACAAAGCATTTGCACAGCTGATCAAGATCATGGTGGAGCAGGCGGAGGGCGTGACCGTGTACGTGAACTGCCCGGATCAGGCGCGTGTGGAAAGCTGCAAAAAGGCATTGGCAGAGGAAGATGTGGATATTGAGCAGGTTGTGATCACCACTTATCCGGACGGCAGCAACTGGACAAGGGATTACGGCCCCGACATTATGGTGGATGACAAAGGGCACCGTCTCCTGGCCAACCCAAGGTTTAACATGTACGGACAGAGCACCATTGACAGTGTGACCTCCACCCTGTGCGCAAAATTTGCTCCCCATCTCGCCCTTGAGATCGGCTGCAGGGATTTCCTCAATTCCACATTGATCACAGAAGGCGGGGATAAGGAATTCAACGGAAACGGCGTGCTGATGGCATTGCGGGACACCGAAGTGACCAAGAGAAATCCCCATATGTCCACAGAGGAAGTGGAGGAGGAGTTAAAGAGGCTGTTTAACTTAAAGAAAGTGCTCTGGCTGGAGAAAGGTGTCTTTGATGATGAGCTTACCACCTCGGGAGTGCTGGATTATGTGGATGGGGAACCGGTTTACCGTTCATCTTCCGCCAATGGCCATATGGACGAGTTTGCCAGATTTGTGGGACCAAATACCATTCTTCTCACCGAGATCACGGAGGAGGAGGCTGCCAAGCTGAATTCACACCGCATTACAAAAGAGCGATGCGATGCCGCATACGAGGTCCTGAAAAATGCAACGGACGCGGAAGGTAATCCATATAAGATCGTGCGCATGCCTGCGCCGGAGCCCTTCTATGTATATTCCAAACCGGGCGACTGGATCAATGATACATGGTCCTGCCGTTATGGGGAAGGAAATGACTTCCTGGATGACGGGACCCCCATGCCCACAGGAGATATGATCATGCAGCCCGCCTTAAGCTACGTCAATTTCCTGATTCTCAACAATATTGTGATCGCGCAGAATTACTGGGAGGAGGGCAGGCCGGAAAGCATCAGGGAACGGGATAAGCAGGCCCTTGCCGTCCTGCAGGAGGTATTCCCGGACAGAAAGATCGTGCCATTTGTAAGTACGGCCCTGAACATCCGCGGCGGCGGTGTGCACTGCGCCACAAAGAATGTGGGAAAGGCGTCCAAGCAGGACGAATGAGACTAAAGAGGTGAGATCATGTCAAAAATAGTAATCGCCCTGGGCGGCAACGCCCTTCAGTCCAAGAACAGTAAGCCCACCTCAGAGGGACAGCTGGAGGTGGTAAGGCATACCTGCGAGAGACTGGCTGAAATCAGTGCACAGGGCTATGAGATGAGTATTGTCCATGGCAACGGCCCCCAGGTGGGCAGGATCCTTCTGGCCTTTGAGGCTGCCAGGGATGTGACACCTGCCATGCCCTTTGATGTGTGCGGCGCCATGAGCCAGGGCTATATCGGATACCATATTCAGCAGGCATTAAAGTATGCGCTCAGCGTCAGGAACAAGCACTGTCCGGTTGTGACCGTTGCCACGCAGCTTGTGGTTGACAAAGACGATAAGGCCTTTGAAAACCCTACAAAACCCATCGGTCCCTTTTACACAGAGGAGGAAGCAAAGCAGCTGATGCAGGAAAAGGGATACGCCATGAAAGAGGACGCGGGAAGGGGATGGCGCAGAGTGGTCGCCTCCCCCACTCCCCGGAAAATCGTGGAGATCGATGCGATCAAGAACCTTTGGAAATCTACGATCGTGGTTTCCTGCGGAGGAGGCGGCATCCCGGTAGTTGAGAACCCTGACGGAACGCTGGAAGGAGTGGCTGCCGTGATCGATAAGGATTTTGCGGCGGAACTTCTGGCAGAGCAGGTGGATGCGGATATCATGATGATCCTGACCGAGGTGGAAAAGGTTGCTGTGAACTGGGGCAAGCCGGATCAGAGGAGCCTGGACAAGATGAGCTTGAAGGAGGCGGCCCGGTATGTGGAGGAAGGGCAGTTTGCCCCGGGCAGTATGCTTCCCAAGGTAGAGGCATGTATGAAGTTTGTGCGCCAGAACCCGCAGAAAAAAGCCATCATCACCAGTCTGGATAAGGCATTGGAGGCCCTGGAGTGTAAGACCGGGACCGTGATCACGTTCGCGTAAGGTCATGCTAATTCCTTCAGGAAATTTGGTGTAAAAACAAATAGTCACTTGAAATAGATAGCTTCCTATGATATAGTTTCATAGGAAGCTATCTATTTTAAAGGAGGCAGCAAATGGATGACAATAAAGTTTCAGTCCAAATAAAGAAGACTGCATTGGTGTTTGATAAAATCTCGAATCAATTATTAGCTCCCTATGGACTGTCAGGCAGCCAGTTTAAGATACTCATGGTGCTTTACCATGCTCCTATGGGGTCTGTGCGGCAGATCGATATTGAAACAAAATTTGCCATGACGAATCCGACCGTGACAGGACTTGTCCAAAAACTTGAAAAAAGTGACCTTGTGACACGGATCCCCCATCCGCAGGATAAGCGCTCGAAAATACTTCTTCTCACGGATCATGCCGTGGAGATGAAAGAGGAACTGCTTGCCTTGGCGGACGCGCTGGAATTTCAGATGACAAAGAATCTGACGGAAGAAGAGTGCGGGCAGTTATCCCGCCTCCTGCAGAAGATATCGCGGTAAGGAAAAACAGTGTTTATAAAAGAAAGCGGAAGGAGAGCAGTTATGATGAAAAATGTGATCATTACAGGAGCAAACTCAGGCCTTGGGTTTGAGAGCGCAAAGAAGATAGCAAAGGCTTCGGAGGATTTCCGTTTGATCCTTGCGTGCCGCAGCCTGGAAAAAGCGGGACAGGCCAGAGAAAGGATCGTAGAAGAAAGCGGCAATCCTAATGTTGTATGTATGGAACTAAATACAGCGTCCCTGGCTTCTGTGAAGAAATTTGCATCCGCTTATGAGCAGGGAGACTACGGCTCTGTTTATGCATTGCTGTGCAATGCGGGCATCAGCGGCAAACATACCGGCTTAACAGAGGATGGGTTTGATATTATATTTGAGACAAACCATCTTGGACATTTTCTTCTGACTAAATTGCTGCTTCCCCATATGGAGCCGGATGGAAGGATCTTTGTGACCAGCAGTGATATGCATGATGCGCCGGGAAAAACCATGAAGTGGCCGGGAACGGAAAAATTGGCGCATCCTGATTCTTCCTTGGCCGCTGATACCATCAGGTATTCTTATTCTAAACTTTGTAACTTGTATTTTGCCTATGAACTGGGGCGCAGACTGGAAAAAAACAGTGGGATATGTGTGAATGCTTTTAATCCCGGACTTATGCAAACGAATTTTATGCCTCTGAATAAGGTTTCCATCGAAGTTGTAAAGCGTACAATGCCAAAGCGGTTCGGGGATCTGGGAAAGTCATCGGATGCGCTGGCAGAGTTGGTGGTGTCTAAGGAACTGGTCAGGGGATCAGGGCTTTATTATGACCGGAGTACCAGGCCGTGCCCTTCGTCTGAATTGTCCTATCATACAGGGAATGCAGAAGAACTGTGGCGTGAGAGCGAGAGGTATGTCGGGTAAGGGTCCTGGACGGTAACATCCCTTGGTTCGGATATTGGACCAGGGGATGTTCTGCTTTCCGGAAACAACATCATATCACATCTAATTGCTTTGTACTCAATGATCCCTCCGATACTCCTTCGGCGTGCAATTCATAGCGTCATGAAAGACCCTGGCAAAATAACTGCTGGAGCTGAAACCGCAGTTCTCACTGATGGTAAGAACACTGTCGCTGGTCTGCAGCAGCATCTGGGCTGCCATGCGGACCCTGTAATCATTCAGGTAGTTGACGGGAGATATTCCAATACAGCGCTGGAAACACCGTGCGCATTCGCGGTTGCTGATATTTGCCGCATTTGCAATACTGCCCAGTGTCAGACGTTCCATGTAGTGTTCGTGAATGTACTGCATCATGGTCTTAACCCGTTCGATATCCACTCCATTGGTCTCAATATTCTGGGAACGAATTGTTTCTGTTTCAGCGAGAAGCATAGAAAAATATATTTTTGTTCAAAAATACTGTTATACATACCTGAAAGAAAATTACATGGAGCCTGTTGGGGTTACTGGAGGGGGTATCCATGGTTATATTTTTCTTTGTATTCAAGATTATTTTTCCGGAAGAAGAAAACAGGAAGTGATAAAACAGGATATAAAGTAAAGTCAACATGACGATATATCTATTGAAAATCATACCTAAAAATGCTATAGTAAGGAAGAGTGGGATGGGACCGGGTCAGGGCTCTCCCAGGGGTGTAGCAAGCTGTATTTTATAAAAAGAAAAGCAGGAGGTATGATACATGACAACCACACAACGGAGAGAAAAATTTAAAAAAACATTTGCAAAAGTCCCCATCATGATGCTGCAGGGATCTGTGGGGGAACGGATCAAACGTAATTTTACACATCAGGACCCAACGCCCCCGCTGAAGCTGGCCGGCCTTTATTATACTGAGAATGGGCATCGGGGATTGGACGCCGTGTTTCATGACTACATACAGATTGCACAGAAATATGATCTTCCAATGATTCTTCATCCGTACAGCAAGTTTACCACCCCATCCATGGGGAAAGGAACCTATTGGGAGGACCGGGATGTATCAGCGGATAATCTGAACCACTGCCGTTCCATCGTGGACGGTTATCCCGCTATCCGCGACCAGATCTTCATTGGCACCACCATGGGTTTCACCGGCGATCCTTATAATCCCTTCTCCGGATTAGATGAGGAGGAGGCTTATTTATACTATACAGACCATGCGAAAAAGCTGGAGACATCCATGATCGACCATGTGAGGAACGGCCTGACACCCAGTCTGCCGGATGCCGCCGGATGCGCCCGGGCATTAAGCGAAACCTCCATTCCGTACTTTATCACATTCCTGATCCGTAAGGACGGAAAGCTGATGGATGGAACGTGGCTCAGCGAGGCCATTGACTATATTGACGCCAAGACAGGGGATCATCCCCCTATGTTTTACCAGGTCAACTGCGTTCATCCGCGAAATGTTATGTCTGCCCTGGATAAAAGGCGGAATCGCACCAATGCGGTTCGGGAACGCTTCTTAGGACTGGAAGGCAACGGCTCTCCTCTGAGCCCGGAGGAATTAGATAACAGTCCGGTCGTGTACAGCAGCCCGGCGGATGAGTGGGCGGATGAGATGATGAAGTTACATAAGGATTACGGACTGAAATTACTGGGCGGCTGCTGCGGAACAGATCATGACCATATGGAACAGCTGGCAATACGCGTCCGACAGGTATATGATGAACAGATGGCGGAACAAAAGGCGGAACCAGTGACGGAACCGGCGGCTGAGATGACCGAATAGATGATTGGAACTGACAATTAAGCAGAATTGCGGATAGAGCTGCGAACAGAATTAAGAATAGAATTGCGGACAGAGTTGCCGCCTGCCTTGGCTGCACAGGAAGCATCGGAACGGTTCCTGGTGCGGCCGGGGCAGGCGGTTTTATGATGTACACCATTGTGAACCATAAGTGTGCGCTACCTGTTTTCCCTTACAGCCCGGCAGGGATTTCCGCAGGCGATCATATTGTCGGGAATATCCTTTGTAACAACACTTCCCGCACCGATCACAACATGATTGCCAATGGTAACACCGGGCATAATGATGGCCCCGCCGCCAATCCATACATTATCGCCGATCACCACAGGTAATGTTTGCGTCTTGCAAAATTCAAAGGAACCGTCCTCTTTGGGACCGCCAAACCGTCTGGCTGCATTGGTTGGATGAAAAGCAGTATAAATCTGTACATTGGGAGCAATCAGGGCGTTATTTCCAATGACAATCTTGTTGTCGTCTAAAAAGGTGCAGTTCATATTAACCTCACAGTTATTCCCAAAGTAGATATTGTTTCCATAATCAACATAGAAGGGGGCCGTGATCCATAAATTTTCCCCTCGACCGCCAAGTAATAAATTAAGGATGCGCTCTTTTTCTTCTTTATTTGAAGAATCGGTATTGTTATAGTCCCTTGCCAGATCCTTTGCCCTGTGCCACTCGGCCAGTAATTCTTTATCACCGCAATCATAAAGCTGACCGGCCAGCATCTTTTCTCTCTCAGTCAATGTCCGAAACCTCCTCCAATTTTGATTTAACAGCTATATTGTACCATAGATTTCTGATATAATGATACGAAATAAGATATAGGAGGCAATAAGTAATGGAATTTATAAATACGCCCTCATTAGAAACGGAGCGGCTGATATTACGGAAATTTACCGAGCAGGATATAGATGCTCTGTTTGCCATATACAGTGATCCGGAGGTGAACACCTATCTGCCCTGGTTCCCTCTGAAAACACTGGAGGAAGCCAGGGCATTATTTGAAACAAAATACAGGGATGCTTACAGGCAGCCCCGGGGATATTGCTATGCCGTCTGTTTAAAGAGTGACCAGATACCCATTGGATATGTTAATGTAGGAACAAAGGCTCCCTATGATCTGGGGTATGGACTGCGCAGGGAGTTTTGGCACAATGGAATTATAAGTGAGGCATGCAGGGCGGTGATCCGGCAGCTGAAAAGGGATGGCTTTCTTTATATTACAGCCACCCATGATGTGAATAATCCCCGCAGCGGCGAGGTAATGAAGCGGCTGGGAATGAGTTACAAATATACATATGAGGAACAGTGGCAGCCTAAGGATATCCTGGTCACATTCAGGATGTATCAGCTGAACTTTGACGGACAGGATGGCAGAGTGTATGAGGGCTACTGGGATCAGTGGGCGGTTCACTTTATTGAAAGAGATACCTATGATATAAAAGAAGAAAGGGGTTTGAAATGATAAACATAGAATTGTTTTTTGATTATGCCTGTCCCTATTGCTACCGCGGCCACAAGAATCTGCTGAATCTTCTGGAATACTATCCCCGGATAGAGATTACATGGCGTCCCTGTGAGTCACATCCATACCCGGAAACTTATTTTATGCACAGCGACCGTGCGATCCAGGGCATGTATTATATCCAGGAGCACGGGGGAAATCTGTGGAAATACCACAGGCTGGTTTATGAGGCATGCTTTGACAAGAACATGGATATTGCATCAACAGACGTACTTGCCGGGCTTGCCAAACAGTGCGGGGCAGACCACAATGCTTTTAGGAATTGTATAGAGGAAGACCGTTACCGGGAGCAGGTGCTGGCAGGCAACCGGTACGCCTGGGGAGAGAACCGCCTGGACGCAGTGCCAAGCTACCGGTTTGGGAAGCATTTACTCGGTTCACGGGACGGCCTTCTGGTGCCGGTCAGGGAGTTGGAGGATTTTTTTAGGAAGGCAGCTGCAGTTCATCAAACAGACGGCCCGATCCAATAGGCTATCCGGTCCGAAGGATTTTTCACACACCCGTTCCCAAATCTGCCGGTCATTGCATCTGCCCATCTTCTATGATAGAATGGATGAAAACGGAAGATAAAATAAAGATACGAAAGACGCATATCTGCTGCGGGAATAGGGGGAGATTCACGGATGGAGAGGGACTCTTGGTCGCCGCTGGAACTGTTAAAGCCGCGTTACCTGTATGACAAAGATGGAGAACGGCCGGTCCAAGATCTGCGAGATGCATACCTCTATTCCGGAAGGACACCAGGAACAGGGAGAGTATTTTCCCTTTGAGTTTGCAAAGCAGCATGAATCCGATGTCCTGCGCGATTTTGTGAATACAATGCTGCCCGGTGGGATCTTTGCCATGGAGTTGGGGAAGGACTTTCCTCTGGCTATTATCAACCAGAATATGCTCATCTATCTGGGATACAGGAATGAGAAGGAGTACCTGGAAGCCATAGCCGGCAGACTGAGCAATGCGGTCCACCCGGAAGATCGGGGGCTTTTGCGGGCGGCCGTCCTGGACACAATGGATCAGGGGGATGAGTTTAAGGCGCTTTTGCGTATCAGAAAAAGCGATAACAGCTATTTCTGGGGAGATATCAAGGGCGTGCGCAGCCGTGACAGCCGCGGCATTGACCAGATCGTCTGTCTGTGCCTGGATGCCACGAATCTGGTAATGGCTAATAACCAGCTGAAGGATGACCGCCTTAAACTGGATGAATATGCATCCAAGCTGATGGAAAAGGAAGAAATCATCCAAAAGGATGCCAGACAGATGAGACAGCTGCGCCAATGGGTTGGCAGACATGCCGGAGATACGGACAAGCTTCCAAAGCAGCAGCACGTAAACTGGAAGCATATGGGTGTTATCATCGCATCGGTTATCCTTATCATTGCCTCAGTGATCGGTTTTACCATGTATCTGTCAAATACACAGTGGGATGCGGCTGTTTTGGCGATCCGCACCACTTCTTTGGCCGGGGTCCAGTGTATCTCCAATGCCACCGATGCGGACCGGGCAGTCCTTGCCAACATGGCGGAGGTGTTGGGAAAGCTTTATGACAGGGACGAGGCGGCAGATATACTGCAGGCAGCCCCGGATTCCGGTTTCAGTGAGATGATCGCGTCATATGATGATGGAAAATGTGTGTCCTCCGGCCAACGACAGCCGGAAGAAGCGTCTGACTTTGCCGCAAAACTGGACTTTCCCCAGGGCAGTAATGTCAGCAGGCCTTTTTGGGAGGCAAACGGCAAACGGCAGATTGCGTACCGCACGGATCTATACCATGAAGATAAAAAGGCAGGCGTACTCTATGGAATGGTCAATCTGTCCAGGTATTATGTGCCCAGTGTTATGGAGTTTTATGACGGGCAGGGATTTTCCTGCGTGATCGATGCCCGAACCGGTGAGTTTGTTATCTACTCGGACAGAATCATGCCGGAGAACGTACATGGTGATCTGTATAGTGCCTTGAATGAAAACGGTGACACAAAAACGGCCGGAGAGATAAGGAACGCCCTGTCGGGAGGAAAGACGGGAAGTGCGGTTGTCAGCCTGAAAGGGAAAAAGGTCTATCTCTATTTTGTCCCGGTCAATGACGCTGCAGCGGAATATCTGATCACCATGATACCCTATGATGTGATAAAAGAAGAATCCTCCGGCATGGCCTATCTTGTGGGCGCGTTTGTGGTGGTGGTCCTTCTAGCAGCTGTTCTGCTCATTATCTATAATAACCGGATTACCAAAACAAAGCTTCATGAAAGGGAATACCGCAATACGCTTTTCCGGCTCCTTGCTGAAAATGTGGACAGCGTTTTCCTGGTGTTTGACCATGAAACTGACGAGGTGGATTATGTCTCTGAAAATATCGGGCGTATCCTGGGGTTTGAAAGCAGGGAGATTTTGGATCATGATACCAGATCCATCAAGCTTCCGTTTGATGATGAGGAACTGGAACGGATCCAAAGGATCATGAAAGACAAGAAAAATTTCTACGTAGATTTTCCATACAGCAATCCCGGGAGCGGCAAGCAGCAGCTCCTGCGCCTGAGCGGCTATGTTCCGGAGGTAGCAGACTGGCAGAAAAAGTGGATTTTCTGTGTCAGTGACAGAACGGATGAAGTGTTAAAAGAGCGCAGGCTGGAGCAGGCGGTGAGGGAAGCGGACGAGGCCAGCAAAGCCAAGTCAGAGTTCCTGGCCAATATGTCCCATGATATCCGCACACCCATGAACGGTATTATCGGAATGACCCAGCTGGCCCTTCAGGACGGGGTGGGAGAGGAGGCCATGAGAAGCTATCTGAAAAAGATTTCAATCTCATCCGGCTTTTTGCTGACCTTGATCAACGATATCCTGGACATGTCCAAGATTGAAAGCGGCATGATCGAGCTGCACCCCAAGGCATACTCCATGAAGGAACTGCGCAGGTATCTGGAAAGCGTGATCCTTCCCCTGTCAGGGGAAAAACAGATCGATTTCAGGATCGATGTGGATGAGAAGATCACAGTTCTGGCGGACCAGCAGCGTTTTAACCAGATCCTGTTTAACCTGCTGTCCAATGCGGTCAAATATACGGATGAAAAAGGAACAGTCACACTCACCATAAAAGGAGTGCCCAAGGACAGCGGAATGATCCACCTGACCATGCGGGTGGAGGATAATGGGATGGGCATGTCCCCGGAGTTCCAAAAGCAGATGTTCAAATCATTTACCCAGGAGAGCAGAAAGGCCATGGGAATGTCCGGCACCGGACTGGGGCTTGCTATTGTTAAACGGCTGGTAGACCTGATGAACGGCACCATACATGTGGAGAGCAGCATCGGCAAGGGAAGTATATTCGTGATCGAGATGGATGTCCCGGCCGCCAAGGGACCATGTGAGAAGGAACTGGCAGCGGATGCGGCCGGTGATCCCGCCGGACAGTCTGCCTGCATACTGCTGTGTGAGGATAATGCCATTAATCAGGAGATCATGATGGGAATCCTGGAGTTCCTGGGCCTGACCACGGAACTGGCTGTCAATGGAAAGGAGGGCGTTGAGGCATTCCAAAGCCGGAAGCCGGGGTATTACAGCGCCATCTTAATGGACTGCCGCATGCCGGTTATGGACGGATATCAGGCAACCAGGGCCATCCGTGCCCTGGAACGGCCGGATGCAGCCCGTATCCCTATTATCGCTCTCACCGCGGACGCCTTTGAGGAGGACCGGAAACGCTGTCTGGAAGCCGGGATGGATGACTTTCTTGCCAAGCCGGTGGAGATAAAGGTTTTAAAGGAAATGCTGGGAAAATATATGCGGAAAGATTTGGGATGACAAAGAGGGAGGAACCGTGTCAGGTAAGTGCTGTCCGATGACGGTTACCCTGTACTGGCCAGTCCTCCCTCACCCAAATTCTTTTTCAAACAGATAAATAAAATACGTCAGCGCCAGAAGATCCGCACTTCCTCCCGGACTGATATTGCGTTGTATAAAGTCCCGGTCCAGATCTTCTATATACGCCAGTCCGGCTTTTGCATCTAGTCCAGCTTTTGCATCCTGTCCCTGCATGATTTCTTCCTCCTGAAGCATTTTCCCAAGGTTCCCCTGTATCTCTTTCATCTCCCCATAAGAAGAGCGGTTCACAATATTCGTATCCTCCGAGTTTGCTATGATATGTAACAGTGTCATGGCACCGGCGTCATTGATGGAAAACCCTTTTCCCAGATAGTCCTTAAGCACAGGAAGGGCCACCTTTAAAACCGTATGATACCCGGACAGCGCCTCCCCCCTCGCGCCCTTCATTCCATAGAGGGCATACAGGCGCTCACCGTTTGTCCCGGCATTTTCCGCTGTGATATCCTTAAAATCCTCCAGCACATCCTCCACCAGCCTGCGGTTTACCGACAGCAGGTTGTCCTGGGAATAGGGGATCTGATTGGCGTACATATAACCCAGGGAACAGTTCATAATGGCCAGGGAGAAGATAAGACCCTTATGGGTGTTGATATTGTGCGTTGCCTTCATCATGGCATCCTCAGCCTGTATGCCCAGGGAGCGGAGACGGGAGAAGATGCGGGAAAATGATTCATGGCTGTTTTCCATACCGCACAGGGCAAACTTTTCAAAAAAATGGTTCAGGGAAACGGCGCTGGCCTCAAAGGTGAAAATATCCATATCCCTGTGGGCGCCCGTATTGCTGCGGTCCACAAGGCCGGGCTTAGGCGTGACGCTGACTTCATATAAGAGGGCCAGCATGGAAAGAGAGGAAAGTTTTTTTGCGTACCTGCAGGTGAAATACTCTTTCATGAGCTGGCATTCCTTATTAAGCAGTTCCTTCACCGTATGGGTTCTGGCCCTGCCGCACACAAATGCGTCCCGGCTGCAGAGCAGGCATTTGCGGACCGGAAATCCCAGCTCGGTCCGGGAGATCTTCCGCCCGTCCGTGTTGATCACGTCAATGTCAAACAGCCGTCCGAAGCTTAAGCTGTCCTCCAGAAGGCAGAGGGTTTCCTTGATAAAACAAAGATCTCCGTCCACGACCCAAAAGTATTCGCAGCCGGTGTGGGCCGTGATGGAACGGGTACAGAGGACCGGAATCTTCCAGGCGTTAAGCTGCGCCCCGATCAGGTCCACTCCCTCATAAAATGTTTCCACAGCCAGGGGAAATACTTTTACCGGCCCCACTATATTAAGGGTAAATGAAATGACCGGAAGATGGTATTGTCCGATCAGAGCTCTCTGCATATCCTGCCTGCGTTCTCTGGCATCCAGCATGTCTAAAAGCGCCGCTTCCCTGCCGACCGCAATCTTGGAACAATCAATATTCATATCGGTAGTCTCTCCTTCTAATAATGGATCACATCATCCTGACTTGTAATGGCCCGGATCACAGGCCCTGCTTCCCCACTGCAAAAATACCTATAAGTGCTGTCGGGAACCAGACCGGCAAGCAGGTCCATGCGGTTCTCCCTGATGGCATTGCGCACAGAGGAGGCGCTGATTGCCGTGCCGTTCGCCTGCTTTCGGGGAATCACGCGGCAATGGATACCGGCCTTTGGAAGCTGGGATTCCATGATTCGGTTGTAGATACCGGTCACCCGGCTGAATGGTTCCTCCCCCACATACCGGCAGGTGATCCCCAGCGTCCCGGCGATCCGGGCAAAGATAGCCAGGTCCAGCCGCGCATGGCTTTCGATCACGGCATCCTCATCCTTTTGAAAGTAGCTGGGAAATGTTGCGTTGCTGATAATATAAGGCCCGCTGTCATGGTAGACCAGATTGTGAATCCCAGCGGTCCCTTCTATGACCAGCCGTTTTCTCACCTGGAAGGGCACAAGGCTGACGTCCTCGCTTACAATAAAAATGTGCAGCAGATCACTTTGTGCAGCCGCTTTTTCGATCAGATACAGGTGGCCCAGGGTAAATGGATTGGCGTTCATGACAATGGCTGAGACCGGTTTGGATCCGGGGGCTGCATCACGGAAGTCTGCACCACGGCAACCTGTACCACGGCAACCTGTACCACGGCAATCTGCACCACGGCAATCTGCACCATGCTGTGCCAGATCACCGCTAAGACCTTTCAGATATTTGTCAAATCCATTCCTCTTATTCTCCATAAACACTACCTGCCCGTCAATCCGGGCAATTTCATAAAATCCCAGATCGTGGAAGAATCTGGCGGCGGAGCATTTTGTATATAGAAATAAATGGGTGTTGCCGCGGAAATACTGTACCTCCATGAGATGGGTCACAATGCGGTTCATCAGCCCTTCGCCCTGATGCAGGCGGCTGACCGCCAAACACCGAAGGGTATTGCCGAAACAGCTTCCCGTGGCAACCAGCTGCATTTTGTCATCAAACAGTCCGCAGGAGTAATCCAGATTGGGATCCCTGCGGATTCCTTCCTGTAACAGCAGCAGATCCATCTGCCGGCTGCCATGAAGGTCGCTTTTAAAAATCCGGGAAATGGTATAGTCGGACATGTCAAACTCCTTTGTTTTCCTGGTTTCGCACAATATTGATAAATGCCTCGGCCTGGGGCAAAGAAAGCGCGGTATCTGTATACATGATATAGGTGGATCGGACAAAGGGCTCCCCATTGGCAAAGGTAAGAGGGCGGATATCGCCGGAAAAGCCGTTCAGGCATATCTCCGGAACAATGGCCCAGCCCAGCCCGCGGGTAACCATCTCCACACAGGTGGTAATATTGTCCACAAAGATGCCGTGCTGCTGAGGCTGTATATTATGTTCGCGCATCCACTGGGCTGTCTCCCGTTCAAATACCATATCTGTTTTTCTCCCAATATATGGAATTTCTCCAAGATGTTTGCCCTTGTCTTTGGCACTGCAGATCGCGCATATATTTTCGCGGTCCAGCAGGACCTTATGTTCCTTCCAGGGATACTCGCCCCGGATGATCGCAACATCGATCAGACCCTGGGCGATCTGCATGTAAATATTCCGGCTCTGGTCCGTGATGACGTGGGTATTTACATGGGGATACTGTTTTCGGTATCGGGCCAGCACATCCGGCAGCTGGTAGAGGGCATAGTTGATGGATATTCCTGCATTTAAGGTGCCGCATACATAGGAACGGCTGATATTCAGCGCCTCCCGCATCAAGGTGAGCTGTCTGGCTGCCTGGGTGGTATATTTAAGCACCTCCTCACCTTCCGGGGTAAAATGGATCCCCTGCCTGGAGCGGATCAGAAGGGTTACACCCAGTTCATTCTCAATGGCGGTGATGCGCTTTGACAGGGATGACTGTGTCACATACAAAAGGTCAGCCGCATGTGTGATGTTCTTTGTTTTTTCCAAAATATCCAATAGTTCAAAATCGCGTTCGTCCATAACCGCCTCCATGATAAAAGTATTTTATTCAATTCTTATAAGGAATGGATAAAAAGAAATATATATTCCATATAAGAATTGAATGAATTGAGAACCATCTGGGAATGAGTTAAAAAATAATGTATTTATAAGACCATTATAATATAAAAAGTAATAATGTAAATAAAAATACGATTCAAAATTAGAATGGTATATTACGAAAAAATTGACTTTTACTTTTGCCTGGAACCGGTGTTTAATAAAGGCATGCAAGAGCAATCAGTCAGGAAAAGGAGAAGAGCTTATGGAAATTCTGAAAACAGCGATCGCGGGCACCCTGGAGTCCAGCGATGCGCAGGTTACGGTGGAGCCGGGAGAGCAGGGGATCGAGCTGACCATTGAGAGCAGTGTGATGAACCAGTACGGGCGCCAGATCAAGGCGGCGGTCCTGGAGACCCTTGACACACTGGGGGTCAGCAAAGGAGTTGTAAAGGTGGTGGACAAGGGCGCTCTGGAGTGCACCCTCAAAGCCAGGGTGCAGTGCGCGGTATACAGAAGCTGCGGCGCAGCAGAAAAAAATATTCCATGGGGAGGTATGGCAAAATGATTCCACGTCCAAGACCACAGAAAAACCGGCTGCGCAGGACCATGATGTTCATGAACGCACAGAAACCGGGATTGATTAAAGATGCGTATATCTATGGAACAGACAGTATCATTCTGGATCTGGAGGATGCGGTGGCCGAGAACCAGAAGGATGCAGCCAGATTCTCCCTGTTTCAGGCCCTGAAACACATTGATTACGGCGATACGGAGGTGATCGTCCGGATCAATGGACTGGATACGCCCCACTGGCAGGAGGACATCCGCTGCGTGGTGGCAGGGGGCGCGGACGGAATCCGCATTGCAAAATGTGAGAGCGCCCAGGACGTGAGGACCGTGGAGGAGCACACGCTGGCAGCGGAACGTGAATTCGGCGTGGAGGAGGGCAGAACCCTTCTGATGGCTGCGCTTGAAAGCCCAAAGGGCATAATGAACGCCTATGAGATCGTGACCGCCTCGGACCGGATGTTCGGGTGCGCCATTTCCGGAGGTGACTTCAGAAAGAGCATGCATGTGCAGATTGAACGCGGCGGCATTGAAATGCTGGCAGCCAGGGGACAGATGCTGCTGGCGGCCAGGGCGGCAGGCGTTCAGTGCTTTGACACCATGTACCCCAACATTGACGATATGGACGGGTTTAAGGAGGAAGTGATCCAGAACCGGAAAATGGGATTTGACGGCAAGAGCATCGTGAATCCCAAGCAGATCCGGTTTGTACATGAGACATTTGCCCCCGCTGCCAAAGAGATTGCTTACGCGGAGAAGCTGGTGCGGTCTTTTAATGAACAGGCGGATTCCGGTGTGGGCGTGTATACGGTTGACGGCAAGATGGTGGATATTCCGTTTTTTGAGGATGCGAGGAGAGTGATTGCGCTGGCAAAGGCCTGCGGCGTGTATAAGGGTGATTTATAAAGGGAAAGGATGTGGCGGTCAATGATCAATGCGGTAAAAAGAGACATTCCTGACGAACTTCTTGTAAATGGAAAAGAAGTATATCAGGGCAAATACTATATGGATGGCAAATATGTGAAAAAGGATTCCCCCAACACACGGAGGTTTGTA
Source organism: Clostridium sp. FS41 (assembly GCF_000954015.1). NCBI lineage: Bacteria > Bacillati > Bacillota > Clostridia > Eubacteriales > Clostridiaceae > Clostridium > Clostridium sp. FS41. The sequence continues at coordinate 95,398 of NZ_JYHN01000081.1, forward strand.
AAGCCTTTGGAGAGCAAGGTGTGCGGCAGCATCCGAGAAGCATGTGAACGGTGCGGCGCCCATGACGGGATGACATTTTCCTTTCATACTGAATTCAGGGACGGGGATTATGTGGCCGGCATGGTGGCAAAGGTCCTGGTGGAGGAAATGGGATTAAAGGATATTACGGTTGCGGCCACATCGCTGGGCAATGCCCAGGATGTGATCGCAGATTATATAGAAGACGGCAGGGTAATCGGAGTTCAGACGTCCGGGGTCCGGGGACGGATCGGCGAGGTGATATCCGCGGGCAGACTGAAGACACCTGCGGTCATCCGAAGCCACGGCGGCAGGCCGAGAGCGGTGGAGGCCGGAGAGGTGCATATTGATATCGCGTTTCTGGCTGCGTCTACCTCCGACTGCTGCGGCAATGCCAAGGGCGTGGGCGGAAAGAACAACTGCGGTTCCATGGGATTTGCCATCCATGATTCCCATTTTGCAGACCACACGGTTATCATAACGGATACACTGGCGCCATTTCCCAATCTGCCATCTTCCATATCCGCCATTGATGTGGACTGTGTGTGTCTGGTGGATGATATCGGTGATGCCGGTAAGATTTCCACAAAAGAAGCGCGTATGACGGATAACCCCAGGGAACTTATGATGGCCGAGCATGTGGCGGATGTCATTGCCGCAACACCGTATTTTAAGGATGGATTTTCCTTCCAGACAGGTGTGGGAGGACCGTCCCTGGCGGTGAACCAGTTCCTGGAGGAGCATATGCTGGAAAAGAATATCCGGATGAGCTTTGCACTGGGCGGGACCAGCAGTGCGGTCTGCCGTCTTCAGGATAAGGGGCTGGTGGAGCACATTCTGGATACCCAGGACTTTGACCAGGGGGCGATCGACCACATTTTTAAGAATCCCAACCACCATGAGACGGACTTGAGTGAGTACGCCAATCCGGCCAATAAAGGCGCTTATGTAAATAAACTGGATTTCGTGGTGCTGTCCGCCCTGGAAATCGATACGGATTTTAATGTGAACGTGATCACCGGCTCGGACGGGGTGCTGCGGGGCGCGCCGGGAGGCCATCCGGACACGGCGGCCGGAAGCAAATGCTGTATCATTGTCACACCTCTTACCAGAGGGCGTATGGCCACGGTCTGCGATGAGGTGGTGACGGTTACCACGCCGGGAGACTGTGTGGATGTGCTGGTGACGGATTACGGCATTGCCGTGAACCCGCTGCGCCGCGACCTGATCGACTGCCTGGATGCCGCCGGGATCGCCCATGTGACCATAGAGACGCTGCGGGATAAGGCATACGGCCTGGTGGGAACACCGGACCGTCTGGAGTGGGAAGACCAGGTAGTGGCTGTTGTGGAGGCCAGGGACGGCACCATTCTGGATGTGGTGAGAAAGATACGCCCGCTGCACCTGGATTAAAGCGTGGCAGACTATGGAATAATGGTGTACACTAATATAAACGGGGGATTTACACATGAATTTAGCAGTAATTGGATTTATCTTGATGTTTGTGCTGATGTTTGTTTTGATCAAGGATAAGCTGTCGCCTCCGGTTGCATTTATACTGCTGCCGCTGATCGCGGCAGTAGCCGGTGGATTTGGGATCGAAGCCATCAGCGGGTTTGTGAAGACCGGTCTCAATACAATGCTCAGTACGGCTGTTCTGTTTATTTTTTCCATTTCTTATTTTACGCTGATGTCCAATGAGGGGCTATTTGATCCGATCATCCATTTCCTTATCAAACGGGTGGGGAACAATGTTACCACCGTGCTGTTTGCAGTGGTTATCACTACCTTTGTGGCACATCTGGACGGCTCGGGCGCAACCACGTTTTTGATCGTGGTTCCCGCATTCCTGCCGATCTGCAAGCGGCTGAAGGTCCGGCCGGAAGCTTTGCTTGGAACCATGTGCGGCATGTACGGTGTTATGAATATCGTTCCATGGGGCGGTCCCACCATGCGTGCGGCTTCCGTGATCGGGATCGAGGTTTCAGATTTGTACCAGTTTATCATGCCCTCTGTTGCAGCGCTGGCGGTGATCGCATTTGGGATCGCATTTGTGATCGCCCGGATCGAGATACATAATGGAGCCGGAGCTGATAAGGATGATACGGCGGCTGACGAGAAAGGGGCAGGCGAGGGCACTGCCAAAAGAAAGAAACTCTATTGGTTTAACCTTGGGCTTACGGTCCTGATGCTGGCGCTGTTATTTGTGGATATCGGCCTGCCTCTGCACCTTATTTTTATGATCGCATTCTGTATTGCGCTGACTGTGAATTACCCCAACACGGCGGAACAGACAAAGCAGCTTAAGAGCTATGCCGCGTCCGCCATGATCATGACCATGACACTGTTTTCCGTGGGTATTTTTATGGGCGTGATCAAGGATTCCGGCATGGTGGAGGCTATGGCTGCCGCGATCGTGGGCATTCTTCCGGCCGGAGTGGCACCCCATATGCACTGGTTTATGGCCTTGTTTGCGGTTCCCCTTATTATGATCCTGGGAACCGATGCATTTTATTATGCACTGATGCCCATTATACTGGGCGTGGTGGAACAGTTCGGGATCTCGCCGGAAGTGGTGGCAGCCACCTTTTTGCTGACTGCAACCCTCGGCACTCCCATCAGCCCCAGCGTGGCTGCGGTCTATGTGGGCCTTGGCCTGGCGGACAGCACCATTGGCAAGCATATCAAATATTCCCTGCGTATTCTGTGGCCGGCCAGTATCCTTCTTCTGGTTGTCTCTACATTGATCGGTGTAATCCGGTTCTGACCATGCAAATGGCACACGCTGCAGTACATGTTACATCATGGGTCAAAGCAGTCATTGCAGTACACAACTGGCCCGGGCTTTGGTCCGGGCGGCTTTGGAAGGAGTATATATATGGTATTTCAGGCAATTGCGCTGCTGTTTCTGGCCGCAGCCATTGTATTGGGTTTTGTGAGAAAGATTAATGTGGGTATCGTGTCGCTGGGCCTGGCATTTGTTCTTGGGATGATCGGCGGCGTGGATACCAAAGTGATATTTAACGGGTTTCCCAGTAAGCTGTTTATCACGCTTTTAGGCACCATGTTTTTCTTCTGTCTGCTGCAGGAGAACCATACGCTGGAGCTTTTGTCAAAGAAGATGGTGACCCTGGTGGGAACGCATGTTTATCTGATCCCGGTAATCATCTACGCTGTTTCCTACGGCCTGTCGGCGGCCGGGCCCGGGGCGATCTCGGTGCAGTCGGTAATGATCATATTCGCGGTTTCGTTGGCAGTCCAGATGGATACGTCACCTGTGCTCATGGCATGTATGGCCATCCTGGGGGCGGTGGGAGGGACTGCCTCGCCCATCGCATTATCCGGTATCATTGTGACGGACCTGACGGCCGAATTCGGTTTTTCCGGCATGGCGGCGCCGGTGTTTGCAGGCGTTACCGCTGCAAACCTCCTCTGCGCAGTACTGCTTTATGTGGCCTATAAGGGGTATAAGCTAAAATCAGATCATGCCGTATCTGCCTCGGACCTTCCTGCCTTTAACCGTCAGCAGAAAATGGGCATTGCAGCCATCCTTGTGCTGGTCATTGCGGTTGTAGGCTTTCAGTATGATGTGGGGCTGGTGTCATTTGCCCTGGCGCTGGCGCTGATCCTGATCGGGGCGGTGAATGAAAAGGCGGCCGTCCGGCTGGTTCCGTGGAGCGTGCTGATCCTGATCTGCGGTGTGAATGTGCTGATGAGCGTGACAAAGGAGATGGGCGGTATTGAGCTGCTTTCCAATCTGCTGGCCTCCATGATGAACCAGGTGACGGCCGCTCCTCTCATTGGTCTGACGGCCGGTATCATGTCCTGGTTCAGCTCTGCCAATGGTGTGGTGCTTCCCACTCTGATCCCCACGGTGCCGGATATTGTATCCAATGTGGGAGGCAGCACCAGTGTGCTGGAGATGGTCATGTCGATTGTGGGAGGGGCAACCGTGGCCGGGATCAGCCCTCTGTCCACGGGCGGAAGCCTGCTTCTGGCCTCTTATACCCAGGAGACGGATGCATCGGAAAAGGTGCAGCAATCTCTGTTTGCAAGACTGTTTGCCCTGTCGTTTTCAGCGGTTATGGTGATCGTCATATTCGCCCTTGCGGGGGGATTTAAGCTGTTCTGCTGATTAGGCCGCGAAGCGGGTGTACAGATGGAATACAGGCGGCGTACAAATAGCAAACAAATGGCGGAAAAAAATTTCAAACACGATCTAGGAGGATACATATGGACAGATTTGCATACGTGGGCTGCAGGACCACGAAGGAACGGGGCGCCAGGGGCAGAGGGATCCAGGTTTTCAAAATCCATGATTCAGGAAAATGGACCAGGCGCCGGACCGTGGGAGACCTGGTCAACCCATCCTACCTCTGCATGGACCGGACAGAACATTTTCTCTACACCATACATGGAGATTTCAGTGAGATCACCTCCTTTTCCATGGACAGGGAGACAGGGGAACTAACCCGGCTTAATACGGTATCTACCGGAGGAACCAACCCGGTTCACCTTTCGGTGGACGCATCCAACCGCTGGGTATTTGTGGCTAACCTGCAGACAGGGACCGTGGCGGTCATTCCCAGAATGGAGGACGGAACGCTGGGGGAACGGAAACATTTATATACGATCCCCGGTGTGAAGACGGGGGACGTGTCCCATCCCCATCAGGTGGCTCAGGATGAAACGGGCGCTTATCTCATCGTATCCTGCCAGGGACGTAAGGCAGGATTCGGACAGGTGGTGGTTTTCAGGATCCATTGGGAAACAGGAGAACTGGAGAAGACCTGCACGGTGCGCTCCCGTGAGATCGCGGAACCGAGACATTTTGTGATGTGTCCGGGCAACCGGTTTGGGTATGGAGTGAACGAGAAGGACTATTCAGTGACCTGTTATGAATTTGATGCCGCGCAGGGGCTGCTGACACCCAAACAGATCCTGCCTACCCTGCCGGACACCTATACCGGAGACGGCTGGGCCAGCGGTATTGTGATGGATCCCCTGGGAGAGTACGTGGTCGTATCCAACCGGAAGCATGACAGCCTGACCAGCTTTCGCATTGACCCTGAAACCGGCATGCTCACCTTTGCGGACTGCGTGAAAACCGGAGGACAGCAGCCCAGGTTTATCACCGTATCCACCGGGGATAACCGGATCCTTGCGGCCAATGAGCTGTCGGATACACTGGTGGAGTTTGAACTGGACAGGAGGAGCGGAAAGCTTATGCCGGTGGGGGATGTGATCCACACGGAGAGCCCGGTGTGCGTGATCTTCACCCGCCCATCATGACCGCCCGGTCACGTGAATTGCCGATGGATGCAGCGGTCTAATATAGAAATCCCCACAGTTTCAACATGGACTGCGGGGATTTTTGTTATGCTTTATGATTACAAATGACAATAATTCCGAAGCTTTCCCAGATCCTTGATCACAATCGACCGGTTGCCTGTCTCGATGATCCCCTCCCCCCGCATCTGGCCGCACATCTTAGCCACCTGGGCGCGGGAAATGTTGATGGACGCGGCAATTTCTTCCTGCGTCATGGAAATCCTGCCCTTTTCCCTGTATTCGGGCGTATCTGTAAAGAGATAGAGAAAATTGGCAAAGCGGGCCGTCAGATTGCTGATTCCCAGGTTCCCGGAATGGTAAGTTACCTGGCGCAGGACTTTTCCGTAATATAATACCAGGTCATAAGCAAATTCCGGGTCCTCCTCCAACATCTTTTTTAAGATATCCGCGTTAAAGGGGAGGACGTGGATATCGGTGACGCAGGAGATACTGACCACGGACTTTAGGGTTGGGATCACACAGTCCATTCCGATCAGGGTATTCTTTTTCATGAAATCAATAATGCGGTCATTACCGTCATAATTGGTCATATATACCTTGGCAATGCCGTCCGCCAGGTAGTACATCCAGTCGCTGGTATAGCACTGTCTGCACAGATCAGTTCCCTTTTTTACGTTCAGGGGAGGCGGGCAGTACCGTTCAAACATGTTCTTGTATTTAATAAAATCATCCTCGAAAACAAAACTGATGTTCCCCATGCTGATCCTCCCAGGCTTCCATGTACAATATATATAACTAAAATAATATTATAACAAATAACAGTGTGCCGTTCAAGTAAAAAATATATAATAAGACAGGAGAAAAATGTCTACATATAGACAATAATACACAAAAAACCTTCGTCCCCATGATAGAATATTTTCTTGGTTGGAGATATGATTGTCATATATTTAACTAGCAACTGCCTGTTGCTGGATGTACAAATATATGTTTGAAAGGAGGATTATAATGGGCAGCGAATTGACTCTGAAGATTAATGGGGAAACGTATGAGTTTACCATTGGGCGGAGGCTGGGCCAGATTCCGGAATCCGAGACACTTTTGGAGACTCTGCGGGAGAGGATTGGACTGACGGGAACCAAGATGTCCTGCGGACAGGGGGCATGCGGATGCTGTGCCGTACTCATGGACGGGAAAGCGGTGGCATCCTGCATCACGCTCACAGCGGAATGCGGCGGAAAAGAAATTGTTACGATTGAGGGCTTAAGCGATCCGGTGACAGGAGAACTGGACCCGATCCAGGAAGCATTTCTGTCCCACAGTGCATTCCAGTGCGGATTCTGCACGCCGGGCATTATCATTGCGGTAAAGTCCCTGTTAAATAAGAATCCCAACCCGACAGAGGAAGAGATAAAGGATGCCCTGTCGGGCAATTACTGCCGCTGCATCAGCCATTACCAGGTGATCGAAGCAGTGAAGTCTATTTTGTAAAGGAGGGAATAAGAATGTCTGAATACCGTCATATTGGAAAAGTGCGCCGCCGCCAGGATGGACGTGCGATCGTGACCGGAAAGGCTGTTTACTGTGATGATATAAAAATACCCAATGTCCTATACATGAAAGTATTGCGTTGCCCTTACCCTCATGCGGAGATTGTTTCCATTGATACCTCAAAGGCAGAGGCCATGCCCGGGGTGAAATCCGTCATGACCTACAAGAACGCGCCGGCATGGAAGACGGGCGTTCCCGCCCACCGTCCGGTGATGGATCAGCATCTGCGTTTTACAGGTGATGTGGTGGCAACGGTGAGCGCCGTGAGCAATGACATTGCGGAGGAAGCGCTGGAGCTGATCGAGGTGGAGTATAAGCAGCTGACTCCTGTATATGATGTGGAGGAGGCCATCAAGCCGGGTGCGCCTGAAGTGTACCGGGCAGAGGATAACATCGAATCCAAGGGGTACCACTACGAGAACAACTGTCTGCCTCCCGGCAGCTATTTTGAGGGAAATGATCCGCCATTTTATTATATCCGCGAGGGAGATGTGGAAAAGGGCTTTGAAGAAAGCGATGTGGTGGTGGAAGGCAAGGTTTCTTATGACAAGCCGTCCTTCCCGGGAGCACCCGAGGTTCCGTTTATCGCGGCCAGATGGGAAGATGATTCCCATGTAACCGTATGGGCGTCCTCGCAGGGACCGAACATGGTTGCCAAACCATTGGGACTGACCATTGGGGCGCACATTTCCACCATCACCCCTAACGTGGGCGGAAGCTACGGCAACAAGGACAGCTTGAGCTATACCAGTATGCTTGTGGTAGCGGCATCAAAGGTGGCGGGATCCGCCGTTAAATTCAACATGACAAAGGAAGAGCATCTTCTTACATATGAGCGCCGCCTCAGCAACAAGTTTATCGGCAAGATCGGAGTTAAGAAGGACGGCATGATCCATGCGATCAAGGGCGACTGGCTTGTGAGCACCGGCGTTGGCTCCGAGCTGACCCAGGGCCAGGTAGCGGAAGGCCTGGGCGAGCTGAACCTGGTTCTCAACCAGACACCTAACTGGGACGTGACCGCCAAGGTGGTGGTATCCAACCTGACCCCGGTGGGCATTGCCAGAGGATTTGGGGGACAGGAACTGAAATCCTGCGCCCTCCATCTGCTGAACCGGGCATTAAAGCAGATCGATATGGATCCTGTTACCGTCTTTAAGAAGAATTTCTGCAAGGCGGGGGATGAGTATTATTGGAGAACCGGACACAAATACAGCAATCCGGTGATCGACTACACCAAGTGCTTTGATGTGGCGGCGGAGAAATTCGGATGGTACCGGAAGTGGAAAGGATGGGGCAAGCCCACCAGAGTGGAAGGTAACAAGGCGTACGGCGTGGGCTTCAGCCTTCACAGCAGCGGTGATCCACAGAGTGACGAGACATTTGCATATGTGCGCCTGGAAAATGACCAGGTGACCGTACACTGCGTTATTTCGGAATGCGGCAACGGCGAGCGTCTGGCCATTGCAAAGGTGGCGGCAGAGGTGTTAAACGTTCCCATGGAAGCAGTTACTGTGGTGCAGGCCGACAACGGCACCAACCCGGCTGATTTCGGACTGGCCGGTTCCAGAGGAACCATCACTGGCGGCGCGGCAGTTGGAAGAGCGGCTGCAGAGGCCAGAAAGAAGCTGCTTGAGGAAGCGGCTCCCGTGATGGGATGCAGTCCCGAGGAACTGGATACAAAGGATATGATGATATTTAAGAAGGATGACCCGTCCAACCGGATTCCATGGCTGCGGATCTGTCCTCTGTATTATTCAATCACAGGTACAGGCGGGATCGAGGGAGATTTTAACCACAACAACTGTGTCATGATCTTTGTGGAAGTGGAAGTGGATCTGGATACCGGACTGGTAAAGGTAGTGGACGTACTGGGCGCATCCGATGTGGGACAGATCGTGAACCCCATCGAGCTGAAGATGCAGTTTGAAGGCGGCCTTGGATCTGCGGGTCTGGATACCGCGCAGCTGGAAGCGCATGTGCTGGATCCTGTGCTGGGACGTATTATGACTCACAACCTGATCGATTACAAGTGGAGGCCCTTTAATGAACTTCCCCATTTTGATACATCGATCCTGGAGTCCCAGTTCCCCACAGCCCACCCGTTCGGCGCCATTGGAATCGGTGAGATAACCGGAGCAGGAGGACCGCCGGCCGTACTGATGGCCATTGAGAACGCCATCGGAGGAGCGGAGATCAACGAGTATCCGGCAACGCCTGACCGGATTCTGAAAGCACTTGGAAAAGCTTAAGGGGAGGTGAATGGAATGAAAAAATTTAGTCATATCAATGCCGGTAGTTTTGAGGAAGCATCGGAGGCATTAAAATCATATGAAAAAGCCCAGCCGGTTGCCGGAGGTACGGATCTGATCGGAACCCTGAAACAGAACCTGCTGCCGGATTATCCGGAACTGCTTGTAAACCTGAAGGAGATTTCGGATACCGGATACATAAGGGACAATGGCGATACGGTTTCCATCGGCGCGCTGACAAAGCTCTGCGACATCGAGGAATCCGGCCTGCTTGCAGGCGGGCTGAACGCGGTCCGGGAAGCAGCACATAGCATCGCATCCCCAATTGTGAGGAATGCGGCAACCATGGGCGGAAACCTCTGCCAGGATGTGCGCTGCTGGTATTACCGTTATCCGGATAACATAGGCGGACGCCTGATGTGTGCAAGAAAGGGCGGAGAGGAATGCTACGCCATCCATGGAAGGAATCAGTACCATTCCGTCATGGGCGGCATGAAAGCAGGCATAACGCCGTGTTCCGCGGAATGTCCCGCGGGAACGGATATCCCGGCTTATATGCAGAAGATCAGAGAGGACAACTGGGACGGGGCAGCTGAAATTATCATGCAGGTGAACCCCATGCCCATGCTCACAGCCAGAGTATGCCCCCATACCTGCCAGACAAAATGCAACCAGTGCCAGCACGGGGATTCAGTCAGCATCCACTCCGTAGAGCGCGCTCTGGGAGATTACATTCTGGAACATGCATCCAGATTCTATCCGGCTCCCAGCCAGGAGACCGGTAAGAAGGTTGGAATCGTGGGAGCAGGCCCAGCAGGCCTGACAGCCGCATATTATCTGCGCAAGGCCGGACATCAGGTCACGGTTTATGAGAAGATGGAGGAAGCCGGCGGCGTCCTCATGTACGGAATACCGGAATACCGTCTGCCCAAGCATTATGTCCGCGACCTGGTGGCGGCCATAACGGGAATGGGAGTACAGTTTAAGTACAATACGGAAGTGGGCAAGGATATTGCCATGGAAACCATCAAACAGGATCACGATACCGTGTTCCTGGATACGGGAGCGTGGAAACAGCCGATCCTTGGTATTGAAGGCGAGCAGCTGACCCATTTCGGCCTCAATTTCCTGGTGGAAGTGAAGAAGTTCATGAGCAGGCAGATCGGGAAGGAAGTTCTTGTATGCGGCGGCGGAAATGTTGCCATGGACGTTGCTCTGACAGCCGTCCGCCTGGGCGCACAGAAGGTAAAGCTGGTGTGTCTGGAGCAGCGGGAGGAGATGCCTGCCACAGAGGAAGAGATCGCACGCGCGGAGGAAGAGGGTGTGGAGATTTATAACGGCTGGGGCCTGGAGCGCGTGGTGGAATCCGGTGACGGACAGGTAGCCGGACTGGAAGCCAAGAAATGCGTGTCCGTATTTGATGAGCATGGACATTTTAGTCCGGTCTATGATGACGCGCACAAGCAGATGTTCGCATCCGACTGTATCATCCTTGCAACCGGACAGCGTGTTGACCTGGACTTCTTGGGCGAGAAATACAAAGAGGAATTAAAGGATGCAAGGGGCCTGATCGAGGTTGGCGAACACAAGGATACAAGGGCGCCGGGCGTTTATGCAGGCGGCGATGCGGCCTCCGGTCCGTCTGTTGCCATCAAGGCGGTCCGTGATGGCGGCGTTGCGGCCAGAAGCATGAGCAGCTATATGGGGTTCCCGCTTCAGCCCAAAAAGGAGGAAGAAGGATTCCTGCGCCATGACAGCCTGGCCATTGAGATTCCAAAGGCTGCGGTGGAGAAGGATACGCCGGTAAATGAGCGCTGTCTGGAAAAAGAAGATTCAGAAAGCCTGACACAGGAGGAAGCAAAAGCCGAGGCAGGGCGCTGCATGAACTGCGGCTGCTATTCCGTAAATGCTTCCGACATGAGTCCGGTGCTGATCGCCCTCGGCGCAAAAATCCACACCACAAGACAGGTATTTGAGGCGGAAGATTTCTTCGGCGTGATGCATGCCGCAGACAAACTGGAGCCGGGAGAAATCGTGACTGAGATCACAATTCCCAAACAGGAAGGCTGGCGCACCGGCTATTTGAAGATGCGTCTGCGGGAGTCCATTGACTTTGCCGTTACCTCCCTTGCCTACGCATATAAGGAGGAGGACGGAGTCATCCGCGGCGCACGCCTGGCAGCGGGCGGAATAGCCCCTGTTCCGGTACGCCTGTTCAAGGTGGAGGAACTTCTCACAGGCAAGGCCGTCACCGAAGAACTGGCGGAGGAGGCGGCACAGCTGGCCTGCGCCGGCGCGGCGCCTCTTAAGGAAAACGCCTACAAGCTTCAGGAGATAAAGGTACAGATCAAGAGGTCCCTGGGACTGTAAGGCGGGTTGTACCGGACAAATAATATATAAGTGAAATGCTGCGGCAATATCCGGCTCCGGTTAGGAACCGGATATTGTAAGTGGCAAGTGGAAATATGGGGGAGGCGTTGTTTATGGAACAGACATTAAACTGCTGCATTTCTGAAAATGAGGATATCATAACGGTTGGAGCAGGGGTAACGCTTTCCGTCATGGCTGAATCAGAATTGCTGAAACGGGAGGCGAAACCGCTGTTTGACGCTGCGGTGATGCTGACCGGCAGAGGGAAGGAAGCATTGGAGGACACAGCGGTGGATACAGCGATGGAAACATCGGAGGACAAAGACACCGGCGTAAAGGCACCAACCATATGTGATGAAATTTTTCAGAATGTTAACTGTGGTTTCACAGGAAGCGCAGTGCCCTGTATCAAAGAAGGCGGTACGGAGTGCCATGCCCTCTGGGAAAAGGGATGCGCCTTTTCCGTGATGGGAGGCAAGGCGGTTGGAACAACATCCTGTGTATCCGCCTGCCCGGTTGGCATGGAGATACCGGCCGTACTGGAGCAGCTGCGGGACAAAGACGGTCTGGAGGCCCGGAGGATCATCATGAAGTATAATCCCATGCCGTCTGTTACCTGCCGGATGTGCGGACAATGTGAGGCTGCCTGTATCCGTTCAAAGCATGACCGGAGCGTGGGGATCAGCGGGGTCTTTCAGGCGATGGGGGATGATATCGCGGCCCATCCTGAGATATTTTACGCCGTTCCATCCGGTGACAGCGGGAAGCGGATCGCCGTCAAAGGATGCGGTCCGGCCGGGGCAGCTGCCGCTTTCTATCTGCGAAAGCTTGGAAACCGCGTATGGGTGTTTGAACAGCGGTCAGAGGAAGAACTCACAAAGGAACTTAAGAAAATGATTCCTGATTTCCCGGAAACGGAATTTAGCGGATATATCCGGGCGCTGTCCGGCATGGGGGTCGTATTCCGGTTCGGCGCGGACAGCGGGGAATGGGATGAGAATGAATTTGACCGTCTGGCAGAGGGGGCGCACATGTCTTGCAGCGCGCCGGAATTCCTGAGGGAGGTGCGCAGAGGCTATGAGACCGCCAACCGGATCAATCTGGACTTTGGCCTTAAATCATATATGAAACCTGGAAAAACATTTATTGGTTTTGATTGGGAAGCATTTGCCGGAAGGATGGATCAACGGATAGCCCCTATATCATCCGGGCTGGGGGATAGGGATTGCGGTACAGACTGCGGTACAGACTGGGAAGCGGTCAGCACGGAAGCTGTCCGGTGTCTGAACTGCGGATGCTACGGAGTGAACAGATCCTGTACCCGGGCGATCCTGACCGCCCTGGATGCGCAGATAAGGACGAATAAAAGGAGCCGGCGGGCGCTGGATTTTTTCAGTGTGACCGATCCGGCCGGGCAGCTGGAACCTGGAGAGGTGATTCAGACGTTTGAAATTCCAAAATCTGGGGATTACACCAGCGGATATCTGGAATTTGGTCATGGGTCCGGCGTGGCGTTTGCATATCTTGTGCAGCACGGGAAGATCAGGGATGCACGGATCGTATACAGCGGGATCGCACCTGTGCCGGTGCGCATGATCGAGACCGAAGCATTTCTTCGGGGGAAGGAAATAAACAGCGGGACAATGGAACAGGCAGCCGCTCTTGTATGCCGGGAAGTGATACTGACCGGTGATGGCCGGGATCAGGCGGATGAAATGAAAAAACTTCTGGTCCGTTCACTGGAGGGCAAGGAGATCTAATGGATGGGAAGCTTGGGGGATGGAAGTCATTTCCCGGAAAGGGGATAAAGGGATGAAACAAACAGGTGCGGTATTGCTGGCAGCCGGTCTTTCATCGAGGATGGGGGCATTTAAACCCATGCTTCCCTTTGGCGGGGATACTATTTCCCGTCAAGTGGTTTCCACGCTCCTTCAGCTGGGAGTGGACCCTGTGGTGGTGGTAACGGGATTCAGAGCAAATGAGCTGGAGGAGCATTTACGCCCGCTGGGCGTCCGGTTTGTGAGAAATGAGCGGTATAGGGAGACCCAGATGTTTGATTCTGTGAAGCTGGGGATGGAGGCAGCTGTCAGAGAGTGCGGACGCGTCATGGTCATGCCCATGGATATTCCGGCTGTCAGGCCGGACACCATTGCCGGTCTTTTAAACATGGACGCGGAGGTTGTATACCCTGTGTGCCGCGGTATTCCCGGCCATCCCCTGGTGATGGAACGCCGGATTGCCGCGGCGGTCTGCGGGGACAATGGGGACGGCGGTCTTTGGGAAGCTGTGAAGCGGACGAAGGCCGTCATATTGGAACTGGAGACAAAGGACGAAGGGATTTTAAAGGATGTGGACACACAGAGAGAATACCGGGATCTGATCCAGTGGAACCATGCCAGACAGAGTATTGGGAACCGATAAGGGAAATGAGGGAAGCTGATATGAGGATAATCTATTTGATACGTCACGGGAGAGTGGGATTTCCCAACGGAATTAAGAGGTGCATTGGGCGGACCGATTTACTGTTGGACGATTGGGGGAAACGCCAGGCAGAAGATTTGAGGGAGTATTTTAGACTCCATCCGGTGAAACATATCTATTGCAGCCAGCTTACGCGTTCCATAGAAACCGCGCGGATCCTGGGGGGATGGAAAACGGACGGGCGGGATGGGAACCGGATACCGGATGAGAATGGAGCGGACCGGATGGCAATACCGGTACGGATCGACCAGGACCTCCAGGAGCTTGATATGGGGGAGTGGGAAAATGTTCCCATGGCGGATCTGGATAAAACGCTGGAGCAGGAACCCGTAAAAGGGGAGAGACGAACCGAGGCGAAATCCAGGATGGAACGGGCGGTCACCAGGATCCTGAAGGAGACGGACGGGGATGTGGCGGTGGTTGCCCACGCAGGGATCAACTGCTGTTTTCTGGCCGGCATTACCGGGAGTCCGTTGGAGACATCGCGGGCCCTGTTCCAGCCATACGGAGGGATCAGCCGCATAGCGGTGCGGGAGCTTGAGAACGGCAGCTTTAATTACCAGCTACTGGAACTGGGAAGAATGCCAAGGCTGTATCCCACAGATGAGGAGTGTGCCGCAATGCTGGAACATTACAGGACCCCGGAGCCGGTCAGGAAACACTGCTGCAAAGTTGCATCCATAGCAGAAGTGCTGGGAAAGGTCCAGGAACAGATGGGAGTGTCCCTGGACCAGGGATTGATCCGCAGTGCATCCCTGCTTCACGATATCGCGCGGCACAGGGAGAACCATGCCCGGGAAGGAACCAGGATCCTGATGCGGGAAGGTTATCCCGCGGTTGCAGAGATCATCCGGTAGCACCATTGCCTGGAACAGGAGGAGATCAATGAGGCGGCTATCGTGTACCTGGCAGATAAGCTGGTAAAGGGAGACCGGACCGTGACCCTGGAAGAGCGGTTCCGGGACACGGAGCAAAAGTGCAGGGCCAGCCATGAAGCCTGGAATAACCATGAGATGCGAAGGGAGCAGGCCTTTCGGATCTTACGTATGATGGGAGCAGGCATGGACCGGTAAGACTGCTTTAGTTTTAATGAGGCTGCTGCCTTTGCGGTTGAAAAATCGTGAGGGCGGCGGCCTTTTCTTTACATGTTGTACAAAATCAGAGGAATAATATGATATAATATTACTGTCCGAGAGGTGAAAATGATGTTATGGTTTACGGACAAAAGGAGTGGATACAGTTGACGGAGAGCAGAACCTATATTGCCATTGATCTAAAAACCTTCTACGCTTCGGTAGAATGTATGGAGCGCGGCCTTGATCCCCTGACCACCAATCTGGTGGTGGCGGATACCAGCCGAACGGAGAAGACCATCTGCCTTGCGGTTTCTCCATCCCTAAAAGCTTATGGGATTCCCGGCCGGGCCAGATTATTTGAGGTGGTCCAAAAGGTAAGGGAAGTGAATGCCATACGGAGGCGACAGGCCCCGGACCATGTGTTTTCCGGAAGTTCTGCGGATGACAGGGAGCTGAAGGCGGATGCCGCATTATCACTGGATTATATTGCCGCCCCGCCCCGCATGAACCTGTATATGGATTACAGCACGAAGATCTACAACATTTACCTGAATTATATTGCCCCGGAGGACATCCACGTTTATTCCATTGATGAGGTTTTCATTGATGTGACAAGCTATCTGGGCACCTACCGCCTCACGGCACGTGAACTGGCCAGGAAAATGATCCTGGATGTGCTAAAGGCCACCGGGATCACGGCCACGGCCGGGGTTGGGACGAATCTGTACCTTTGTAAGATCGCTATGGATATTGTGGCAAAGCGGATTGAGCCGGATGAAAACGGAGTCAGGATCGCTGAACTGGATGAACTGTCCTACCGGCGTATCCTGTGGACCCACCGGCCCCTTACGGATTTCTGGCGTGTGGGAAAGGGATATGCGAAAAAGCTGGAGGAACACGGCCTTTATACCATGGGCGATATTGCAAGATGTTCCCTGGGCAGACAGGGGGATTATTATAATGAGGATCTGCTGTACAAGCTGTTTGGGATCAATGCAGAGCTTCTCATTGACCATGCATGGGGATGGGAACCGTGCACCATTGCGGACATCAAGGCATATAAACCCCAGGAGAGCAGCATGGGTTCCGGCCAGGTGCTGCTGTGCCCGTACGGATTTGAAAAGGCCAGGCTGATCGTCCAGGAAATGACGGATCTTCTGGCCCTGGACCTGGTGGATAAAGGGATGGTGACGGACCAGATCGTGCTTACGGTTGGCTATGATATAGAGAATCTAACCCGGCCGGAGATACGCAGCCGGTATAAGGGACCCATTGTGACGGACCGATATGGACGCCGGATCCCGGGACATGCCCACGGATCAGAGAATCTGGGATGCAAAACCTCGTCCGCCAGGCTGATCATGGAAGCAGCCATGAGGCTGTACGACCGGATTGTGGACAGGGACCTGCTGGTCCGCCGGGTCAGCGTTGCCGCGGCCCATGTGGAGGAGGAGAGCGGTATCCGGGAACAGGAGACATTTGAACAGCTGGATCTGTTTACGGATTATGAGGCAATGGAAAAGCAGAGGGAACAGGAACGACAGGATCAGGAACGGGAGAAACGGATGCAGAAAGCAATGCTGGACATCAAGAAGAAATTTGGGAAAAATGCGATCCTTAAGGGCATGAACCTGGAGGAGGGCGCTACAACCATGAAGCGCAACAAGCAGATCGGAGGTCACAAGGCATGATACGCAAAGAAGAGGATGATCCCCAACGCTATGATGATATCATCAACCTGCCCCGCCATGTTTCCCTGTCAAGGCCTCAGATGGCGGTTTCGGACCGGGCGGCCCAGTTTTCCCCGTTTGCGGCCCTGACGGGATATGAATCCGCAGTAAAAGAGACGGCGCGGCTGACGGACAGAAGAATAGAGCTGAATGAGGATGAAAAGGAGACTTTGGACCAAAAGCTGCTGATCATTAAAGAATGTTTGAAGGGGCAGTTAAAAGAGCGCCCTTCTGTTTCAGTCACATATTTTGTTCCGGATGAGAAAAAGGAAGGAGGGCATTATGCCACGGTCACAGGCAGCATCAAACAGTTATCCGAATATAAAAACCTCCTTGTCCTGTGGGATGGGACCGGGATCCCTCTGAGTGATATAGCGGATATTGACGGGGAGATATTTTGGCCCATGGAGCGGTAATCGGTCCATGGAGCTTTTTATTTTGTCACATGAATGTCAAATCCGGGTGTTATTATAAAAATAACCGTGCTGCACTGTGCAGCTGCCGGCATTCGTAAAATAACAGGATATAAAACCATGGTTTGGTAAAGAATAAAACCATGTTTTAGGTGAAAGGATATATCCGAAAATAACAGCTTTGCCAGGAGAAATAGATGAGTAAAGGCATAAATAAAAGTACGGAAAAAGGTGCGGATAAAAGAAAAAGAATAGGAATCACTGCGGCAGGTGTGGGGATCGTTCTGGCGGCAGGAGTGCTTATCTATATAAAAGCAGCAGCCCCTCCGGGCGAGGCATGGATCTCTTATAACAATCAAAGGGTGCTGGATTCCATTGAAAAACAGCTCCACGGGATGAAGATGGAAGAGATCAGGAAAAAGGAACCATATATTCTTGAAAAAAGCATCCGGGAAATCCAGGACGAAGCAGCCAAAGGAACGATCAGCTATGAAGAAATGACCGCGATCTGCCTCTATCGGATCCAGACCCTTGACCAGAAGGAAAAAGGGTATAATTCCGTAATTTCAGTGAATCCCCATGCCATTGAGGATGCCAGGGAAAGGGACCGGGAGCGAAAGGATAACCCAAAGGCAGGTCGTGGTATGTACGGAATACCGGTCATGCTGAAAGATAACATGAATGCCTCGGACATGGCAACCACCGTAGGTACGGCTGCTTTTTCGGATTATTATCCCTCAGAGGATGCAGAATTGGTAAAGACCCTAAAAGAAAACGGGGCGGTGATTCTGGGAAAAAACAATCTGTCAGAGTTTTCCGGTTATGTATCCAGCGTTATGCCGGCCGGATACAGCGGCAATAAAGGGCAGACGATCAACCCGTTCGGGCCGTTAAAGCTGTCGGCTTCCGGTTCCAGCAGCGGCAGCGCCGTTGCGGTGACATGCAATCTGGCTCCGGTGTCCGTTGGAACGGAAACGGACGGCTCTGTTATAGCTCCGGCTGCCATGAACTCGGTTGTAGGGTTCAAACCTTCCAGAGGAAGTATCTCGTCAGAAGGCATTTTCCCGCTTATTAAAAAAATCGATACCCCAGGGATCCTTGCCAAGTGTGTGGAGGATGCGGGGACCGCGTACAACGGCGCGGCCAACACCCCGGTTTCGCCGGATTATAGGCCGGATGCCTTAAAAGGAAAGACAATAGGCCTAATAAGATATGAATATAATGACAAAGAAAAACTGGATGAGTTAAAGAAAACACTTCAGGATATGGGAGTTCATGTGGTGGAACCGGAGTTAAATGAGAACGGGATCATTGTCTTTCACCATATTGCGCTTTCTTTTAAAAAGGATTTTGAAGATTATGCCCAGGCCTATCATTTTCCTATCCAAACGTTGGAAGAACTGATCGTGTTTAACCGGAATAATCCCCAGAGGAATATCAAATACGGACAAGATCTGCTGGAGGAAGCGGTAACGATTGAAAACGCGGATATGGACCGGATCAATGGATCCATACGGAATGCAGATGATGCCTTGTCAGCGGTGTTTGACCGGGACCGCCTGGATGGGCTTGTCTTTTTAAACAGTTCAGGGACCACGGCTCCTGCAGCAGCAGGCTATCCTGAGCTGACAGTACCGTTCGGGACCGGAACGGGAAATGCTCCCCAGGGCGCCACATTTGTGGCGGAATATGGGGAGGATCAAACATTGTTGGAGATGGGGTATTCCTTTGAGTGCTTTGCAGCGGGTAGGGTGGATCCTCTTGATCATTAAATCAGGAGATGGTTTATCTTTATAAGCAAGCATTCTGTTTTTCATATGCATGATGTGTAACATCACTGTAATATATCCTCAGCGGCCAAGGGGCGTGCGTCCTTGTCCGCTGAGAGAAGGAAAAATAATTTTTTAAAAAATAAATCGTACGTTCATATTGACAATACATCAGGTACCTGCTATATTTATGACAGGTACCTGATGTATTTTGCGTTTTGTGGACGGATTCCGGAGCATGGATGAAAAAAGCTTCAGCAATCCGTGTTTGAGAGGAGTTGATCAATATGGAACAGACAATACCACAAACGGTTTCCAGGGAAAGCCTGGGCGCTAAAGTCGGTCTTTTTTCCACCATCGGGAATGTTGTACTGTTTGTATGTAAGTATCTGGCGGGAACGCTGTGCGGGAATGTGGCGGTCCTGGCGGAAAGTTTTGACAATCTGATGGATTCTCTGAATTCTCTGCTGGTGATACTGGGATTTCACATGTCGGGACGTAAGGAAGATTATCTTCATCCATACGGGCACGGCAGGTGTGAATATGTCCTGGGGCTTATCATTGCCATCACCATCATTCTTACAGGAGCAGCCATGCTTCGGGAGTCCATCCTGTGGATCCTGTATCCGCCGGACCGTTCATTTCCGGCCGTGGTCTACGGGGTGTCGGCACTTTCCATCCTTGTAAAGTACGCCATGTCGCTCTACACCAGCCATATGAATAAGCAGCTGGATTCATCTGCGCTGAAAGCCTGCGAGCAGAACGAGGCGGCGGATATCCGTATGACACTTCTCACAGTGGGATCGGCCTGTCTGTATTCCCTGTCCGGATTTTCAGTGGATGGGGTCGTGGGGATCGTGATCAGCGGGCTGATCTTAAAGGATGGGCTGAAGTCATTTGCAGAGCACTTTGTACTGCTCCTTGGAGAAGGGGTCTCAGGGCAGCAGATGGCACAGATCCAGGCAATATTTGATTGTAAAAAGGATATGGTGACCCTGAAAAAGGTGGATCTGCACGACTACGGACCTGAAAGCAGGATCATTTCCCTTCAGGTCACAGTGAATCCGGTCTGTTCGCCTGTGGAGGTGAACACGTGCATGGACAGCATTTCGGAGGATATTAAGGCATTGGGACTGTGCCCGGCATTTTCGCTCAGTATGGAACAGATCCTGGTATGAGGGGTCCCTGATATGAGCGGTCCCTGATATGACAGGCCCTTGGTATGACAGGCCTTAATATGGCAGGCCTTAATATGGCAGGCGGGAGAGGTAAGCTATGAATATCACTGCTTCAAAAGAAGACTATTTAAAGGCGATTCTGCATCTGAAAGAGAAAAACGGGTATGTGCGAGCCACGGATGTGGCAGAGGTCCTGTCGGTCAAAAAGCCCAGTGTATCCATTGCCTTTGGCAAACTGGCAGCGGATGATCTGATCACAGTCCACGAGAACCACCAGGTGGACCTGACAAAAGCCGGGTATGATATTGCGGCAAAGATCAACCACTCCTATGAGACTGTCAAACAGTTTCTGTGCAGCATCGGGGTTCCGGAGAAAGTGGCGGAACATGATGCGTGCAGGGTGGAACATTATCTTAGCCAGGAATCGGTGGTGAGTATCGGGGGACTGGTTGGAGAGAAGACAAAAAACAGGCAGGGAGAAGATACAGGACAAATAGATGCGGGGCAAAAAAGCGAAAAGCGAGGAGGAACGCAGTATGGAGAAAAACAATATGGAGGAAAATAATATGGAACAGAACAATGCGAATCAGAATAATACGGAACAGAATAATACGGAACAGAATGGTGGAAATCAGGATAATGCGAACCAGAACACCACCGCTCACAGCGGCATGGAACAGGAAAACAAGCACCTGTCAGAGCATTTCTTTCATATAGGTATGCTTTTACACCGTTACCAGACAGAAGCAGCACGGGAAAATGGCCCTATGGGAAGTCCGTATAAGGGACAGGGGAGGATACTGGCGATTTTAAAACTGAAACCGGAGATCAGCCACAGGGAGCTGTCCTATCTTTTGGGGATCAGCACCCAGTCCATGAGCGAACTGCTGCGGAAGCTGGAGAGCAAAGGGTATGTGAAACGGGTACCCTCGGAACAGGACAGGCGGAGCATGAATATTGTACTGACGGAAGAAGGAAAAAAGGCCGTGGACCAGGCCGGAGGGTTGGATGACCGCGACACGGAACGGCTCTTTGACTGCTTTAGCGAGGAAGAGAAGGAACAGTTTAAACAGTACCTGGAGCGCCTGGAACAGGCCATCATCGGGCAGCTGGATCCGGAGCACGCAAAGGAGTATACATTTGAAAGAATGAAGGAAATGCATGACTATATCCTTGCCCAAAATCCCAGGGAGCGCGTACGTTCCCATCATCATGCCCATGGCATGGGAATGGACGGATCCCCGAGGGGAGAACGGGCAACCCGGGGTGAGAGACAGGAAGGGCCGTTTCATGGAGAAGGACCCCAGGGACCCTTTTGCGGAGGCTTTGGGCGTGGTCCGGCGAATGATGAGGACGAGTTCAGGAGGAGATTTGGGAGACGGAGGTAGATGGGCCTCTGTCTGGAACAGACGGAACAAACGTATTATGTTGATCCGCAGTTAGGATATTTTTTATACGTCCGAAAGTACTGCCTGAGCGGTATTGGTTCCTCTGTGTCTTTCTGCCTCGCTCTCATCAGCCAGCCGCGTCAGCTTTTTAAGCACAACGCCCATGATCAGCACCGCTGCGCCAAATGCCGCCACATCCGCAATGGGCCCGGAGTAAAGCGCTCCCGTGACTCCCAACAGCTTTGGCAAAAGCAGGGTGAGGGGCACACTCAGGATAAAATCCCGGAGCAGGGACAGCACCATGGATAGGGCCGGTCTGCCGATGGACTGGAGGAAAATGCTGCATGCCTTCTGGAGGCAGCAGAGCACGATTCCGCTGAGAAAAATGCGGAAGGCCAGCACGGCGAACTCATTGTAAAGACCATCCTCGCTTCCGAACAGGCTGATGATCTGTATGGGAAATGCTTCAAAGCATACCACGGAGACAAGCCCTACACAGAATTCGGCTATCATCATGGTACGGAAAATGCATTTTACCCGGTGCCATAGGCCTGCACCGTAGTTATATCCCACAATGGGCTGTGCTCCGGCGGCGATCCCCACCACAATGGAGATGACGATCTGAAACACCTTCATTACAATTCCCACCACAGTCAGGGGAATGTCGGAGCCGTATTTTGACTGTGCTCCGTAAAGCACCAGCACATTGTTCATCACCGCCATGATGACCACAATGGAGATCTGGGTGAGAAAGCTGCTGATCCCAAGAGGCAGGATATGTTTCAGGATCCCTGCACTTGGCAAAAAGCTTGTAGGTTTCAGCCGGAAGGATTTGGTCCCGGTAAGGTAGTAGACCGCCAGCAGGGCGGAGACGATCTGCCCGGCAATGGTAGCCAGCGCCGCCCCCTTCATGCCCCATCCCAGGATAAAGATGGCCACAGGGTCGAGGACCACGTTGATGATGCAGCCGACCAGGGTGGAACCCATGGCAAACTGCGGGCTGCCGTCCGCACGGATGATGGAATTCATGGAGTTGGCAAACATAAAAAAGGGAATACCCAGGATCAGACAGGAGAAATATTCCCTGGCATATTCTATATTGTTTACCGTTGCCCCGAATCCTGTGAGGATACTGTCACGAAACAGAGCGAACACCAGTGTCAGCAGGATTCCCGACACGGTGATCAGTCCGATGGCGTTGCCCACGCTCTTGTGGGCATTTTCCGCGTCCATGCGCCCCTGGCAGATGCTCAGGTAAGCCGCGCAGCCGTCACCCACCAGAAGGGAAATGGCAAGAGCGATAATGGTGATGGGGAATACCACATTGGTGGCGCCGTTTCCAAGGAATCCCACCCCGCGGCCGATGAAGATCTGATCCACAATGTTATACAGGGCGGATACCAGCAGCGACATGATACAGGGGATGGAGAAGCGGAGCATCAGTTTTCCGATGGATTCCTCCGCCATATATTGGTTTGCGTTTTGATTCATAATGACCTCCGTTTTAGTTGAATGCATAAATGATGGATAGATGAAAGCACAAAAAAGACTGCGGCTTCTGTGAATGACCTTCACGACAGAAGCTACAGCCATATTGCAGTATTTAATATACCAGATTTTCACAGGGGATGTAATAGGTTAATGTATACAATCTTTTCTATCATTTATATTGTGAACTTTTCTTGTTGCATATTCCTCAGTATGGTAAAATAAGACAGAAAATGTATCTACGTGGAAGCAGGAAAGTGAATTTAAGAGGAAGCATGGTGAAAAATGAAGCGGCAGGAGCAATTTGCGTATCTGGAAGAACGTTTGTGTCATTTATGTAATTATATTCAATATTGTAATTTCAAAAATTATACAGATATAAACAGGATATCGGAGGGATTTATTCGTAACATAATTAATATTGTATATGGATATAGTTGTAAAGATTTAAATAGCGTACGGTTGAATTATCCAGGGATAGACTTGGGCGATGACGCTGCCGGAATAGGGATTCAGGTAACTTCTGCTTGCGGTTTTGATAAGGTAGTGGATGCTTATACTAAGATCTATCATCCGGATAATGCAATAGATGGAACATTGATCGCTGAATTATACGGTAAGCAGATAATATTTGTGTGCGTTTCAATTGATAAAAAAGTTAAATTTCAAAAGAAAAGCCAGGAGGAAATAAAAAGGATTTCACATGGTAGATTTCAGTCTTCTGATATTGTTGATATGAGGGATTTGATTTCGGAAATTGAAAGGTTATTTGATGATGACCATAAACGGTTTATGAAGGCATATAAATGTATATCTGAAAATATTGATACTCTGCCGGAACCGGTAACGGATCAACGGGTACTGGAGGAGCTGCTGCATTGCTTTAACAGGCCAGCCTTTACAACGGATTTTGAATATGAATGCAGTATGGAAGATTTTGAACGGGCTATTACTGAAACAATTGCTTTTATTAATGTGGGAAAAAGTGATCATAGAACAGGGCGATGTAGTTTTACGGTTGAAGATTTCAGCTCACAGACCTTAAAGAATGGATTTAGAAAAATAGTTGACGGATTGAACATGATCCGAAAATTATACCTGTACATGCAGGATAAAGCGCATATGGTAAAGGTAAATGATAAAAAAGCAATCTATGTGGATTGCGAGATGATATTTTGCAGGGCGATGAATGATACACGTGCACTCCTTTTGTATGAACTTAGGAGAATTGCAGAAGGGGAAAAGATACCATTTGATATAAATCCGGGTTATTATGAGGATTCTCTTTATCATTCACCCAAAATAGCGGGAGATTTAGATGATTTTCTAGTAACATTGCAGAAGGTTTACAAAGCTTATATCGAACAATGCAAGGTAGATCGGGAAGAATGAACAAGTATATTACTTATGAAAACGCCTTATATCCAATAGGTATCCGACACAAATCATGGTATAATCTCCTTAAGCGTGATCAAATGGCGAATGGAACAAAGTACATTGTAACAAATATGGGAGGTAAGGATGCAGGCAGGAGATAAGATATCCTTTGGAGATTATGAATGGCGCGTGCTTGACGTACAGGACAATACTGCATTGATCATAACTGAATATGTGATAGAGGAGCGGTCTTACCATGATGTCTACAAAGATATAACATGGGAGGAATGCTCCCTGCGAACATATCTTAACGGGGAATTTTATAATAAGTTCAGCGAAAGGGACCGGTCAAGGATCATTTCCGTGCTGAATCAAAATATGGACAACCAGTGGTATGGCACAAAAGGCGGAGCAGACACATGGGACAGAATCTTTTTGTTAAGCCTTGAGGAGGCTGCGTGCAACTATTTTGGCGACAGCAGTTCAAAGCTTTATCACCCCGGAAAAAATCAAAGATACTGGTTTGAAAGAAAAGATATGAATAACAGCAGGCGGATCGCGCACCATCTTGAAAATGGACGGGGCTGGTGGTGGTGGCTCCGCTCACCTGGCCGTGTTGGCATAAAAGCGGCCTATATCTGGGGGACTGACGGCAATATAGGCATCCAGGGCAACAATATTTTAAAAGGCAATCTGGATGAGGGCAGGTGCAGAGGCGGTGTCCGTCCTGCTTTGCGGCTGATGCTGTAGGATGGAAGTAAATGTGTCGGCTGCGGCATGTGCGTTAAAGTGTGCGTTGCGCATAATTTGGTATTAAATAATAAAAAAGCGGAGACAGTATGGCAGGCAGGCTTACCCACACGGCAAAGAATATGCAGGATGTGTCCTATGTCGTGTTGGATCAGGAAAAGGACCGTATTGAGAAAATGGCGGTTAGCCTGTTTAAAAAGATAAAGCCCTTGGCGGATCTGTTAAACCCCATGGCAAGGAATCATGAGATAGATGACCACTTTTTCTTTTTTAACGCTCCCGCCGTGATCGTGATCCTGGCTAAGAATCAAACAAACGGTATACTTGCCGCGCAAAACATGGAATTTGTAGCGGAAGCACATGGACTTGGCGTACTGTACAGCGGATATTTTACAATGGCCGCCAATGCTTCACACAAAATCAAAAACGCAATGAGCGTACCCCGGGGGAAACGTGCAGCAATGACATTGGTCCTCGGTTATCCGGATGTGAGATTTTACCGTTCCGTACAGCGTGAGAAGTTAGATGTCACATATAAGTAGATGGTTTATGCGCTTGCGCGGTAATTTGCCGCGCAGGCGTATTTTCTTTTGTCATCTTCAATGGCTTTATACATTTTTCATAATCAATAATATTGACCACTAGGTCAATATATGCTATCCTATAAGAAATTGACCAATAGGTCAATAATTGAAAGGATGGGTTCCATGAAGCGGGAAGAAAAGAATCAGCAGACAAAGCGCCGGATTATGGACAGCGCATTGAAGGAATTTACGGAACAGGGATATGGGGGCAGTTCGGTGAACCATATCTGTGAGGGGGAAGGATTTTCAAAAGGAATTATTTTCCACTATTTCCAGACCAAGGATGAGCTGTATCTGGCCTGTGTGGAGGAATGTTTCCGAACGCTGACGGGATTTTTGCGGGAGGCGCTGATCCTCGACAATGAGCCGGTGCACCGGCAGCTCCAGGCATATTTTAATGCCAGGTTTGATTTCTTTCAGGCATTTCCCATGTACCAGCGGATATTTTGTGAGTCTGTCATCATGCCGCCCCGCCACCTGGAGGCAGCGGTACGGGAGCAAAAGGCTGAGTTTGATAACCTGAATCTCTCCATATTGGAGCGGATCCTGGCGCCTCTTAGGCTGCGTCCGGGGATCTCCCGGGAAAAGGTGGTGGACCTCTTTGTCCAGTTCCAGGATTATGTGAATGTGCGATACCAGAATATGAGGGAACAGGACATTGATTTTAAGACACATGAGGAGGACTGCCGCAGGGCATTGGACGTATTGCTTTACGGTGTGGTGGAGCGAAAGGAAGTGGCGCAATGACCCGGGAAAACAAACCCCAGGAAAACAAACCCCAGGAAAACAAACCCCAGGAATCCATATTGGGGGAGCTGAAACCCTCAAGGGCGATCACAAATCTGGCGGTTCCTGCAACCCTGGCGCTGCTGGCCAAGGCGGTCTATAACATTGTGGACACAGCCTACATTGGTATGCTGGGATCGGATATCGCACTGGCTGCCGTGGGAGTGACCCTGCCGCTGCTGCTGATCATGGTATCGGTGGAGAATATCTTTGCAGCCGGAGCAGCGGTGCTGGCAGGACGCCAGCTGGGAGCGGGGGATAAGAATGGAGACAACCGCACCGTTACATCCGTGGTGGGGATCTCTGTGGGGATTGGATTTTTCCTGTGTGTGGCGGGCATCATTTTCATGGAACCTCTGCTGCGATCCTTTGGGGCCTCCGAGGCCGTGCTGCCCCAGGCAAAGGACTATGCGTTCTGGATGTTTATCGCAGCCATTGCCAATCTTCCGGCCCAGAGCATGAACTGTGCGGCCAGGGCGGAATCCTCGGTCAAGATCTCATCCGTTGCAGTGATCACCGGGGCGGCCCTCAATGTTGTTCTGGACCCCATATTCATGTTTGAATGGGGCTTTGGGATGGGCGTGGGAGGCGCGTCCCTTGCCACCACGGTTTCCCAGTTTGTTACATTTTTCATTCTGGGATGGTTCTATATGAGCGGACGCTCTGTTATAAAGATCAAAAAGGAATTTTTCAGGCCCCATTGGAGGCTGATAGAAGCGGTTACTGTGATCGGGATTCCTACGGCTGTGATTCAGATCTGCCTTGCAGTCGCCACATCACTGACCAATATAGCCGCCAAGCCCATGGCGGATGCGGATCTGATCATTGCGGCGTACGGCGTGGTCCAGCGGCTGATCCTGATCGGCTGTTATGTGATCATGGGGTTTATGCAGGGATATCAGCCCGTGGCATCATTTTCCTTTGGCGCCAATAAGGAGGAACGGTTCCATGAGTGCGTCCGGTTTGCCCTGCGGGCTTCCCTGGTCCTTACGGTGTTGGTGGCCGGGGTCTACATACTTTTGGCTAGGCCGCTGATCATGCTGTTCAACCAAAATCCGGCGGTCATTGGTTACGGCGCAAAGCTGCTGATTTCCCAGGTGGCGCTCTATCCGGCTTTTGGACTTTGCTACATGATGACCATCACATTTCAGACCATCGGTGCATCCAGGTACGGACTGTTCCTGTCCGTGATAAGGCAGGGATTGTTCTATGTTCCCTTTATCCTGATTCTGCCCCGGGCATTGGGCGTGACGGGCATCTATCTGGCCCAGCCGGCCGCTGACATACTGACTATTCTGGTCTGCCTGTTCTCTGTCAGGCCCATGAAGCGGACCGCATCGGAGAATATGGCGGCTGCGGTGAACGGAACATCACCGGGAGGAAATCCCCCGGGTGGAAACAACCCATACAGAGGAGAAAATACATGAGAAAAACGGTCATAACCATCAGCCGGCAATATGGAAGCGGAGGCGGGGAAATCGGGGAGCAGCTCTCCGGGAACCTGGGCATTCCGCTGTATGATAAACAGCTTTTTATGGAGGCGGCCTGTCAAAGCGGCATCCACCGGGACTTTTTTGAGAATGCCGAAAAGCGGGGGCAGGACCGCTTTTCCTATATGTATGGTTCCGTGACAGCCGGGCATACCACCTTAAGCGACCGGATTTTCCTGGAACAGTCCAAAACCATCCGCAGGCTGGCAGAGGAGTCGCCGTGTATTATCGTGGGGCGGGGAGGCAATAAGATCCTCTGGGATCTTCCAGGGGCGCTTCACGTATTCATCTACGCAAGAGAAGCGTACAGAAAACGCCGTATTGTTGAATTATACGGCGTGCCGGAACCGGACGCGGACCGGCTGATCAGGCAGCTGGACAAAAAGAGAAAGTCCTATCTCCTCAATTATACGGAGCAGGTTTGGGGAGATCCCCGCAATTATCATCTGTGTATTGACAGCGGCTATACGGGGATTGAGAACGGGGTGAAGATCATTCAGGCGTTATATTTGGCGGATGAGAGTACCAAAATGTAAAAATATAGATTGGCTGAAGTCAGGGCGGGAAATCAGAAAAGATGATCCTGCCCTGAAACTTTTTCGCTCAAATAAGAATCTATAGATCAGATAGCAAATTACAAAACGGAGAGGGAAATGACCCATGAGACAGGATTTATATGACAGGATCGTGGACTATATTGTGGAAAACCAGGATAAGTTTTACCGTCTGGCCTACAGTTACGTCCACAACAAGGAGGATGCCCTGGATATTGTCCAGAGCGCGGTCTTAAAAGCGCTGGACCATTATCAGGCGCTGCGGGATGAAAATGCCGTTAGAACATGGTTTTACCGCATTCTTGTCAATGAGAGCATAGGGCTTATCAAACAGCGAAAGCGGGAAACCCTGACAGAGGATGGTATGGATGAGGATGTGCCTTATTACGAAACCGGCTATGATTCGGAGGATGATCTTTATGACCAGCTAAACTGTCTGGAAACGGATGTGCAGACCATTATTAAGCTGCGGTATTTTGAGGAACTGTCCCTGAAGGAAATTGCCTATGTCACTAAATCCAATCTGAATACGGTAAAAACAAAGCTATACCGTGGATTAAAACAGTTAAAGCAGAGTATCCAGGAGGTGGAGGTATGAGCCGGTTAGAAGATGCTAAGAAAAAATATGATAAGACCGAGATTCCAAAGGAACTTTCTAAACGGGTGCAGGCAGCGGTGGAAGAGTCCGGGGCCAGGAAGAGGGAACGGGAAAAAGTGGTGAGGATCCGCAGAAGAAAGGTACTTGCGGGAAAATGCGCCGGAGTGGCTGCCGGGCTGGCAATCGTGTTTACCACAGCTTTGAACACCAATACCGCGTTTGCAGATATGGCGGCCCGGCTTCCGGTGGTTGGAGGCGTTGCGCGGCTTCTCACCTTCCGCTCCTATGAAAAGGATGAGGGGGACTGGAAGATATCGGTGAAGATCCCCAGCGTGGAAATGATCGCTGCCGACACCAACGGGCTGGACGATTCCCTGAATCAGGAGATACACGAACTGTGCATCCGCTATGGGGAGGAGGCGCAGCAGCGGGCAATGGAATACAAGAAAGCATTTATGGAGACAGGGGGAACCGAGGAAGAGTGGGCGGCCCACAACATTGAGATCAATGTGTGGTATGAGATCAAATCCCAGACCGAAGATTACCTTTCCTTTGCAGTCATGGGGACTGAGAGCTGGACTTCTGCTTACAGTGAGGCCAGATATTACTCCATTGATCTGAAGAACGGAAAGCTTGCCACCCTTCAGACGCTTCTGGGAGACGAGTATGTCCGGAAAGCGGATGAGAGCATTCAAACTGCCATGAGGGAACGGCAGGAAACGGAGGGGATCGAATTCCGGGCACAGGATGAGGGGGGATTTTCCGGTATTGATGAGAACACAAAATTTTATGTCAATGAGAAGGGAAATCCGGTCATTGTGTTTGACAAGTATGAGATCGCTCCCGGAGCTTATGGGGCAATGGAGTTTGAGGTGGAAAGGTGAGAATAAGATCATGGAGGTTATGAAATTTATGAAGATCATAAAAATCATGAAAAGGAATATGGTGTGCGGACTTTATATTACAATGGCAGGAATGACAATGACTGCCTGTGGACAGATGACAGGGGCTGAGGTATCGGCAGAGATCCATACCGGGGAACTGCCGCAGGCCGGGGCAGGGGAGGAACATGTGTCAGGCTCAGACATCCACTCCTACGAAGACAATTTCACTGTTCCAAAGTCCGATGTATCAGATTTTGCAAAAGAGATAAAAGCCGCAGTGGCATCAAAGGACCTGGACACATTAGCGTCCCTGGCCTCCTATCCCCTTTATATTGGATTCAAAGACGGCGGCATTTCCATTGATACCGCGCAGGAGCTGACCGCATTGGGGCGGGACCGTATTTTTACGCCGGAAATGCTGGAGTCAATAGAAGGTGCGGACGAGGAAGGAATGTCACCCAGTATGGCAGGTTTTTCCCTGACAAAAGAAGGGATCCCAAACATTATATTCGGAGTCAGCGAGGGGAGACTGGCTGTAAAGGGAATTAACTATTGAATGGCTGCTTTTGCTGCGTTTCCCAGCTGACCTATTTAACATTAACGTTTTTATATGGTTGATTGAATGCAGTAAAAACGCCCTGGTCTATATCATTGTTTGTGATCATATTCTTTTTTCTTAGGCATTAATAATCCTCCTTGACTGGAGGAATCCACTTACCAAGAGAATCATATCACATTCTGTGTAAGACTGAAATCGTCAATCACGAATTTAGTTGGTGAAACAAGAAGTTAATATTTCATTTTAGGAAAAAATTTAAAAAACCTCTTGACTTGGAGTTGACTCCAACACTTATAATGACCATATCACAAGGAGGTAGATCCATGGAAATTCAGGAAAAAGAGGAATTTGAACAAGTCAACATGTTTGGCATCGGAACGCCTAATACTGGGTTTGCCCGCTATTTTACAGGAAACTCGTATTTGAACCCGCTGACAAAACCGGGAGAGTCATCTGTGTTTCTGGCAAATGTGACCTTTGAGCCGGGCTGCCGGAATAACTGGCACATACACCACGCAGATGAGGGCGGCGGCCAGATTCTGGTGTGCACGGCGGGAAGCGGCTGGTATCAGGAGGAGGGAAAGGATGCGGTCAGCCTGGAGCCGGGGACGGTGATCACAATTCCGGCAGAGGTAAAACACTGGCATGGTGCAAAAGCCGACTCCTGGTTCAGCCATATTGCAGTGGAGGTGCCGGGAACCAATACAGGTAATGAATGGTGTGAACCGGTTACTGACCGGGAATATGAAAAATTACCATAAAATATGTTTTTGGAAAGGAAAGGTGATCTATATGAATTCATTTGTTTATGACATCCCTACAAGAGTATACTTTGGCCCGGACCAGTTGGATAATCTGGGCAAAGAAGTATCTGCTTTTGGAAAGAAGGCCCTGTTGTGCTACGGCGGCGGTTCCATTAAGAAAAGCGGTCTCTATGACCGTGTGATGGCACAGTTAAAAGCAGCCGGAATGGAAGTGTTTGAGCTTTCCGGCATTGATCCCAATCCAAGGGTATCCTCCGTAAATGTAGGTGCGGATATCTGTAAAAAAGAAAAGATAGACGTGCTTTTAGCAGTGGGCGGGGGATCAGTCCTTGACTGTACCAAGTACATTGGTGCTGCAGCTTATTATGACGGGGATGGATGGGACATTCTCCTGGATAAGGTGCCGGTGGAACAATGCCTTCCTATTGTAACCGTGCTCACCTTGGCGGCAACCGGTTCTGAGATGGATTCCGGCGGTGTGATCAGCAATCCGGAAACAAAAGACAAGATCGGCCGCATGTTCCCGCCCATGCAGCCAAAGGTATCCTTCTTAGACCCCACGGAGACCTATTCTGTGAGCAAGTATCAGACAGCCTGCGGCTCCTCCGATATATTGTCTCATTTGCTGGAAATCTATTTTGTTCCGGAAGGCGGCAGCATGTATATGCTGGACTGCTTTATGGAAGGTATGATCAAAACAGTGATGAAGTATGCGCCCATTGCAATGGAACAGCCGGATCATTATGAGGCCAGGGCAAACCTGATGTGGACCAGTTCATGGGCGATCAATGGATTTGCCGGAGCATTGCAGAACTGTGAGTGGACCTGCCATCCTATTGAACATGAGCTGTCTGCTATCTATGACATCACCCATGGACTTGGACTGGCGATTGTAATACCCCGCTGGATGAGATATGTCCTGGATGTGACTACGGCCCACCGGTTCTATCAATACGGTGTGAATGTGTTTGGCATTGACCCATCCCTTCCGGAAATGGAGGTAGCCGAAAAGAGTATTGAGATGACAGCGGACTTCCTGTTTGGCAAGCTGGGCTTAGCCTCCACATTGACTGAGATCGGCATTGATGACAGCAATTTTGATATTATGGCTGAAAAAGCCTGCGGCGGAGGGATCCTTCAGGGATATAAACCTTTGAACCGTGAGGATATCAGAAAGATACTGACCATGTGCCTGTAAGGAGTATGCCATGACCATAGCAGAGGTTTGTAAAAAGTATGATATAACGGCTGACACATTGCGGTATTATGAGCGGATCGGCCTGATTCCCAGAGTACCCCGGACTTCCGGGGGAATCCGGGACTATGATGAAGAGTCCTGCGGATGGATCGAATTGATGAAATGTATGCGTAAGGCCGGTGTGGAGATTGAAGCCCTGATCGAATACGTGGCCCTGTTTAAACAGGGGGATGAAACCATTGACGCAAGAAAGGGGATCCTGATCGAGCAGCGCAGGCGCCTTGAGGAGCGCATGGCCGACATGCAGAGGTCTTTGGACACATTGAATCTCAAAATCCGGAAATATGAGCAGGGCTTGATGAAAAAAGAACAGCTTCTCAAAGAAAAGCATAACGGTAAGAACTGTGAAGCATGAAACACAGCATTTCAGGGCAGAGAGACGAAGAAGGTTAGCAATGTAAGCATTGATTGGTAAAGCGCTTTAGCAATCTATATTGGATAGCCTTCCGCCCCTTGGA
This sequence comes from Clostridium sp. FS41, assembly GCF_000954015.1. NCBI lineage: Bacteria > Bacillati > Bacillota > Clostridia > Eubacteriales > Clostridiaceae > Clostridium > Clostridium sp. FS41. Next base: position 128,463 of record NZ_JYHN01000081.1, read on the forward strand.
AAAATGATCCTGTATATGGATGCATTATTGTATTTATATTGGTAGTTTATGCCCCAATGCTGTTTTTTATCTGCAAGATTACACCTAAACAATTTCTGGACGCGATGCAGGAACCGCTGCTCATTGTTTTTAGTACCACTTCAAATATGGCAGTGCTTCCGTCTAATATGCGGGCTTCCGAGAAATTGGGATTGACACCGGAAGTCAGCAGCTTTCTGGTGCCCCTGGGCAACACCATCAATATGGCCGGTGCAGCCATGTACATGGCGATTGTTTCCAATTTTGTCGCACAGGCATATGGGATAACCCTGACAATGCCCCAACAGATACATATGCATATCTGAATAAAAATGATATTAGCTGAACACTTCGTAAACATCCGAGTGTTCAGCTTTTTTGCGCACCTTTCCACACTCACCATTACTGTCATAGAAGTATCATGAAAAAGTTAAAAATTGTAAAATACCCCTACCTTCCCCGCGGTATCTGTCTGTGTTAGGATAGTAAAAGACATACATTTTAATGTATATATACCAGTTGATGCCGATTGATGACAGGAGGAAGCAATCCATGAAAATCCATGGTGAATTAGAGGATAAGCTATACCGGTTTAGAAATTATTTATTGGAGGAAGAGCGCTCCGGTGCAACCATTGAGAAATACGGAAGAGATGTGCGGGCGTTTCTTTCATGGCTGCCTGACGGTGGGGAAATCTCAAAAGAGGTGGTGATCGGCTATAAACAGGCGATCATAGAGGGATACAAGACCACCAGCGCCAATAGTATGCTGGTGTCAGTGAACCGTTTTTTGGATTTTATTCAAAAAAAGGACTGCCAGGTAAAGCTGTTTAAAATACAGAGAAGCCCGTTCCGCAAAAAGGACAAGGAACTGACAAAAGAAGAGTACAACAGGCTGGCTCTGGCGGCAAAGGCGAAATCCAGCAGCCGTTTGTTCCTGATGATCCAGGCAATCTGCAGTACCGGCATCCGGGTCAGTGAACACCGGTTTATCACAAGGGAGGCATTGGAAAGGGGAAATGTTACCATTTACAACAAAGGCAAGGAGCGGGCGGTCTTTTTGCCAAAGAAGCTGAAAAAAAGCCTGATCCAATACTGCCGCCAGAATGGGATCCATTCAGGGCCTGTTTTTATTACTAAAAATGGGACTCCGGTCAACCGGTGCAATGTATGGGCGGAAATGAAAGCATTGTGCAAAACCGCAAGAGTCAGCCCTGAAAAAGTCTTTCCCCACAATCTGCGCCACCTGTTTGCAGTCACATATTACCGGATGCAGAAGGATATCGTGCATCTGGCCGATATATTAGGACATTCCAATATTGAGTATACCAGGATCTATACATTTACCAGTGAAGAAGAACATGCCCGTGTTTTATCAAGGATGTGCCTTCTAATATAAAAAGACCAGAACATAATATACATTATGTAATGGCCAATAAATGTGTTTTCCTAATCCTGTTTTTATTATGCATCTAAAACCTGTTTTTTTCAATACTTTTCCGGATTCCGGCCTCTTACTTTTCACTATTTTTTCCAAAACACATGAGCAGAGTTGAATTTGGATATGGCGAATGTTCCCCACGAAAGTGTTGCTCTGCTTTCAGTCGGAATTCTATTACATAATGTATATTATGTAATCTCTCATATGAGATGTTTCCTTTAGAAATACCCCATAATATAAATGATCGATCAGCAAAACTAGCGAAAGCTAGTGACGCAAAGCTACAGGGATTTCCCCTTTTAACAGGGATGTCAGCCAGCTGCAGGATTTAGTAAGCCGGCTGACGCATGCAGCATCGGCTTTTTATTTTGCCTGTTTGTCTAATCTGAGTATGTAAATCCAAGGATTCGGGACCGTGGGGCGGATGAGCTGAGCGTTCGGGAGGTACAGAGGAAAATGAAGCATGATAAAAACCAGTTTGTTGTCAATGTATTTACAAATGGGGCTGATCCGGAATGGGAAAGACGGGATACACAAGAGACTGACATGGATTATATAGAGTTTTGCCGGGAGGTATTCCGAATCCGGCAGAAGATGCAGCAAAACATCTCCCCAAAGGAGGAATAGAAATGAGCAAACAAAAGAAATGTTCAATTGGGTCTGTGATAGGCGGGATATTGTGTATGATCTTTATTCCTGTGATCGTTATAAACCTGACATTGATCATCAGTACCTACACAAAGCCGGGCGAGATGCCGGGGGTATTTGGAGTAAAACCGGCCATTGTCCTATCCGGTTCCATGGAGCCGGAGATTCTGACAGGGGATATGATATTATTACATAAAACAGATCCGGACCTGCTTCAAACAGGGGACGTGATCTGTTATCTGGACTCCGGCCAGGCCATCACCCATAGGATCGTGGCGGTCCGGGAGGGGGAAGACGGTCAGGTGCGGTACATTACACAGGGCGATGGGAACAACACGGCAGACCGGAAAGCTGTGAGAGCGGACCAGGTGCAGGGAATCTGGCGGGGAGGAAAGATTACAGGACTGGGCAATGGGATCATGTTTATGCAGTCCACAACAGGAATGATCTTGTTTATGATATGCCCTCTTTGCCTGTTTATCCTGTGGGACATCTGGAGAAGAAGGGAGCTTGACAGGAAAGAGGCTAAGCATAGGGCTGATCTGGAGGCGGAATTGTACAGCTACAGGGCCAGGGAGAAGATGGGACAGGAAGAAAAAGAGCCTGGATTGTAAGTGAAAAACGAATGCACCGGCTGAATATCACAGGCACAGTGTGATAAAAGCTGTTATATAAGCCAGGAGTAATACCTGGGTGCAGTGCCTCAGACACATGGGAGCCGTGTCTGGGCGGTCATACATGGTTCCCAGTTTGAAATGAAAGAGAGGACAATACATATGAAAGAAAAATCTTATGTAGCGCGTCTTGGTGCATTAGCCTTGGTATTGACTCTGATGACAACCTGTCTGACAGGAGGGACATTGGCAAAGTTTGTAACCGAGGTAGAAGGGACGGCAACGGCAACGGTGGCGGCCTGGAATTTTGAGGCAGCTGGAAACGGAACCGAATTCACCGGAATCGATATGGGAAGAACCGCTTATGAGGGGGACACCATCAAAGATACAGTACTTGCTCCAGGGACAAAAGGATCATTTGATATTGTGCTAGACGGGTCAGGCAGTGAGGTTGGTATTGATTATAGTGTGACGATTACTGCGGCATCAGATGTGGACCTGCCGGATGATCTGATATTCAATGTAGGTGATACAACATATAATCTGGGGGGCAACATAACCGGAACAATTAATTATGCAGATGGAGCTGACGCCATGAAAAAGACCATTACCGTTAACTGGGAATGGGATTATGGCTCCGATGATACCGCGGCACGTAACGATAATGACTATGCCGGTAAGTCCTGGACACTGGATATTAAAGCTACCGGAACCCAGGTGGAACCGACATCCACAACAGCTTAACCACCCCCGCCTCCCTGTGCCGGAGGCAGGGTGTCTTAGCGCATTCAGCCTAAGAGAAAGAACGTGGCAAGCCGCCGCGTTTTTTCTCTTAGACCGAATATCAGCCGTGTCTGCCGGCAGAGGAGAGGGATTATGATCAAAAAACATCCGAACAGTTTTGTTCCTGAAAAGAAGGCAGGGGATCATAAATGGATCCCCGTACTGCTGTTATTTCTGCTTATGCTTTTGTCATCCTGTGCGGCTGGATATATTCTTGGCAGGTCTGCATTTCCGGGATCATCCGGTCAGAGGATTGATACGATACTCCTCACGCCTGACGGAACCGAAGGAGAGTCTGCAATACAGCAGATATTCCATTTGACCGGAAAGATCAATTATACCAATGGCCGGCCCTATGCACGGGGGCGGGTCCAGCTCCACAGTGAGCCCAGGGAAACGGTTACGGATGCGGCTGGAGGTTTTTCATTTTTCCATGTGGAAGGCGGAGAACATCAGGTCCGGATTTTAGACCCGGCAGGCAATGTCTTGGGAGAGCGGAGCATTGACCTTTTTGCGGCTCAGGCGGATTCGGGAGTCAATGTAAGCCTGAAGGAAAGCGGGAAGTACACCATAGAAGTTGCCGTGGATGTCAGGATGCTGGAAGTGGTGATTGAGCTGGATGAAGAGAACAGCACATTGTATATTGATCCGGAGAAACTGACCTACCTGACAGAGGACGGCCGTATAGTGACCCCCACAGGAGAAGCGCATAGAAGGGAGGGGACCCTTGTAACACCCGGAGGTGCGGTGGTCAGCGCAGACGGAACTGTGATTGCGCCGGCAAGCGAAGGTCCTTTGGGCATTGCTCTTCTGACCCCTGAAAATGAAGTGGTTTATCCGGATCAGGATCAATCACTGCCCGATGGGACCAGGATAATGGAAAACGGGAACATCATACTGCCGGGCGGAACGGTCATAGAGAGAAATAATAGTGGCACAGAAATCCTGACCCCGGACGGACAGCGCGGGCAGCCGGGAGCAGGCGGCGTTGTTATATCCGGGGATAATCAGGTGTCTCCCATTGGATCAGGTACAAATGCACAAGGGGATTCGGATGAAAGCATATCAGGAAGCATATATGATGCAGATGGAAACGGGGAAAAGCCGGAAAAAAGGGAAGAACACGGCGAAGGAAACAATGGGGAAATGAATGGCGGCGGCGGAAGTAACGGAGCGGCGAGCGGAGACAGCAGTGGTGGAAATAACGGAAATACCAGCGGAGACAGCGGTGGTGGAAATAACGGAAATACCAACGGAGGAAGCAGCGGAAGTAACGGAGATACCAACGGGGGCAGCGGCGGCGGAAACAGCGGGGACACCAACGGAGATGGCGGAAACAGCGGAAACACCGGTGATCATGAAGATGAAGGACCGATCCCGAATTTTTATGTGAGCTGGACACAGGGCCAGGAAATCCAATTGTTTTCCGGTCCGGCCGGAGATGATCAGACTCTTTTGCCCGGGGTGGAGGGCAGCTATCCTTTTAAACTGGAAAATAAAAATGATTTTAATGTTACATGTAACCTGTCAATTCAGGAAGGAAGTATTCATATTCCCATGCGTTTCCGGATCGTAACCGAAGGGGACAAAAAGCCCCTTACCGGCTGGTGGGATACGCAGAAAGGCAGCGCTGTAAAAAGTGATACCCTGCGCCTGGGTGCAGGTGAGAGCCATTCCTATGTTCTGGAGTGGAAGTGGCCGTATGAGAGCGGAAATGATGGGATCGACACGGCGGCGGGCGAAGCAGGTGAGTCTTATAGGGTCAGGCTTAAAATATCAGCCCAGCAGGAAGCACCTTAATCTGAGGGCGGGAAAGGAGATGTCTGAATGGGATGCATGGGAAAATGTTTACGCACAGCGGTTTTGGCCTCATTGGTTATAGCAGTACTGCTGAACCTTTGCTTCTTTATACGGCCTGAGCTGTTTGGGTGGTCCCGGGCAGTCATTCTTTCCGGCAGTATGGAGCCGTCAATGTCAATCGGTGATCTGGTCATTGTTCATCGTGAGAAGGAATACAGGGTGGGAGACATTGTTGTGTTTGACAGCGGAGGCTTGTCAGTCACTCATCGGATTTTGGAAAAGGCACAGGAAGGATTTGTGACAAAAGGGGATGCCAATAATGTTCCGGACAAGGAACTGCTTTCTGAAAATCATATCATAGGAAGGGTGGCTGTTGTGATTCCTATGGTTGGGAAGGCTGTACTATTTTTGAAAAATCCAGCAGGAATGATGTTGATCATGATGCTTGCCATATGGCTTATTTGGGGGGCGGATGTGGTCAGGATGGTTAAGGGGCCAGGAGGGGATCTATCAGAATGAGAAAACATTTGACAAAATCCAGAATTGTGGGATATGGTTTGCTGCTTGCCGCAGCAGGCATATCTGCCTGGTCTCTGTCCTATGCGCGGTTTACGGCACAGGCGGATGGAACGGCCGCCGCTTCTGTGGCAGCCTGGGGCAACAGCAGCACTGCCATTGATATTCATGTAAACGGGCTGCGCCCTGGTAAAACGAAGGATTACATATTTTCAGTTACGAACATGGAAGATGGAGTGATAAGTGAAGTTGGGCAGGACTATTCCATCGGGGTGGAGACCACCGGCAATCTTCCTTTGGAATTTGCGCTCACCCCTGAGATCAGCAGCCCCGATCATGGCGGAACATTTGCGGAGACCGGAGAAAATGGAAAATTAACTTTAAATAACGGAATGGCGGTTGTAAAGGGCGGTTATCTGCCCCATTCTGTTTCTGTTATTCATACGTATACGCTGGCTGTTACATGGCCGGAGGAACAGACGGGCACTGAATATGCGGATGAGATTGATTTGGTGACACTGACGGTCAGCTCGGAACAGACCATTCCGGTTGAGCAGCAATAGGAGGCGTCTGAGATGAGGAAAATGGGCAGAAATGGGAAAAGAACGGTTCTGATATTGGCCATTGCTTTTATGCTCCTTCTGTTTCTGGCAGGAATAGCGGCTGCACGTTATATGAAAGAGGAGAGTCAAAGCGGTGTTGTAGAGGCACAGACATTTTACTTTGCCAGTGACCTGTTAAATGAAGACGAAGGCCTGGCTATATATTTTATTGATCCTATGGCGGAATCCTTAACAATCCAGCTCTGTAATTTTGCGGATTCACAGCGAGTAACATCCGCGGATATTACGTATAGAGTGAGTGTGACAGGAGGCACTGTTAACGGCGATACTGCCGTGATAAGCGGGACAATGAATGCAGGTGAAAAGACTCCGGTGCCGCTTGTGGTTACGCCCACAACCAAACCTGAAAACAGTGGGGGACCATTGGAATTAGAAGAAATAAAGGTAGTTGCAGAATCAGAATCGCCTTATAAAAAGACGCTTACAGGCGTATTTAAAAGGCAGCTGGGTAACCAGTATGTGGTGGAGGATGAGGCCGGCCATATTGCAGCGGTGCTGACCATGGTCTGCGGGGATGGTGAAAAAGATATAAGGATCACATTGCCGTCAGGTGTGATACCGGATGAAGCTGACATCCGTATTAAGGATTATAAAGATGATCAATGTACGTTTCGTTCGCCCGGATATGGGATCTATTCATTGGTATTGCTGAAATCAGAGGACGATATAATATTGTCGGGTCAGGGTTCATTTGCAGATGCCATTGATCTAAGCAGAACGGACGGGTGATGTCCGTGGCCAAATGAGTATAACAGTCATTTTTTTGCAGCGGAGGGAATGAGATGGATAGGAAAAGCCGGAAACATCAATTGAGGAGGCAAAGATACGATGGGCAGCGTATGCTGGCGTTGTGTCTTGCTTTATGCCTTATATTGAGCAATCTGAACTTTGGGTCCATGCTGGCATATGCGAGAGAAGGAAATAAAAAATCCTTTGACATTGGCGGTGATGTGAAGGCAGTCCTGAAAGACGGCGTGCTGACCGTTAGAGGATATGGTGATACAAGAGATTTTACCGGAGATACCGCCCCCTTTTCGGAATATGCGGATGAAATCCATGCATTGGTCATTGAGGATGGGATCACCTATATCGGCGATTATTTATTCTATGGATTAGGTGGACTGCAGGGAGAGCTGATACTTCCTGAAAGCATTGTGGGGATCGGTGACTATGCGTTTTCAGGAGAAAGCCTGGACCGGGCACCGGGATTTACTGTGATCCGCAATGAATTTGAGGGAGGAGAGATCACAGAATGGAAAAAGGCAGAGCCGGAAGAAAGTGAACCTGTCCAACCGGCCACCCCATCTCAGGCAGAGGAAAAGGACCAGCCGGACCAGAAAGAGTCAGACCCTTCAGCGAAGGAAGAACTGGATCAAACCACGAATAAGGAACCGGATCAGGAAGAACCGGACCGGACCGCAGCGGATAAGCCGGATCAGGAAGAAACAGACCAGACCACGAAAGGTGAAACTAAAAAAGAGGAATCAAAGAAAGCAGAAACCCGGAAAGAGGAGCCGGACCAGGAGAAAACAGGGCAGGAAGAGCCGGACCAGACAGAGCGGGACCAGACAGAGCCGGACCAGACAGAGCCGGAGAAGCTGTTTTCAGTCACTGCCAGGATAGAAAATTATCAGGTTCCCCGTGTGGGGGAGGGAATGGCGGAAGAAAATCCAGATATTTCAGGGGGAGGCGATTCCTCTGAAGGAAAATCAGACAGCGGCATAGAGAATGTTGATACAAATGGCGGCAGTTCAGACGCTGCCGGAGAAAACGCCGGTACAAGTGATGGTACTCCGGACAACTCCGGGGAAAACACCGATACCGGCAAAGGTAATTCAGACACTGGTGGAGATAATTCCGAAGACAATTCTAAAGACAATTCCGGAGATAATTCTGAAGATAACTCAGAAGACAACACCGAAGATAATTCTGAAGACAACTCCGGCTCATCCGATACCGCCCCGGATTTACCGGGAGATGATTCTTCCCAGAACAGCAGCGGCAAGGAGCAGGATAATGGCTCATCCAAGGACGACAGCTCTGGCAATGAAACCAATTCCACGGCCGGGGATATAACAGGGACATCAGAAGATGATACGGTGAATCCTGATACGGGTAACCCTGACAAGGAGGATGGCCAAACCCAGGATTTTCCTTCCGGGATTGAGGCAGGAAAGGAAGATAAAGGGAGTAACACCAAAAAGGATTCCAATACCCATAAGGATAAAGATCCGGATTATGACATTGAATATATTTCACAGCAGAAGATAGAGAATCCGGAAACAATTTTCTATGAGGGACAGACCGGTATGGTCATCTGCTCTCCGGATAATGATACATTTATTGAAGCAGCGGAATGTGCCGGTTATCTGATGGCGGACAGTTATATTACAGTGGCCCTGGATGATGTGGCGGAAATGGAACTTCCGGCCCGTGAAGGTCAGATCTGTCTGCCGGAATGCCCGGAAGAAATAACGTCCCCATGGGATGATAATGCCCTTTTTTCCACAGAGTTTGCCGGGTGGACCTTGGCACCGGGGACAGGACCGGAGGAAGCATTGGCGCCCGGAGCGTATATGGATGTGGGAGAGGACGTTTATCTAAGCCTGTATTCCGCATGGAAGGCCATTGGAACATGCCAACTGGGTGTTAAGGCGGACCGGGAAGGGGAGCGCGCGGTCTACACCTTGATCAATAAGGATACAGAAGAAGCTGTAAAAAGCCTGGACGGATATGCCTTTTTGTATCAGTGGCAATGTTCTGAACAGGATGGGGATATCCGGGAGGATGGGGGATGGGAAGACATCACCGGCGCGGACTCTCCTGTATATGAGCGTCTGGTAGAAGCGGGAGATATCACAAAGCGGTTCCGCTGTGCGGTGACGCCCCTTCAGCTGGCCAGGACTTTTGGAGCAGAGAATCCTGATACACTGTACTCGGAACCTGCGAACGGTGTGGCCGTGCTTGAAACAGTCTATGTGGACCAGACCAATGGAAACGACAGTAATCCAGGCATAGAGAGTGCCCCGGTTAAAACAATTGAGGCGGCTGCTGCAAAATTAAAGCCCGCTGATGAGGGCGGAACTGCGGATAACAACCAGATTATTTTACTCCAAAATTATGACTATGACGCTGTGTCCCATTTTTTAAAGGATGTTCCGGTTCCTGTGACCATTAAAGGAACCACAAAGAATACTAAATTTTTCAGCACCACAGCAACAGCAACAAGTGAGTTCTATCTATATGAAGATATCGCCTTTGAGTCATTGATCTTGGGGGACATGGGCCATATATACGGCAATGGATATAGTATACTCATTGGAGATGATGTTACGTGTAACGGATTGTATTTGTACGGAGCATCAAAAGACGGGACATTGACAGTCAAGCCGGGCAGAATTGAAGTCCGCAGTGGCCGGTTCAACAGGATTATCGGGTATATACGGAGTAAAACATCGTTTGACGCAAATGATAACGAGGCGGTTATCACAGTGGACGGAACCGCAGTCGTCAGCAGTATCGTAGCCGGAAGCGCCAGCGGGGAAATTAAGAATGGAAATGTGAGCGTCAATATTAAAGGAGGAACAGTAGCAAAACTGATCGGCGGATGCCAGGGTTACACTACTGTGAAAGCCCCCTATAGCGGTAATACAACGATAAATATTTCAGGCGGGTCTGTTACGGATGTCTATGGTGCTGGTTCGGGAAGGAACACAGCGATTCCAACCTATCAGGGAAAACTGGATATTCATGTAACGGGAGGAAATGTCGCAAATATCTATGGTTCCGGTTCCGCCGCATATGTGGTAAGCGGCGGAGAGCCGTCAGTGGTAAATATAGAGGTATCAGGGGGAACTGTGGGAAATATATATGCCGCAGGCATAGGCGGAGATTCGGAGGTGAGCGGCGGCAATGAAGAAAACGGTACCCCGGCATCTGAGTTTGGAAGCTTAACCGGACAAGCGAACATTACCATAGACAATGACGCTGTTATAACAGGCAGTATATATGCAAGCGGTAAAGGCTATATTGACAAAGAGTACGGCAAGGAAAACGCATATCTCAATGGGGAAGCCAATATCACGGTGTGCGGAGGCACGATCCGGGGCAATATCTACGGCGGAGGCCAAGGCGTCAGCAAGACAGGGTATGAAACATGTGCCCGTGTATGTGAGGATACCAAAGTAGCGGTTGAAATAAAGGACGGAGTTGTGGAAGGCTATATCTACGGGGGAGGAAAGACAGCCCAGGTCCGAGGGTCAACAAAAGTAATGATTAATGGGGGAACCGTCAAAGGAAATGTTTACGGAGGCGGGGAGGAAGGACTCACATATGGGAGGACTGCTGTACATATGACCAACGGGACGGTAAACGGCTCCATATATGGAGGGGCTCTGGGAAAGACAGATGACCGCTTTGTTTACGGAGGCTCCACCGTTAATATGGAAGGCGGATGGGTGCGGGGAAATATCTATGGAGGAAGCGAACTGAGTAATGACGGCAAAAGCGGAGTCCAGGACGAGACTTCCGCAGCCGGTCTTGTGTTTGTGAATCTGACAGGCGGTACGGTTACAGGAAAGGTCTTTGGCGGAGGATTTCAGGGGATTGTCAATGGATCCACTCATGTCCACATTGGATCAGGGGCCGTTGATAAATGTAATTATTATAAATCCCATGCAGACGAAAAGCCGGTTTTGGGTGCATCTGACCTGGTTGTGGGAGGTTCGGTCTATGCGGGAGGAGATTACGGAGGTGACGGCGCTGATCTGGACTATGACACTATAACAGTGAACGGTTTTTCCCATATTTATATTGACGGAACCGGATATGGCTTTAATGGGGCCGGTGCCGGAAAGATGGAGATAGGGGGAGGCGTGTTTGGCAGCGGTGCATCCTGTGATGCAGGTGACGTGCGTCTGGTAACGCTGGATCATTTTGGCACGGCTGCCCCTGAAACGGGTCAGCCGGAGCAGGTTAGCGGCGCAGTCACGTCAATACAAAGAGCAGACCAGGTACGTCTGATCCAGTCCCATGTCCGGCTGGCCGGCCAGTCGGATGTTGCCAATTCCAACCAGACGGCCCTTTATTCATTAAACAGGATTGGAGACAAGGGGAATTTCGAGAACCTGGGTAAACTAGGGAACAGCCTGGTTTTAGAAGATGGAAGCACATTGGTATTGGATTCAGCATCCAATGGGGTGGCAAACCTGAAAAGTATGGATCAAACTGAGGATCATGCGGTGACTAAAGATACCCTTGCGGATATTCCCAATACAGTGGTCCTTGCCACAGGAACGGTATTTCGTATTTCCAGCACAGCCCAGGACGGCTCTGAGGAATACGGTGCTGTTACAGGATATTTTTATATGATCGCGGGAGATACGGCAGAGGCGTATGCATTTGCCAGAGTAAAGACCTCAGACCTGAATCCATCGGATGGAGGGTTTGTAGTGCCCGGAGAAGATATGGAACTGGGGTACACCAATATAGGAACATTGTACCGCTACTGGAAAGTGGCCGGGGAAAATGCCAGCGCTACACGCCATGTGGTTCTGACTGCCCGGAATTTGGGGGATGCGGGTCAGGGCGAGGATGGATTTGCTGTTGCAGAAGGTACCATCGAGCTTCCTCCCATAGATGATGCGCAGGATTCCAGATATGTTATCAGTGAGATTACGCTGTCGGATAAACTGGCTTTGGTGGATGCAGGGCTGGACCAGGAGACAGGGACATGGATTACATCAGGTGTGGATATTGATGAAACACAGGAAAAAGAGAGGATACAAAACACACCGGCAACCACTTTTGGGTTGATGATGCGGCAGGAGCTGGGAGACGGGGATGTGATGTCCAGAGTCATTTCCGATAAAACGGCGCTTAAGAACGGCAGTAACTCTGTTATTGGAAAGGATTGGGATTACACGGCGCCGGTCCAGGATAGTACAGGTATCCCCCAAATTGAATTTAATCTGACCTATTACAATGACGGCATCCGGGTAAGCCAGAACCTGGGAACTGTGACCGTGGTGGTGGAACGCTATGCGGGAAACAACCTGATGGAAGTGGTAACCTTGAATGTGGAGATCGTCACCAGAGCAAGTGCGCTGTCAGAACAGACCGTTGATCTCTATGCAACAGAGAGCGGAAGCTATACGGGAAGAATGGTGATCCCGGCGGATTCCAGCAGAAGCCTGAGCCTGGCCGGAATAAAGGTACCTGAAAGCGGGATTGCCTTAAAAGCAGTGAAAGCTGATCTGGAAGGTTATGATGTGGCAATTACATTGCAGCCTGTTCAGAGCCAGGGGTGGAATACTGCAAATCTGATGAGTGAACCATATGATCTGTACACATATGACAAATCATTGGGCGCGGTCTTTCTCGGCACCACGGACAGCCGGTATGAGGCGCCAATGGATTTTGTGCTATACAATAATGGTGATTTTACGCCTAAGGACACGGATGCGATTATTTTGACCCTGACGGACGGGGATGGAAATCAGGTGCCTGTCACACTGAATATACATTGGAAGGAATCCATTGTTTCGGCTATCGGGATGGCGCCAGGAAAACAATATAATGGCATGATGGATACCGGACCGGTGGTGATATCCCGGGAGAGTTCTGTTACAGCGGCCTTTACCCTTCAAAATCAGGATTCTGTCATTGGCGCTTCCGGCGTGTGGCTGGAGCTGCAGAATGGAGATGGATCAAAACATGAGCTGCCGGCCGGTACAAAGCTTACACTTCTGAGCGGAAGCCAATGCTATCTCTATACTGTAATGGGAACGGAACAGGACGGGAAAATCCCGCTGAATCATTTTACACAGATGTGGGAGAGCAATAAATTCACAGAAAACGTTGCCTCTAAAACCATTACAGTCATAGTATCATTTGACGGAACAAGCGGCCTGAAACCGGATGAATATAGTCTCAGACTGCGCAATGACACGGGAGCTGACTCCAAAGGAGGGGATTTTACAGTCAATAATTCAATGGCTGCAATAACACTGGGCAGCCAGGGCGGTTTTTCCAGAGGAGAACACAGCATAAGCATATCCGTTTCCGTACAGCAGGATGCACGTCTATCAGACAAAACCGCAGTGGTGCTCTCATCGCAGGCGGGGAAAGAGTTCCCCAAGGGGACCGTATTTATTTACGGAGACAAAAACTACTATCCAATTAATGGAAATGTGTACCTGATCCTGAATGAAAACCAGGACCAAACGGTTATTATGGATACGACCCATACAACGGGTTTATCTTTGGAAGGCAATCGTATGGAGGCTCAACTTTTCGCAGTAGGTATAAATGCCGGTAAAAGCCTTATCAGCAGTACCGGGGTATCCTATGAAGTAAAGGCTGATCCCGTATATAACCTTAGTGTGGAAGCAGACGAAAAAGAGGGACGTGTGGCTGCACCGGGAACAGTTATCCCATTTACGGTATCATATTTAATGGAATACGTGGAACAGCCCACAAAGATTCAGGTTGAGGTCAGGAAAAAAGAAAACGGTACATATATTGGAGTTGAAGGCTGGGAGATAAAGGGCAATACAAAAATCGACCCGGGAGAGAATCAAATGACAGAGGATAATGCTTCTGTTACAATTGCTGTTCCTCAAAATGCACAGGACGGGACCTATCGACTTATCTTTATTTTGGGAGATCAAAGCGCGTTGTATAATATAATCGTGCAAAAATAAAAACAAGAATTTACAATACATTAAAACAACTGCAAAAGAAGGGAACGCGCCGCATAGGATTGGTCCGGTCATGATAATGCTGGCCAAATGACATGAAAATGCCGGCCCGGTGAAACGATATGTATACAGATGACGGGCTATACCGTGTGATTTACGAATATTTTGAATCCAGAATCCTTTTTGCGGTATATAAATGCGGCGAATGTCTGCCGTCTATCCCGGAGACAGGGCGGTTTTTCCATATGAGTCCTGCCGCCGTTCATTCGGCCCTGGAACTGCTGGTGCGAAAGGGCCATATAAAAATGACCGGCAATCAGACAGCGGTGGTTACATATGCGGCCAAATCAGGCGATGTAAAGGAACATGCAGCAAAGTATTTTGCCCTCCGTGAAGAAGGGATCAAAGATATGATCCAATCGGCCCCGCTGCTTATGGGGCCATTGTGGCTGGAGGGACTTAGGAAAGGGACGCAGCAGGACTGGGATAAGATACGGAATGCCCTTGCCTTTCCCTCACTGGGGGTCATATCAGTATTGGTGGAACTTTACAGCCTGACTTTGGGAACGCTGAATAATAAGCTGATCCTGAACCTGTTTTGGGAAGAAATCCGCTATCTGCGTTTCCCATATCTTACGGATAAGCGGCTGGAAAACCAGGAACCGATGAACACGGGGATGTCCAATCATGAGATCATTGAGTTATTGAGGGAGATCTTTTTTGGCTCATACAAAGAATTGATGGATGACCTGTCCCGCTTTATCAGGGAGGAAGGAACTAAATATTTAATTGGCAGCAGCAGGATTCCCTTTCAGTGGAATATTTACCGCCGCAGGCCTCAGATCAAATATTCCCTTGCAGGCCATCTCATCTGGGAAGTGGTAAAAGGGGAATATCAGATTGGCACCTATCTTCCCTCCCTGCCCCAGATTGCCCAAAAGTATCATGTATCCGTGGCCACGGTACGGCGCACCCTGGAACTTTTGTCACAAATGGGAGTTACCCAGTCATTCCATGGAAAGGGAACCCTGGTGGTTATGAGAACAGCCAAACTGAATTTCGGGATGCCCGGTATCCTGGAAGGAATGAGCCTATATCTGGAAAGCCTTCAGATTTTTGCGCTGACGATACGTGATATTACAATGTATACCATTAAGGAATGTACGGCGGAGGAGCTGAAGCGCCTGACCGGAAAATTTACCCAACTCATTCAGGAAAAAAGAGTGCATCTATGTTTTGAAGCGTATTTTAAATGGATTGATCAGTATTGCCCCCTGGCAACCGTACGTGAATGCTATCATAAGCTGCAAAGACTGCTGACCTGGGGATACCCGGTGATGCTGTATCGGATCAGAAACCAAAACATTCAGGCGAGATATACAGGATTCGCAAAGGAGATAAGCACATTGCTGTGCGAAAACAGGCTGGAAGAGTTTTCGGATGCCTGGAGGCGGATCATGGAGCAGGAGGAACGGGAGGCCCGTAAATTCGTATCCGATGTGAAGCCGAGACCAATATCCCGCTGATAATTTGAATGATCATACCAAAGAAGGACCGTGCGCCATGCGCCGGTCCCTCTTTGCTTGCTGACCGAAATTATACGCCATACAATTCTCCGGTTCTCGCAATACAAAGTTAATGCTACAATATTGCTATGAAAATGCAGCAGAAAAGCGTCAGTTTATAATAGAGAGGGATATCAGCAACATGAATGAACGGTTGGAAAGATCCAGGAGCGCGGCTAAGGGCCAGGGCAGCCCAAGCCGGGGAAAACAGAGCGTGGGCGGAGAACGGAAACCATACACATCTGGGAAACGGAAGCGCCGCGGTAGAAAGCGGCAGAGATGCATCAGACGTATGATACAGGTTTTAGTGATTGCAGCAGTGGTTGTTTATTTGCTATTCAGCCTAAAATATAACAAAGTGTTTCTTCCTAATACCGTGATAGGGGGGATCTCTGTATCAGGGATGGATCTGGAGGAGGTCAAGTCAAAGATCACCGAAGGTATCAGCGGCTATGAACTGGTGGTGGAGGAGAGGGACGGAAAAGAGGAGCGTATCCTGGGCAGGGACATTGGTCTTGCACCGGTCTTTGACGGATGCCTGGAGACAATACTGGAATATCAGAATCCACTGTTATGGGGAATCCGATGCATTAAGGGGGAGGAGTACGGGCAGGATTATATGGTTTCCTTTGATAAAGGGAAGTTTGAACAGGAGGTTCTTAGTCTGGCATGCCTGAAGCCGGAGCAGACCAGGGAACCGGAGGACGCACACTTGGCCTATGTCAGCGGAGAGGGACTTCAGATCATTCCGGAGAAATATGGAAATTGTCCGGATCCTCAGCTGCTTTTGGAAGAGACAGAAAAAGCAGTTGCCGGTTTACAGCAACGGATCTCACTGAAACAGGAAGGCGTTTATAAAAGCCCGGAAATCCTGGAACATGATCCGGATCTTAAATCCAGGCTGGAGCGCTGGAAACCATATGCGGATACGGTTGTGACCTACCGGTTTGGAAGCCGCAGCGAGGTGTTGGATGGAACTGCCATTATGCGGTGGCTGTCCGATGACGAAAACGGAACAGTGGTGATAGACAGGTCAAAGGCAGAGGCATATGTCCAGGGGCTGGCAAAGAAGTACAATACAGCCTATAAAGCAAAGGAACTTAAGACCTCCTATGGTCCTACGGTGTCCATTACAAAAGGGCATTATGGCTGGATGATCGACCAACAGAAGGAAACAGATGAATTGACAGCAATCATCCTGTCCGGCAAAAGCCGGGAGCGGGAGCCAGTGTATCTTCAGACAGCGGCCAGCCATGACGGCCCTGATTACGGAACCACTTATGTGGAAATGAATCTTACAGCCCAGCATTTATACTATTATAAAGACGGAAGGCTGCTGGTCGAATCTGATTTTGTCTCCGGTAATGAGGCAAAGGGATGGAGCACTCCGGCAGGCGCTTACGATTTGACCTATAAGCAGAGAAATGCAGTTTTGAGAGGAAAGAATTACAATACGCCGGTCACATATTGGATGCCGTTTAACGGGAATATAGGAATGCATGACGGTTACTGGCGTTCCAGCTTTGGGGGGACGATCTATAAGAAAAATGGATCCCACGGCTGTATCAATCTTCCTCCGGCTGTTGCAAAAACCATATTTGAGAACATTGAAGCCGGGATCCCGGTGCTCTGCTATCACATGGAAGGGACAGAGGAGGAAAAGACAACCAATATATCCTCCGGAAAAACATCCCCATCCGGCCAAAAAGAAGACACAAAGCCCACATCGGCGGATATGCCGACAGCCCAGGACGTTCAGATGCAGACAGGGGATGGGACAGGGATGGGACAGGGGGATGAGACTGGGAAGGGACTGGGGAATGAGACTAGTAATGAGGCAGAGAATGGGGCAGTAGATGGGGCAGAAAATGAGGCGGGGAATGAGTCAGTGGAAAATGGAACCCCACAATCAAATTCCCAGCCTTCAATCGAACCTGGCATAGGTTCGGGTATGGAATCCGGGCCGGATACGGATATCCCCCCGGGTTCGGGTGTGGATGCCGGGATTGTTCCCGGTACCGGCAGCAAAATTGGGCCTGGCGGTGACGGTGAAGCAGCCATGGCAGGACCGGAAAACATAGGACCGGGGGCGGAAGAGAATACCGTCAGGACAGTGGCCCCCGGGCAGTAAAGCCAGGATTTGCTGCTGATATGTAAGGGATTGTTCTTTAGTTATATAAATACAGCATGATCCGGACCAAAATGCTGCAGGATAACCATGGGTTCCGCCAGGCCGTTGTTTGCAATCCGTACACCGTTATTGGCCCGCCGCCTGCTTACAAAGTATTCATCGGCTGTTTTGCTGCCGACTCTCATCATGTTTACAGCTTCGGCTTGATATGGGCCAAATGTTCCGTATCCCTGAATGATGATACAGCCATAGGCAGCCTGGTCTTTTAACAGTACCTCATGGCCGGGGATGACGGTTACTTCCTTTGCGGTTATGTATTCATTTCCATAGCATATCCACTTTTCAATCAGGCCGTCCTGCTCATGGGGAAGTTCTACGGACGGCCTGAAATATTTCAAGTACCTGATGCAGTTCCAAAGTGACATACTGGACACGCCGGTCCTTGTGCCCCAGGTGGAAGAACTGTCCGGCATGGGAGCTGCCTATGCTGCCGGATTCGGGCTTGGCATATATGAACAGGAAGTATTTGGCTGCCTGAAATATGATCGGTATGATGTGAAAATGGATGATCAGATGAGAGAAAAGATGCATCATGGCTGGCAGGAGGCTGTGGGCAGGTTGGTGTCGCGGTAAGGTAAGAGTAAATACTTCATAATTAAACAGTGAAGAATGACAGAGACGGTCATCCGTAACAGGAGGATCGTCTCCTTTAGATTTATCACAACATCAAGATATCACACCGAGACAGAATGCCGGATCAGGTAACGTTCAATTTCCATGTTTTCTTTTATGAGGAAATCCTTCAGCATTCTGACAAAGGTGGACATGTGAAGCAGGGGCTGCGCATCACGGTGGGTTATGATCTCCACGTTGAGCTTGTGATTTAAGTTCTTAATAGGAAATACATGCATTTTCATTTCGTTGGGCAGCATCCGGTTCATCTGGATCAGACGGATCAGATGAAAACAGGGGGTGATGGTTGCGTAAAGCCCGGTCTGGCATAACTCAATGAGTATATCAAAATTACTGGCTGAAATAGGAATCTTTAATTCGATATCATATTTCATCAGGAACTGGCTGATGGCATAGGTAGTGGTGCTGGTATTATGGCCCTGAACAAACGGAACCTCTTTAAAAAGGCTTAAGTCAGCGCCTTTTGGAAATTCCGCCATTCGGGTTTCATATGTATCGGGAAAGTAAGTGCGGAGCAGGGTATCTGATATGACCAGATACAGGGAATCTTCACATACACCGGCTCTGTTGAACATTACATGCTGGCTTGTGTCCACACCCAGGAAAATATCCAATTTGTTGTTGATAAGCTGGAGTTCCAGACGCTTTGTATCATTAAGCTGTACCTGCACGTCTACATTGGGAAAGTCCTTTTGAAACTGCGGAATAAGCTTTGGTATAATGATTCCGCCCCTGGTGGAACTGACGCCAAAATTGATCGTACCCCGTACCCCTTCGCTGATGTCGCACAGTTCATTGATCATACTGTCCTCCAGCGCCTGCATCCTTGAAAGGTATCTTAACATGGCATGGCCTTCCGGGGTCAGCTGCAGCCTTGGTTTTCTTTGGAAAAGTGTTACATGATACATCTCTTCCAGGCGTTTGATATGATCACTCAGGCACTGCTGGGTCACAAAAGCGCGTTCCGCAGCCCTGGAAAAATTCAGTTCCTCCGCTGCCAGCAGAAACATCTTAAATCCATTTGTCATGACGATTTCCCCCTTCTGATAACCAGAATAGCATATTAAGATGGAGTACACAAGAAATATCTTGTGTACTAGTGTCTATTTAACTGTTTTTCATTTATAAATGAATGAAATATAATAAATATGTAAATAAAACAGCGCTGTACAATAGATAATATGGTCAGTTTTGATAAGTAGAGGAGAGGAATAATGGAAAAATGGAAATGTTCACGTGTAGATGATCCCCAAGAAGCATATTATGTAGGTCTTATGAATTCTTGTGGTTATCGGACGGAGGACCTGCGTAAACCGATCATTGGGATTGTCAATTCCTATACGGATGTGAATCCGGGCCACAAGCCGTTGGGGGAACTTGTTAAATATGTAAAAGAAGGTATTTGGTGCGCAGGCGGTGCCCCGGCTGAGTTTAATGTTCCGGCTCCCTGTGACGGGATGTCCCATGGGGAAGGAATGCATTACATATTGCCTCAAAGGGAGTTGATAGCCGGTTCCGTAGAGGCGATGGTCAATGCAAATTCCTTTGACGGCCTGGTGTTTTTGTGCTCATGTGATAAAATCGTCCCAGGTATGTTGATGGCTGCCGCTTCCCTGAATAAACCCTGTATGTTCCTTACCGCCGGCTCCATGCTGCCTTACGAGGGGGAGGAGAGGACATACGTAACCCCTGATCTGAAGGAGTCCATCGGTGAGAGAAATGTGGGTTCCATATCAGAGGATACATTTACTGTATTGAAGGAAAATATATGTTTTTCCTGCGGGACCTGTTCCATGTATGGAACCGCCAATACAATGGGGGTATTTTCAGAAGTCATTGGTCTGTCACCCATGGATTCCACCACAATGCTGTACTGTTCTGCGGCAAAATATAAACAGGCCAGGGATGTGGGGGAACGGATCGTGGCATTGACAAAAGAAGGAGTGACATTTTCCCACATTGTAACGGAGAATTCCCTGATCAATGGTCTGCGCCATATATCGGCAACCGGCGGTTCCAGCAATGCGCAGCTTCATGTGTGTGCAATTGCCAAAACCATGGATCTGAACCTGGATATGAAACGGTTTGATGAGATACAAAAGGATGTGCCGTGTATAGCAAAGTTTAAGCCTTCATCCCAATATAGCATTTACGATTATTATAAAGCCGGCGGTGTGGGGGCAACCTTAAAGAGTATAAAGGATTACCTGAATTTAGACGAAAAGCTTGCCACGGGAGGTACTTTAAAAGAGTATCTGGATAAATTCAACAGGAAGGTGGATAAAGCGATCATTCACGATGCTGATGATCCGCTGTATCCTGATGGATGCTTTGCCGTCCTTACAGGAAACCTTGCTCCTAAAGGATGTGTGGTAAAGAAAAGCGGTGTGGAGCCGTCCATGTTCTTTCACAGGGGACCGGCGGTATGCTTTGATTCAGAGGAGGATCTAAGGGATTATATGGTCCATAAGACCATCCGGCCGGGGAGCGTTCTTGTGATCCGCTACGAGGGCCCTAAAGGCGGGCCGGGAATGCGGGAACTTTCCATACCGGCGGCCATGCTGGTGGGAATGGGGCTTCACACATCAGTGGCAATGATAACGGATGGAAGATTTTCCGGTGCGACCAGGGGGCCGTGTGTGGGCCACATCACACCGGAGGCATGGGAAGGAGGTCCCATTGCTGCAGTTGAAGACGGGGATATCATAACTATTGACCTGGATAACAGATCCATTAATGTGGAGCTTACACAGGAAGAGATCAGTGACCGGCTTAAGCGTGTAAGGAGGCCGGATCATCCGGCAAAAGGGGTTGTAAAGGCATTCCGCTCCATGGTTTCAGGAGCGGATGAAGGAGCGGTATGGTTATATAGGGAAAAATAAAATAATGGGAGGGGTTTACCGTGCAAACAATGATAGTATTTTTATTAGGGCTGGCAGTTATGCTGTTTCTGATGATCAAGACCAAACTTGGTCCGTTTATGAGCATGCTTTTAGGAGGCCTGATCATTGGTATGGGCTGTGGTGTCGGGTCATCAGAAACGATCAATGCATTGACAGGAGGTTTTGGAAATACATGTAAAAGCATAGGTCTTGTCATCATATTTGGGACCATCCTTGGGACCTATCTGGAGAAATCCAATTCATGCCAGAGGATTGCAACTTCACTTTTAAAAGTCACAGGTGAAAAGAACGCCGGTGTTGCACTGGCAGCAACAGGATATCTTGTATCCATTCCGGTATTTTCGGATGTTGCACTTATCATGCTTTCTCCTATTATTAAGGCAGTCTCCAGAAAGACCGGAAGGGTGATCTGTGTCTTTGCAACCCTGACAGCCTGTGCCCTTTTATGTACCAATGCTTATGTTGCCCCAACGCCTGCGCCCCTGGCTGTGGCAGCGGTCATCGGATTGGATGTGGGGACATCCATTGCATACGGTTTGGTGGTAGCTGCAATATCCACAGTAACAGCCGGATTGTTCTGCATGCTGTTTTTGGATAAGAAGCCTGCCGGCTATTTTACCAGCACAGATGACACGGGTAAGAAGGAGGCGGTGGCAGCCAGTGTGGAAGAATCACAGATGCCGTCATTTATAGAGGCGATTCTGCCAATCCTGATTCCGATCATCTTGATCGTAGTAAATTCAATCTGCGGGATGGCTTTGGCGAAGGAATCACCGGTGCTTGCCTTTACCGGTTTTGTAGGGGATAAGAATATCGCACTAGTGATCGGCATTATCTCAGCGATCCTTCTCCTGAAGAAAAAACTTCCTGAAGGAGAGACCTTTGGAGCAATTGGGGACGCGCTAAAAACAGCCGGCCCAGTTATCTTCATCACGGCAGCCGGCGGTGCATTGGCAAAGGTGGTGGATGCCACAGGGGCGGGACAGATGTTCGCAGATGCGCTGGCGGCAAGCTTTTTACCAGTGATCCTGATTCCGTTTCTGATCACTGCATTGTCTAAATTTGCCCAGGGTTCTGGTTCGGTAGCAGCCCTGTTGGGCGCTTCCCTCTCCATTCCTTTGATCGAAGCAGGGCTTATGAGCCCGATCGCAGCATTTATATCGATCTCAGCCGGTTCTCATTGCGGCTCCCATGTGAATAACAGCTTTTTCTGGGTGTTTGCTGAATTCTTTGGCTATGATACAAAGACAACCCTTAAGACCCTTTGCGTTGCCCAAAACGTGGTGCTGGCAGGTACCGGACTGCTTTGTGCCTGGGTGATCAGTGTGATTTAAAACTTGATGGAGGTAAAAAAGATGAGTAATTTTCAATTTAAGGGAGTGATCCCGCCGATGGTTACACCTTTTAAGGAAAATGGGGATGTGGACTATGATGCATTTGTACACAATATTGAAAAATGGAACAATACGGGGTTAACCGGTTATCTGGTATTAGGCTCCAACAGTGAAACCTGTTATTTAAACAGGCAGGAGAAGGAAGAACTGATACGGCTGACAGTAGAACATGCAGCAGACGATAAATTTGTTATGGCAGGGACCGGACTGGAATCCATACGCCAGACGATTGAACTTACTAACCGTGCAGCCAGCCTGGGGGCGCAGAGCGCTCTGATCCTTACCCCCTGCTTTTTCGGAAGCAGTATGGACAGCAATGCACTGATCGATTATTTTACCCAGGTGGCGGACCACGTGGATATCCCTGTACTGTTGTACAATGTTCCTAAGTTTACACACGTAAATATTGAGGCGGATGCGGTACAGAAACTTGCATCTCATCCCAACATTCTTGGAATGAAGGACAGTTCGGGAAATGTACTTCAGCTGGCTGCTTATAAAAGAGTGACACCGGATTCATTTAACGTAATGGTGGGCACTGCCGGCGCATGGTATCCGGCATTGACTCTGGGAATAAAGGCAGGTGTCCACGCGTTGGCCAATTGCTGCCCGGACGAATGTGTTAAGATCCAGGAACTGTTTGACGGGGGAGACTGGGAAGGGGCCAGGGTTCTCTATCAGAGGATGTTCCCGGTCAACGGCGCGGTGACAGGTACATATGGCATTGCCGGACTTAAATATGGCTGTGACCTGATGGGATATAAGGGAGGTCATGTAAGAAGACCTCTCCAGTCCTTAACAGATGAAAAGAGGACAGCACTGAGGAATATCTTTGAATCAGCGGGGCTGCTGTAGAGAGCGACAACCGGAGGCTGTAATCCTATAGATGAATCAGCGGCAATAAAGCTTGAGGATAAGGCTACAATTAAATTCTCTAACCCGGGAACCCAGCCCATGCCCCTTGACAGCCGGCATCATCTTTGTTATATTCGGATACGAACATAAAGGAATGGCGTCAGCTGGAACAGGGAGTACAATTGGATGAAAAAGAAGAGCGGACATATCATAAAAGAAGTGTATCCTGATTCGATCGCAGAGGAGATGGAGATTGAACCGGGAGATACACTACTTTTGATTAATAATGAGGAAATAGAGGACGTATTTGACTACAGGTACATGATCAAAGATGAGTATGTTGAGGTGGTCATCCGAAAACCGGACGGAGAGGAGTGGCTTCTGGAGATCGACAAGGAGTATGATGATGACCTGGGCGTGGAGTTTGAGAATAGCCTGATGAGTGATTACCGTTCTTGCAGCAATCAATGCATTTTCTGTTTCATTGACCAGATGCCGCCCGGAATGCGGGATACATTGTATTTTAAGGATGATGATTCCCGTCTATCTTTTCTGCAGGGCAACTATATCACCCTGACCAATATGAAGGAGAAGGACATAGAGCGGATTATACGGATGCAGTTGGCACCCATTAATATTTCTGTCCAGACGACAAATCCGGAGCTTAGATGCAAGATGCTCCATAACCGCTTTGCAGGGGAAAAATTGAAATATCTGAAAATGCTGTACGATGGCCATGTGGAGATGAACGGGCAGATTGTGTGCTGCAAAGGTGTAAATGACGGATCGGAGCTGGAGCGCTCCATCCGTGACCTGGCTGAATATCTTCCGTTTTTAAGAAGCGTTTCCGTGGTTCCGGCAGGTATCACAAAATATAGGGAGGGATTATTTCCCATTGGGCTGTACACCAAGGAGGAGGCAGGGGAGATCATTGATCTGATAGAAAGCTTCCAGGAGGGGTATTACCGGCAGTATGGGCTTCACTTTATCCATGCCAGTGACGAGTGGTATATAACAGCAGAAAGGGAGTTTCCGGAGGAAGACCGGTATGACGGCTATATCCAGCTGGAGAATGGCGTTGGCATGATGCGTTTGTTCATCAATGAGTTCCGGGAAGCCCTAAGTGATGTTACAGGGAGTTCGGAATACAGCGCCCTTAAAGGGGCGGTAAGTCGTACCCTGACCATTGCAACCGGAAAGCTGACATACCCCACCATTTGTGAGTTTGCAGCTCAGCTCATGGAGGCATTTCCAATGCTTACCATCCATGTTTTCTCTATCCGCAATGATTTCTTTGGGGAAACCATAACGGTGTCCGGTCTGATCACAGGGCAGGACCTGATCAAGCAGCTGAAAGAGCGCAAGGACAGGGGAGAGTATCTGGGAGATGTGCTGCAGATCCCCTCCAACATGCTTCGGATGGGGGAACAGGTTTTCTTAGACGACCTGACTGTGGAGGATGTGGAGCGGGAACTGGGGATGAACGTTGTGGCAGTGGAATCAGGAGGACGAGAGTTCATTGAAGCTGTTCTGGACCCTGAGTACAGGATGGAGCGTAAAAACGATAATTTTGTTTATATTCAGGCATATGATAGGGAGAAGGAGAGACGTTAAGAATTAAAGAAATCGGCGAAAAAAAGCCTCCAGTTCCATGGCGGCCAGATCCTCATCCTCCCCCTCAATGGTTACAGCCATCTGGGAACCACGGACTGTACCATGGCAGCCACCTATCAGTGTGCCCATCATATGTTTGTGGCATCTGCACTGGCTGTTAAGCTGGGACATGAGATGATGCCCGGCGCGCTGTTTGGCGCCATGTATGCCGCCAGCCCGGTCTATGCCAGGACCTGCAGGCCCCAGGATGTGTTTGCACAGATGACCATACGCCGCCGTACCCTGTTTTATATCGATGTCATGGCTCGGGGGGAATACCCTGTCTGGCAGGCGGATTTTTTTAAGGATAACGGAGTAGAGCTGGTCATTGAGCCAGGGGATAAAGAGATCCTGAGCCAGGGGACCATTGATTACATCAGTTTCAGCATGTACCGTTCCACCACCTGTACGGCGGACAGTGAGCTTAAGATGAATGTGCTCTCCTTTGATCCCAACCCCTATCTGGAGGCCACACCGTGGGGCTGGACCATCGATCCCCTGGGGCTTCGCTATGTGCTCAATGAGTTCTGGGACCGCTATCAGCTGCCGCTTTTTATCGTGGAAAATGGACTGGGCATGGCAGATGAACCGGATGAGGATTTCTGGGTGGAAGATGATTACAGGATCAATTACCTGAAGGACCATTTTAAGGCTATTAAGGATGCGGTTGAGCTGGATGGGATACCGGTTCTGGGCTATACCATGTGGGGAGGCATTGACCTGGTAAGCCTGTCCACGGGAGAGATGAAGAAACGGTACGGATGGGTTTACGTGGACATGGACGACAAAGGAAAGGGAAGCCTGAAACGGTATCCTAAAAAAAGCTTTTACTGGATGAAAGACTTCATGAAGAACGGGAGCCGTACACCATTAAATAGTTGAATATATTGGAGCAGCTCTGGGTGTTCAGGATCTCATAAAACTGTTTGTCCTCCAGAAATTCCACCAGACTGGCCATGGCTGATAGATGGGATTCATAATCAACAGCGCTTAAACAGAAAATGTATCTGATGGGATCGTAATTCTCCACGTTGAATATGACAGGATGTTCCAGGACGGTGACGGATATTCCTGGTTTTAGAACACCCCGGTCAGGCGCTGCGTGGGGCAGGGCAACTGATTTCATGATCACGGTGTGGTGTAGGCTGCTCTTAAAGGTATCAATAACAGAATCCACATAGTTTTGGGTAATATAGTTACAGGTGAGAAGAGGCTGTGCTGACAAAAGCACGGCCTCTTCGGCTGTCCGGGCAGCTGCCCTGGTCTGGATCAGGGCAGGGCGGATCATGTCCGACAGGGACAGCGGCCGGGAGGGAGAGGACCGGCCGTTTTTTTGTGAAAAGTAGCTGATCAGGTCTCCTCTGAGTTTTCCCTCGGATAGGATCTGTGCATGTTTATGAATAATGGTGATCAGATCATGTACGGAAGGAAGTGGATCGGCAAATGATTCAAATGTTTGATACACCTTTTGGGACAAACGGTATTTGTCCTGGCTGTTCAGAATGGACGGCACATAGAATACAGGGATATCAAGGCCCTCCAGCTGAAAATCCAATGAAGTTGTAAAAACAGCATGGCATGTCTGGGTGAGAAGTTCACGGCGGAGTCCGTCATAACCGGTGGAGAAAAAGTCAAATTCAGGAAACAAGCCGGCCAGCTGTTTTTTCAGCAGGGCGGAAAAGCCGGTGCCCGCGTTACAGACTATGGCACCTTGTTTTCTGTATGGGCTGCCATAGGTTTTCTGCGTGGTAAAGCTTGCAAAATGGACAGTGAGATAGGCCAGTTCGTCCTCTGCAAAAGGGGAGTACAGGATATAGTTTAAAGGCTTAATGGTCTCCCTGACCAGGGTGGCGGTGGCGGCATACTGCTCCAGGATCTGCCGGGTTAAAGGATTGGATACGGGCAAATGATACAGATTCCTGTAAAAAGCAGGCCTGAAATGGGAATAGAGCTGTGCCAAAGCCTTGTTGTGGTCAGAATACTGCAGACCGCTTAAGGCCTGGAAGCGGATCAGCATCTGACGCAGCAGTTCCACCAGATAGGACTTGTCCGGTGTCTCATTCTCAATGTCCGATACCGAGATGCCGATGAGCCATGCGCTGATATATTCTATTTTATCCTCTTCCAGATCAAGCCCCAGTTCTTTCAGCAACGTCTCGGCAAATTTATATTCATTCAGCTGGGGCATTTTTTCGGAAACAAAGTCAGGAAGTTTAAAGGGGTTCCCGCTTGGAAACTGCCTGCTGACAGAAAGGATGACCAGGATGTAAACAAACTCCCTTAATCTGCTCTCAACAAAGGAAATGCCGCAGGTACCTGCGATCCGGCGGATCGTCCCTATGTAATGGTCTGTCACATGGATAGAGTGTTTTTTGAAAAAATGTTCCATTACGGGACCATGGACACCGGTGATTCCGTTCACCAGAAAACTCAGGCAGGAGGAGGGGGAACCGGACAGTGTATATCCGTATACGCGGTCACTGTCTATGCGTATTTCGTAGGATTCCAGATTCTTCCGTAAGTCTTTCATATCCGCCTGGATGGTGGTCTTGCTCACTGACAGTTCATCTGTGAGATGAAAGATGGTGAGATAATCCTGGTTGCACAGGATCGCCAGGAAGATATAATACTGCCGCTCTTCATGATCGAAATTATAATGCCGGATCTGGTTTAGAAATATCTTTTCCAACAAATCCAACGTCTCTGGGGATACAGGCTGACTGGCCTGTAAGAGCCTGTCCTTTGGCACGCCGTAGGAATCTGCCAGGACGGTGTTGATGGATTCCAGCTGGTATTCGATCTGTCTTTTTGTAAATGAGGTTTCCCCCATAAGCTGGGGAACGGTTAATACCCTGTTTATGATTATCTTTTCAATGATGGACAGCGTGTTTTTATTCATCTTTCCCTCCAAGTGAGACTGCCATGGGTGAAATGTTTACGGTAATTTTGTTTCAAGGTAGGTATGTCCGCAGGGATTTCCTTCACATATATACATGGTCTGTTCTGTCAGATCCATGACCAATGAACAGATGGTTGCCCACTGCTTTCTTACAGGCAGTGCCTGGTCGGCATGGGTGCATACTCCCTGGGGATGATTGCCGTGCTGTACCAGTGCTTTTTTGATGTCCTGAAAGCTGATCCTTTCCAAATGTTCCAGGGATTGTTTCAGTGAATCATATCTGAGGACCGATTCATTTTTCAGGTATTTTATATATTCCCTGTCAGTATTCAGGCCGGATGCAAGAAAATGATTGGTGTGGAGCATCAGACCGTTTGCGGGCAAAAGTTCCGTGGCCTGACGGCTGTCAACTTCAAAATCGCATATTCCATCCCTGCTTGAACCGGCCAGTATGTTAAAGGAGCTTCCCGTTCCAAAGGTGT
Source organism: Clostridium sp. FS41 (assembly GCF_000954015.1). NCBI lineage: Bacteria > Bacillati > Bacillota > Clostridia > Eubacteriales > Clostridiaceae > Clostridium > Clostridium sp. FS41. Next base: position 157,180 of record NZ_JYHN01000081.1, read on the forward strand.
GTACCATTCTGCGTACATCCTCCAGGGTGTGCTGTTCAAGGATCAGGCGTTTCATCAGATGGAGGGGCAGTTTTAGGCCCACGTGGTCATTTTTCAGGGTGTTTCCGCAATATCCGATCCCGCTGCTGTTAAAACCCATTCTACCAATAATTCCCGCTTCTGTCACCATACAAATCCTGGTATCATCTGGAAGAGTGAGCTTTAGTATAATGGTGTTATGTTTCTGGAAAACTCCGTAATCCCAGTTCTCCGCCATATAAGTACGGCCGTCCGCGCTGCGGCCGGACTCCACCCCGATCACACTGCAGCTGTGCTCCGTCAGTCCCCCTTTTCGTGCGATCTCATAATGGCAGTTGATTGCCAGAATGTCATCAAACTGCTGGCCGGAGCCATGGCAGATGCCCCTCATCTCCTCTATATATTGGGGAAAGTCCGCCTGGATCAGGTCATAATACTGATTGGAAAATTCTTTGATCTCAGCCCAGGAGCAGTTCCAGATCGGTTCAAATTTTTGCCTGTAGTAATCAATCGTACCGGCAACCATATCCTTTGCCTTGCTTCCATGTGCCAGCCCCATCTCATAGCTGGATCCGGCTGCACATATTTCTTTAAACGCCATATAAAAATCTCCTTTGCTTTTTTCTTTATTATAAAAGATGACCACTGTTGCCGGGGGTACTGATTAGGACAATTTTTGTGCGGCTACCAGACAAAAACTGTCATGAATGGAGATTGAACTTTTTATCAGGAGAACGTATATTGGACTCATGAAAGGAGCAGCAGCATGACACATAAACCATTGGAAAGAGATGAAGTTCAACTGAATATTGAAGCGGCCGACTGGGAGGATGCCATAAGAAAGTCAGCCCGTCCCCTGGTTGGCAGACATAAGGTGACGCAGGCGTATGTGGACGAGATCGTCAGGGTGACCAGAGAGGAGGGACCTTATTTTATCATTATGAAACACGTTGCTCTGCCCCATGCAAAACCGGAATACGGGGCGCTGGAAAATGCGGTTTCTTTGACCACATTAAAAGATCCGGTATGTTTCGGACATAAAAACGATCCGGTCAAATATATCATTTTCTTATCGTCTGCGGATGGGGAAGAACATCTGCACAACATCTCAAGGATCGCGGAACTTTTGGGCAGGAAAGAATTCCTGGAAGTGCTGGATCAGGCAGAGGACAGCAGTATGGTATGCGATTTTTTTAATCAGTAAGGAGGAAGAACATGTATCGGATTTTAGTGGCCTGCAGGGCAGGAGTGGGATCAAGCCTGATCTTAAAGATCAAAATGAATCAGGTCATAGAAGAGTACGGGCTGCCCATTGAGATTGAACACACGAACCTTGACGGGGTGCCGGGATTTGACGGAGACGGGATTTTTACGCTGTCGGATGTGGCGGCTGAGTTAAAGGCCGAGTACCCGAAACGGTATATTGTGGGGATCCAGAACATAGTGGACAAGGCAAATCTTCTTAAAGAAATGCAGATGTTCCTGAAAGCAAAAGAAGATAAGTAAAAGGGGTAAAGAGAAGGGGGAAAACCATGAATGTAGTAATCAGTATATTAAGTGAACCGTCCATCATACTTGGAGTGGTGGCTTTTGCAGGCCTGATGCTCCAGAAAAAGCCCTTGACCAAGGTGTTTGAGGGAACCTTAAAAACAGTGATCGGATTTTTGATCTTTAACCTTGGAGGCAGCGCCATTACAGGAGTTCTCAAAAGCTTTAACACGCTGTTTCAGGTGGGATTCCACATCAATGGGGTGGTGGCAATGTCGGAGGCGGCGGTGGCCCTTGCCAAGGAAAACTATGGGTATGTGGTGTCCGTAACCTTCATAGTGGCTTTTGTGGCAAACCTGCTATTTGCAAGGTTTACCAGGTTCAAAAACATAGTATTTCTCACCAGCATCCAATTTATGTTCGGAGCGATGCTTGCCCTGGTCATCAAATCCCACGGATACAGTGATACGGCTGCAATCCTTGTGGGAGGTATTTCCATTGGTTTTGCTTCCGCCTTTTTGCCGGAACTTTGCCAGCCGTTTGTGCGGAAAATTACAGGATCCAACGATATGGCCATTGGTCATTTCAGTATGTGTGCCTACGCATTGTCAGGTTACATCGGGAAGCTTTTTTCAAAATATGAGAATGAGTCCACAGAGGATCTGAAACTTCCTGGATGGTTATCTTTTTTTAAGGATTTTACCCTTGGAATGTCTGTGATCATGTTGATCCTGTTCTACATTGCCTCATTTGCGGCCGGACAGCAGACCACCCAGGAGATGGCTGGCTCCGTTCACTGGATCGTATGGCCTTTTATCCAGGCTGTTACATTTACCGCAGGTATGAACGTCCTTATGTACGGAGTCAGGATGTTTCTGGCAGAGATCACAGCGGCATTTATCTCTATATCCGAAAAGATCATTCCCAATGCAAGGCCGGCTCTGGACTGCCCCACCTTATTTCCCTATGCGCCCACCTCGGTCATGCTGGGTTTCCTTTCCGCATACATTGCCAGCCTGATGGCTGTATTTGTCATGGCCAGCACCAATGCGCCGGTAGTATTTATCCCGGCTGCCAATGTCTGCTTTTTCCTGGGAGGGACTGCGGGGGTGTTCGGCAATTCCACAGGCGGATGGAGAGGGGCGATTGCAGGTTCTTTTGTGACAGGATTATTACTGTCATTCCTGCCTCTTGTGATGTATCCGGTCCTGGCAGGCATGGGGGTGGCGCAGTCAGCTTTCCCGGCAGTGGATTACAATGTGGTAAGCATCATCATCCATGGGATCCTGACTTTAGTTGGAAAAATATTCTGATATTTTATAAGGGGAGTTTGGACATATGACAAGATATTGTTTGACAGGAGTCGAGAAACCGCCAAAAAGGGGGAAACGGATACCGGTGGCATTGACGGATGCCACCATGGATGAACGCCTGAACCGGGTGATAGGGAAAATGGACCAGGAAAACCTGGATGTTCTGGTGATCTATGGCGACCTTGAGCACGGTTCCAACTTTGAATACCTGACCGGGTTTCTTCCCCGCTTTGAGGAGGGGATACTGGTACTTCACAGGGACAGGACCGCTTTCCTGATGCTGGGAAATGAAAATACAAAAATGGTCCGATACAGCCGGATACCGGCCGGCCTTATACATGTGCCGTTTTTATCACTTCCCAACCAGCCCATGGAAGACGACAGGCCCATTCATGAATATTTTGCGGACGCAGGGCTGTTGCACGGACAGCGGGTGGGAATGGTTGGCTGGAAAATGTTCACCAGCCGTGTGGAAGATAACCGTAAGCTGCTGGATCTGCCCGCTTATCTGACAGAGGCGGTGAAAACCATTGTTGGGAGTTCCCGGGTGGCCAATGTGTCCCATCTGTTCATAGGCAGCCATGGGGTGCGGACCACCAACAATGCAAATGAGATTGCCCACTATGAATTCGGCGCAGCCCTTGCAGGAGACTGTATGGCTGATGCATTGGAGCACATCCGGACCGGGATGACAGAGATGGAGTTGGGAGCCTTTTTAAACGCATCAGGGCAGCGGTGCAGTGTGGTCACCATAGCGGCAGCCGGAGAACGGTTTGAGAATGGAAACCTGTACCCTGGAAGCAGGAAAGTAAAGGCGGGAGACAAGGTTTCCCTGACCGTGGGGTATAAGGGAGGACTGAGCAGCAGGGCAGGCTATGCGGTGGAGAAAAGGGAACAGCTGCCCAAGCCTGTGCAGGATTATGTGGAACAGCTGGCAGGACCTTATTTTGCAGCAGTGATACAGTGGCTGGAGTCAATACGGATCGGAATGACGGGAGGGGAGCTGTACCGGAAGATACAGAATGTGCTTCCAAAGGAAACGTACAACTGGTCATTGAATCCAGGACATCTGACCGGGGATGAGGAGTGGATGTCATCCCCGATCTACCAGGATTCAGAGGAAGTACTTAAAAGCGGCATGATGCTCCAGATCGATATCATTCCCGGTAAGCCCGGATATGGAGGCGCCGGATGTGAAAGCGGGATCGTGCTGGCGGACCGGGAACTCAGGGCAGAGATGCAAAGGGCGTATCCGCAGCTTTATCATGTGTTCATGGAGCGCAGGAACTACATAAAGGATGTCCTGCACATCCAGGTACCGGCGGAGGTACTGCCTATGAGTGACATGGTTGCCTTCTACAGGCCGTATTTCCTGAACCGGGAACTGGCATTTGTGAAAAGGACGGAGTGAGGTGCCCATGGAGACAGCAGCCATTATCCTCCGGCAGATCATCATAATGTTTCTCTATATGGCTATCGGCTGGTGGATGTATAAGAAGAATCTTATAACCCAGGAAGGAAGCAGATCCATGGCCCATCTGCTGCTGTATGTGATCCTGCCCTGCGTCATCATTCAATCCTTCTGTGTGGAGCGGTCCGCAAAGAACATAAGGATGATCCAGCAGTCCTTTGCCGGAGCCATAGCCGTGCTGACGGCAGCCATGATGGTTTCACATCTGTTATTGAAAAAAAAGCCGGTGGACAATTTCGGCGCAGCTTTTTCAAACGCAGGTTTCATGGGAATCCCTCTTATAACAGCCACGCTTGGGGAACAGGCAGTGATCTGCGCGGCAGGAATGATCGCGCTCCTAAATGCGCTCCAATGGACCTATGGGCAGATGATACTGTCAGGAGACAGGAGGGCGGTGTCCCTGAAGGAAGTGGCAAAGAGCCCGGTGGTAGCGGCACTGGCGGCAGGAATGTGTATATTTCTGCTCCAGCTGCCGGTGCCCAGCATGATACAGAGCAGTATGGGTGCGATTGCCCGGCTGAATGCACCCATAGCCATGATCATCCTGGGAGTTTACCTGGGGCATGTGCCCATAAGGGAGATACTTTGTGATAAAAATGCATGGAAGTGTTCCGCGGTGCGCCTGATGGTGATACCGGCCATCACCGTTGTTGTGCTTCGGTTCATGTTTCCTGATAATCAGGCCATGGCTATGGCCCTGCTGCTGTCAGCCATAGCGCCGGTGGGATCCAATGTGGCGGTATATGCCCAAAAGGGAGCTCAGGATTACGGGTATGCGGTTAAAATCGTATGCCTGAGCACCCTGCTGTCGGCATTGTCAATGCCCCTTATCATGTATGCCTACATGGCAGCCTGCAGCCTGCTTCCATGAAGTGATTGGAAGAACTTCACATTTCTGTTGAAATCACATCATCAGGCCAAACAGCCAGGAACAGGGCCAGATCAGCACCAGGGACGGCAGCATTGCGGTCCAGATCAATCCCCTCCTCGATCAGAGCCCCAAGGATCAAGGCAATGATGACAGCAGGCAGGGATTCAAGCCTGATCAGGGATGTGACGCCGATGGCAATGGCGGCAATACCAAAGATGGTATTCATGGGCTGTTTGATACGGACCGGTACTCTGTTTTTAATAACACTGCCCAGATTGGTGCCCAGTAAAACGCAGCAGCATTCAATGATGATTCCTTTTGGATACATAAACGTTTCTCCTAATGATACATGTGTACTCTCGGAATCTCCAGGAGTACACACATTATTTTTATGCGAAAAGATGTGATATGTTAACATATCTGAGGAAGAATTGCAATCCCATTTTTACAAATACGCTCTGGGATTACCTTGGTCCAGATGATATAATGGAGGCAGCATTCAGATGGATGTGACAAAAGGAGTAAAAATGAAAGACAAAAGAAATGGGGGGATACGATTGAGATCCCTGCTCCTGCTGGGAGCGGGCGGTTTGTGTATCCTTTATTATCTCCTGGGAGGAATACTCAGGAGTTTTAAGCTTTCCGCTTTCTGGATCTGGCTGGCAGCCGGCGTGGCTTTGATGGCCCTGGGATTTTTGGACAGGAAAATGGCGCAGACTGGCAGAACATGGTTTAAGGGCAGGAGATCCAGGAGGGCTGCCTGTATTTTGGCGGCTTTTGTGCTGCTGTATTTTGGGGTGGTGGAGGCCATGGTGTTCACCGGCGTGGTGTCCCGGGGAGATCCGGGGTTACATTATCTCATTGTTCTGGGAGCCGGTGTCTATGGGGAGGAGCCAAGCCCGGCCCTGCGGTCCAGAACAGAGACTGCCATCCGTTACCTTAATGAAAATCCTGACACAAAGGCAGTGCTGTCCGGAGGGCAGGGCCCGGGGGAGGATATCAGCGAGGCGGAATGCATGGCCCGCCTGATGAGAGAATCCGGGATCAGTGAGGCGCGTATTATAAAAGAAGAACATTCCACCACCACGGTGGAAAATATTAAGAACAGCTATGAGATCATTGGCAGCACGGACCTGAAAGTGGGGATTGTAACCAGCAACTTTCATGTGTTCCGGGCAGTGGTGACGGCAAGGGCTGCCGGTGGGGAGGATGTCACCGGGATCGCGGCTCCTTTTTCCGGGATCCTGCTGCCCCATTACATGGTGCGGGAGTGTCTGGCATTTACCGTGGACTTTGTGTTCGGCCGTTTTCATACAGGAGCCGGATTCTGGAAAAATTTCAGCTGACATTTGTATCTAATAGATTGACCTTTTTACAGTCTCTCCCTTTTTTGGATTTTTTGCTATTATTTACTCCGTGTCAGGTATGGGCGCCAGCAGATCCATGGGACAGTATGTACACCGGATGGCATCAAATCGATGGGAAGTGGTATTATTTTAACACGGAGGACGGTGCAAAGCAGGGAATGATGCTAAAGAACACCGTGACACCGGACGGATACCCGGTAAATGAGCAGGGAGTCTGGATACAGTAAGATCAAACGAAACGGCAGGGATCTGGAAACCGACCAGCCCTGCCGTTTTTATATCCTGTTTTATGGTTTGATCACAGCCATTCGCCAAAATGCCGGATGTAGAGCTGTTTGCACAGTTGGGTTGAAACGCAGTAACCCACAAGAAGGAGGATCAGCCAGGGAAGGAACCTAAAGGGAAGGGCGGCCATATCCAGCCCGGATGCCAATGGTGAGAAGCCGATCAGTAATGCTGAAAATGCTACCATGGTGGTGGACACAAGCAGCGGTTTTGCCGCCAGGCTCTGCACAAAGGGGATTTTACCGCTTCGGATCATGTGGATGACTAAAACCTGGGATACGGTTCCAAACACAAACCATCCGCATTGGAAAAGGGGAGCCTGCTGCATTGTATCAGCGCCCATGATCTTCCACATAACAGCAAAACACAGGATATCAAACACGGAACTTAAGGGTCCCATGAATGCCATAAAGGATTTGATGGACCGGGTTTCCCATTTTCTGGGTTTCAACAGATAATCCTGGTCCACATGGTCAAATGGAATCCCCATCTGTGAAAAATCGCAGAGCAGGTTCTGGGTCAGAATCTGAACGGGCAGCATGGGCAGGAAGGGGAGGAAAAGGGAGGCAATGATCACGGAAATGATGTTGCCAAAGTTGCCTGAGGCAGCCATTTTAATATATTTTACAATATTTCCAAAGGTCCTGCGCCCTGCCACCACGCCTTCCTCCAGTACCATCAGGTCTTTTTTCAGCAGGATGATATCCGCTGTCTCCTTGGCAATGTCAACAGCCGTGTCCACGGAAATGCCCACATCCGCCTGGTGTAAGGGCGGAGCATCGTTGATCCCATCGCCCATGTAACCCACGGTGTGGCCATTGGCCTGGATCGCCTGGACCACACGTGCTTTTTGGGAGGGGGACAGTTTGGCAAAAAGACTGCATTTTTCCACTGCCTCCGACAAAGCAGCGTTGTCCATGGCCTCGACTTCCCTTCCTGTGAGATAATGTGACACGTCCACGCCCACTTTGCCGCAGACTTTAACCGCCACACCTTCGTTGTCCCCGGTGAGGACCACGGTACGGACCCCATGGCTGGACAGTGCGGTGACAGCTGCCTTGGCACTCTCCTTTGGCGGATCGAGAAATCCTATAAAACCGATGAGCACCATATCACGCTCATCCTCCACACGCAATTCCACGGCGGGAACGTCATTTTTCTGGGCCACGGCGATCATCCGGAGACCGTCCCTGTTGTGCCGCTCATATACGGCCCGTACTTTTTGCAAAATCTCCTGGTCCAGGTTTGACAGTTCACCGTTCCACTCCACATAGGAACAGATGGACAGGATCTCCTCCACTGCGCCTTTTGTCACAAGCTGCTGTTTGCCTTGTCCATCCTGTAACAGGACACTCATCCTGCGCCGTGAAAAGTCAAAGGGGATCTCGTCCAGCCGTGAATAATTTTGCAGGATCGGGTCAATGCCGTTTTCATGGGCCCTGTTAATGACAGCCAGGTCAAGGAGGTTTTTAAGGCCGGTCTGAAAGTAGCTGTTGAGAAACGCATGGCGCAGGATCCGGTTGTCCTCATCCCCGGACGCATTCATATATTTTTCCAAAATAATCCTGTCCTCAGTCAGGGTACCGGTTTTGTCCGTGCAGAGCACATCCATTTCCCCAAAGGTCTGAATGGCCCCCAGGGTCTTTATGATGACCTGGTGCTTTGACATGAGGACCGCCCCCTTGGCCAGGGTGGAGGTCATGATCACCGGCAGCATTTCCGGGGTCAGACCCACTGCAATGGTAATGGAAAATAAAAGCGCATCGCCCCAGTCCCCCTTGGTAAGACCATTGATCAGCAGGACGATGGGGACCATCACGAGCATTAAGCGGATCAAAAGGGAACTGACGGAATCCACGCCCCGTTCAAAGCTGTTCTTTGCCCGGTCGCCGGAAAGGGATTTTGCCATAGAGCCAAAGTAAGTCTCATTGCCTGTTGCCAGCACCATACCTGTGGCGCTGCCGCTTACCATGTTACTCCCCATAAAACCAATATCCTGAAGGTCGGTCAGCGCGTCCTCTTTGGCGGAAGGAATCCGGGCATATTTTTCCACGGGATTTGATTCACCGGTAAGGGGACCCTGGGCCACAAAGGCATCCTTGGCCCACAGAAAGCGGATATCAGCCGGGAGCATATCGCCGGCCGACAGCCGAACGATATCTCCGGGAACAATGTCCTCCATGGGGATCTCCGCCTGTTTCCCATCCCGCAGCACATCCGCTTTGTTGGAGATCATGTTTGAAAGTTTTTCCGCCGCTGAATTGGATCGTTCCCCCTGGATAAATGCCACCAGGCTTGACACTGCTACCAGTGACAGAATAATGGACACGGTCACATAGTCCGGGTGCTGGGAATAGACCACGTCTGTAAAAAGAGTTATGACTGCAATAATCAGCAAAACAATATTAAAGGGATTGATAACAGATGTCAGAAGACGGTGGAATGTGGTATTGTTCTGATCTGTTGTGATCATATTTTTGCCGTATGTCTCCTGGCGCTGGGCTGCCTGCCGGGAATCCAGGCCCGATTCCGGGACTGAAAAATGATGGTATAGGTCCTTTAAATCAAGGAACGCAAATGTGCGCAGAAGCTGCTCGCTTTCAGTTTGTTTCTGTTGGATCTCCATGTTTCTTTTTCTGAAAAATATCATTGGGATTACTCCTTTCCATAATAGAGTTCCCATAAAACAACAAAAAACCACCCCGAGAGGCGGCGCAAAAGAAACGACAGGTCCGTCTTAGCTTTGTGAAAATGCAATAGACGGCCAGCCGCACCCAGCGTAACCGGTCCGGTTCATGTTGTTATATGAGATGTTAAATACAGTTTTACGACTTCGTGGTTTGCCGTCCATTGTTTCACCTCCTTGAACATATAAATACCTGTGATGAACTGTGCCCATCATAGCACTTATATCAAACCGAGTCAACCAAGGTATGGATTTTTATTAATACTATTTTGGTTGACAACCTATACCCCCATAGGTATAATATATACATATACCCATATGGGTATATATGGGCGGGGGTTGAGGAAATCAGCCGGAGTCCGGCCCGCAGGAAAAGATGAAGGGAGAAACAAAATGCTGGAAAAAACAGAAAAGATGCTGGAATGGGGAGGAATGAAAAAGGATATCATATGTCTGGCCATCTCCGGCTTTGCACTGGCGGCAAGTATTTTGGGGATTCAGCCATTTTCCTTCCAGATGGCCTGGATCGCAATTATTTTGTGCGGCTTGCCCATCATCCTGGAAGCCGTCATAGGATTGGCAAAGGAATTCGACATCAAGGCAGATGTATTAGTCTCCATTGCATTGATCGCTTCCGTTATAATAGGAGAGGACTTTGCTGCCGGAGAGGTGGCTTTTATCATGCAGTTGGGAGCGCTGCTTGAAGATATGACCGTGGCCAGGGCAAGGGAGGGAATTGAAAAACTGGTTCATCTGACGCCAAGAACCGCAAGAAGGATCGCCGGCTCCGGGGGGCAGGAGAGCGCCGGGGTTCAGGAAATACCGGGAGAGCAGATCATACCGGCGGAGCAGGTACGGGTGGGGGACTTGCTCCGTGTTTTGCCCGGAGAGACCATCCCTGTGGACGGCGTGATCCTGTCAGGGCAGACCTCCATCAACCAGGCGGTTATGACAGGGGAGTCGCTGCCCGTTGATAAGCGTGCAGGGGATGAGGTGTCCAGCGGTACGGTAAACCAGTTCGGTTCCTTTGACATGAGGGCCGCAAAAGTAGGGGAGGACAGTTCCCTTCAGCGCATGATCCGTCTGGTCCGGTCAGCGGATGCGGGAAAGGCAAAGATCGTGGGGATTGCCGACCGCTGGGCAACCTGGATCGTCATCATTGCCCTGACCGCGGCCATGGTCAGCTGGCTGGCAACCGGGGAGATCATACGCGCGGTAACAATACTGGTTGTTTTCTGCCCCTGTGCCCTTGTTCTGGCAACGCCCACGGCCATTATGGCAGCGATCGGGAACGCCACAAAGCATGGCTTTCTTGTGCGGGAAGGGGATGCCCTGGAGCGGCTGGCTTCCATTTCCAATCTTACATTTGACAAAACAGGCACTCTTACCAATGGAAAGCCGGAAGTGGTGGCGGTACATAGTTTTAGAGAAGCAGTTCCGGAACATGCCCTTTACAGGTACGCGGCCGGTGCGGAACAGCGATCAGAACATCCCCTGGGAAAAGCAGTGGTCCATTCTTACCGCATAAGCTATGAAAATGAGATTCCCCAGCCGGAACAATTTCAAATGCTTCCGGGCCGCGGCGTGGCCGCCCTGGTAGACGGGCAAGCGGTCATTGCCGGTAATCAGGAATTGTTTTCCGAACGAAATATAAGAATTGAAGACAGGATACTGGAAAAGGCGGACCAATACCTGGACAATGGATGTACGGTCATCTTCCTGGGAGTTGGGAAAGAGGCGGCAGGGTTTATCGCCCTTGCAGATACACTGCGCAGGGACGCGGCTAAAACCATTGAGGAAGTAAAAAGGGCCGGCGTCACACCCGTGCTTCTCACCGGGGATCATGAAAATACAGCAAGGCATATCGCAGGGCAGCTTCACATCACCAATGTGCAGGCTAACTGTCTCCCGGAGGACAAATTAAAGTGGATCCATACATGTCAGAACCGGAACAAGCAGGTCTGCATGATGGGAGACGGGGTGAACGATGCTCCTGCCCTGAAAAAAGCATATGTTGGAATTGCAATGGGCGGAATTGGAAGCGATATTGCAGTTGACGCAGCGGATATCGTCCTTGTAAATGATGATATAAAGGAACTGCCTCATCTTCTGCGCCTTGCAAAGCGGATGATGGTTACCATCAAATGCAACCTTACATTTTCCATGACATTAAATGTTGTGGCCGTTATCCTTGCAATGACCGGAATCCTAAATCCTGTGATAGGAGCCCTTGTACATAATGCAGGTTCGGTGATCGTGATCCTTAATTCAGCACTTTTACTGAAGTGGAGAACTGTGTAAAGAGAAAAAAATTCAGTAACCACGTATTTTTACATTCACGATTGACAAACCAATGAGAAGGTTATAAAATAACGTTGTTATCAAATAGCAACGTTATTTTTTGAGTTAGAGAGGTATTGTAAGGACAGGATGAGACTGGTAAACGAAAAGCTGGCGGCAGATCTGCTGGAAATGGGGAAAAAAGAATTTTTACTCTGTGGATTTCAGGGGGCGAACCTGCGGAGTATTGCAGCCTCCATGGGGGTAACTACCGGGGCAATTTACCGTTATTACACGGATAAGGCAGAACTGTTTGGCGCGCTTGTGGAAAAGCCGGCCGCAGAGCTGTTGGAGCGCTACCGCGAGATACAAAAGTCCTTTTCCCAACTGCCTCTGGAACAGCAGCTATCCGGCCTGCCGGAGATATCGGATAATGGGCAGATCTGGATGATGAAGCATGTCTATGACAATTTTGATGCATTTAAGCTTATTATCTGCTGTTCCTCCGGCACCCGGTATGAGCACTATATTGACGAGCTGGTGGAGATAGAGGCCAATGCCAGCCATGCATTGATTGACCGGATGAATGAAAGCGGATATAAGCTTCGGCCCATTGATGATGAACTGATCCATATCGTATCAAGCGCGCTGTTTAACGGCATGTTTGAGACTGTACGCCATGACATGCCCCGGGACAAGGCGTTCGCCCATATGGACGGCCTCAGGGAGTTTTATTCCGCCGGATGGTTTAAGATATTGGGAATCTCATAGTTATGGTTCCCGATATATTTTTGACGCATAGTTAGTCGAAGCTAATTTTTGGGAAGCAGGAGGAAGGAACGGATGAAAAAGAAAAAGGAACCATCGCCATTCACCGTGTTATGGGGATGGGCAGAGGAGTACCACCGGGGTTTTCTGGTCTCCGTGGCACTGGCGGCAGCGGGAGTGGCCTGCAATATGGCAGCGTATTTCTGTATTGCCAAGATGATCGGCATTCTTCTGAAAGGAGGAGGCATCAGCCAATGTCTGCCCTGGTGCGGCATTGCGTTTTGCGGATACCTGGGCAAGTCGGTGCTCTCCAACTGTTCCACCGCCCTGTCCCATACAGCCACCTTTTATACACTGCGTGATCTGCGAAAGGAATTGCTGGCAAAGCTGTCCCGCGTTCCAATGGGCACTGTCTTGGATACGCCTTCAGGACAATACAAGACTACGATTGTGGACCGGGTGGAGGGAATGGAGCCCACCCTGGCCCATCTGATCCCTGAAATGACATCGAATCTGCTGGTTCCCCTGTCCATTGCAGTTTATATCTTTACACTGGACTGGAGGCTGGGACTGGCTAGTCTGGCCACCACCATAGTCGGGCTGGCCGCGGCATCCCAAAGCGGGAGGACCTACGCGGCCCGCTGGGACGGGGCGGTGGAAGTGGGACGGCGTATGGCCAACGCAATTGTGGAATACATAGGGGGGATCCAGGTGGTCAAGGCATTCAGCCAGTCGGCCGGTTCCTACAAAAAGTATTCAGAGGCGGTTGAGGAAAATGCAGGTTATTATGTGGAGTGGATGAAGGATAACCAGAAGTATATGGCCACAATGCAGACCGTACTCCCCTCGGTTCTGGTGACCGTCCTGCCTGTGGGTCTGTTCCTCTGGTCCGGGGGCAGCCTGTCATCCTCTGATCTTCTCACAGCCATTGTCCTTTCTTTGGGATTTACCGGCCCCCTGCTGGCGGCTATGTCCTTTGTGGATGATCTGGCAGTGGTGGGCACCAATGTGGGGGAGATTGCCGGGATACTGGATGCACCGGAACTTAAGCGGCCCCAGGCGTATGCTGCTGTTAGCGGACAGGCTATAGGGATGGATCAGGTATCCTTTACTTACGGAGCGGCGGGGGAGGAGGTCCTTCACCGGATCAATCTAAAGATCCGGCCAGGGACTGTGACAGCCTTGGTGGGACCGTCCGGTTCCGGTAAATCCACCATAGCCAAGCTCATTGCCGGGTTCTGGGATGTGACGGAGGGCTCCATTTCCCTGGGCGGGGTGGATTTGAGGCAGATACCACAGGAACAGCTGAACCGCCGGATCGCCTATGTGTCCCAGGAGAATTATCTGTTTAACTGCTCGGTCCGGGATAATATCCGCATGGGCCGCCTGGATGCCACTGACCAGGAGGTGGAGGCCGTGGCAAAGGCGGCAGGCTGTGATGAGTTTATCCGCGCCCTGGACCGGGGATATGACACCGTCTGCGGAGGCGGAGGAGGTCATCTTTCCGGAGGGGAGAAGCAGCGGATCTCCATTGCAAGGGCAATGTTAAAGGACGCGCCCGTGGTGATCCTGGATGAGGCCACTGCAAGCATTGACCCGGAAAATGAGGCGGTGATCCAACGGGCAATCTCAGCCCTGACCAGGGGGAAGACATTGATCGTGATCGCTCACAGGCTGTCCACCATTGCGGATGCGGATCACATCGTGGTGGTGAACCATGGGAGGATCGAAGCCCAGGGAAGGCAGGAAGAACTCTTAAGAAAATGCCCCCTGTATGCAAACATGTGGAAGGCTCATCTGGGAACCCAGGACGCGGCTTAAGAGGAGGGACAGAAGAATGTTTGGAATATTGAAAAAAATTTTTGGATTTGCAGGCAGCCGCAGGAAGCTGCTCATAAAGGCCATGGCCGTGGCATTTATGGGAACTGTATTTGCATCCATGCAGTTTGGTGCCCTGATGCTGTCCCTGGATATGATACTGGGACAGAGAAATACAGCCCTTCCGCCAGTGGTGGGCATTATGCTGGTTTCAATCCTGGGAAGGATGGCGTGCTTTTATTATTCCACCAATGGGGAGACGGAAACCGGTTATTTTATGGTGGCGGAAAGGCGGGTCCACATTGGGGACCGGCTGCGCTATATTCCCATGGGATATTTTAACAAGAATAGTTTGGGAAATATTACGGCAGTGGTCACAACCACCCTCAGTGATGTGGAGAACACAGCGGCCCGCTGCCTGGTCATGGTGATCGGAGGTTTTCTGAATACCTTTGCCCTGTGTCTGGTCCTGACAGCCGCTGACTGGAGGCTGGGATGCATTTCCATCTGCGGTATTCTGGTGTATGTGCTGGTCACTGAACTTTCACAGAAAGCAGCATCCGGGACCGGCCCAGCAAGGCAGCATGCCCAGGAAAATCTGGTGGAGGCGGTGCTGGAATATATTCAGGGCATGAGCGTGGTGAGATCTTATGGTCTGGAGAAAGACAATCACCAGACCATTGCCAGGACCGTGGATGAGAGCTGCGCCAGGGCGCTGTCCCTGGAGTATTCCGTGGTGCCCTGGGCGGCGGTCCGACAGATCACGGTGCGCTGTTTCAGCACACTGCTTGTGATATCTGCCCTGTCATTCTATACGGAGGGGACCATGACATTGTCCCGCTGCCTTCTGATGCTGGTGGCATCCTTTATGCTCTATCAGGAACTGGAGAGCGCAGGGAATATGTCGGATAACCTGCAAATGCTGGGGGCCTCCATGGATAAAGCCAATACCATTGACAAGACGCCCACCATGGATATCGAGGGGCAGGAACTGTCCCCGGACCACGGTGATATCTGCTTCCGTAATGTGAAGTTTTCTTATGGGGACAGAAGGATCCTGGACGGTGTCAGCTTTGTGGTCCCGGAAAAAACAACCACGGCCGTGGTGGGACCTTCCGGCGGGGGAAAGACAACACTATGCAATCTGATTGCACGGTTCTGGGACGTCCAGGAGGGGTCCATAACCCTGGGGGGATATGATGTGCGGGAGTATAAACTGGACAGCCTGATGAAGAACATTTCCATGGTATTCCAGAACGTATATCTGTTTTGCGATACCATAGAGAACAATATCAGGTTTGGAAGGCCAGAGGCCACCCGGCAGCAGGTGGTGGAGGCAGCTAAGGCTGCCTGCTGTCATGATTTTATCATGGATCTTCCGGATGGGTATGACACGGTTCTGGGAGAGGGAGGAAGCACCTTGTCAGGGGGAGAAAAGCAGAGGGTGTCCATAGCCAGGGCGATCTTAAAGGATGCGCCTGTGATTATCCTGGATGAAGCCACGGCCAGCGTGGACCCGGAAAATGAGGCGGAGCTACAGCTCGCCATAGATGCGCTGATTCGGGATAAAACCATTATCATGATCGCCCACAGGCTAAAGACAGTCCGCAATGCCCACCAGATCCTGGTGTTAGATAATGGCAGGATCGTCCAGCAGGGGACACATGAAGAACTGGCCGGACGGCCGGGGCTTTACCGGGAGTTTATCGGTGAGCGCAGGGAGGCTGTCAGCTGGAAGCTGGCTTGACGACCGATGGATCACGCATGTGAGCACAGAGAGGAGAGGGAATATGAAAGGGAATATGAAAAAGCTGTCGGAAGCAGACAATGGTGAACAGGGTGTGATCTGCGAGATCCAGGGGGATACCAGGTTTTTAAGCAGGGTCACCTCCATTGGCCTTACCATAGGCTGCCCGGTGACTGTTCTTCAAAATGAGAAAAAGCATCCCGTCCTATTGTACAGCCGGGATACCATGGTTGCACTTAACCGTGAGGAGTGTGAAAGGATTCAGATCGGGGGTGAGGGAAAATGACAAAGACTTTCGTTGATCATCCGGTCATCGCTCTGCTGGGACAGCCCAACTCGGGAAAGTCCACCTTATTTAACGGGCTTACGGGTTTGAGGCAGCATGTGGGAAACTGGCCGGGAAAAACAGTAGAGCAAAAGGAGGGATATTATAACCGGAATGGGATCAGATATACGGTAACGGACCTGCCGGGAACCTACAGCCTTTCCGCCAACTCAGATGAGGAGATCATCACAAGGGATTACATAGCCGGAGGAAAGGCGGATGCGGTGTGCATCCTGGCAGATGCGTCCCAACTGGAGCGGAGCTTATTTATGCTGGCGGATTTTGCGGGGATTAGGACGCCGGCCCTGTTGCTGCTGAACATGATGGATGTGGCCGCGGAGCAGGGGAAAACCGTGGATGCGGGGATGCTTGAGGAACGTTTGGGGATTCCGGTCGTGCCCTTTACTGCCAATGATGTCAGAAACTACGGCGGGTTTTATGAGGCCCTTGACAGAGTCCTGAGGGAACGGCCGGTGCTGGATACCGGGCTGTTGGAGCGGAAGTACATGGACACGGAGCATTTTCCTGAAGTTTGCAGGCTGATGCCGGAGAACGGCATGGGTGATTATTCGGGCTTGTGGCTGGCGGCAAAAGTCGTGGAGGGAGACGTGCCCGTGACCGCTAAGGTGAAGGAACTGCTGGATGAGAAAGACAGGACAGAACTGGACGGACTTCTCTCAGAGATCAGCCATGGCGCTCTCCTCACCGGGCAGTGCAAGTTTGCGTGGATCGACTGTATTCTAAAGGGGGCCGTGGAGGGAAAGAAAAGAACAGCTTCCCTGGGAGCATTTGACCGTGTGGCTACCAGCAGGCGGTGGGGAAAACCCCTGGCTGTTGCCATCATCCTTCTGGGGCTGGTGGCGTCCTTTATCCCGGCCATGCCCTTTATGGTGGGAGGAAGTCTTCTGCCCTCAGTATTGACTCCGGCCCTGACCCATGTGCTGGAGGCAGTGGGAGCGCCCGGGATCCTCATCAGGCTGGTGTGTGATGTGGGGGTGAACGCCCTGTATTTTGCCATTTCCATGATCGGATTTGTCTTTGGAATCACGCTGGTGTTTGGGTTTATTGAAGAGATCGGCTATATGGCCAGGATCTCCTATGTATTTGACCAGACCATGGCAAAGCTGGGGCTTCAGGGCAAGGCAATCATGCCTTTTCTGGTGAGTTTCGGCTGTACCATAGGAGGTGCGGCAGGCACGCGGGTGATCGATAACTGGGGGCAGAGGATCCTTACCATTGCTCTTGCCTGGGCAGTGCCCTGCGCGGCGACCTGGGCCATTGTACCGGTGATATCCAGCGTATTCTTCGGGTCCTGGGCGCCTCTTGTAATTGTGGCGATCTTTGTTGTGGCCCTTGTACATATGTGGATCACCTCCAAGGTGTTTGGCCGTTATCTGATAAAAGGGGAGCGCACAGGACTTATTATGGAGCTTCCGCCTTACCACAGGCCCAGATGGGGCAGCCTGTTCCGGTATGTGTTTGGCAGGACAAAGGACGTGCTGGTACGGGCGCTGAAGGTGATACTGATGATCTCCCTTATCTTCTGGCTGCTGTCCTACACTTCGGACGGCAATGTGGAGCGCAGCGTGATCTACCGGGTTGGCACCTTTATTGAACCGGCGACCCGTATCTTTGGATTGAGCTGGCAGACATTTCTGGCCTTTGTCTCCTCAGCGGTGAGTAAGGAGGCGGCCCTGGGGGTTCTCAGCTCTCTCTATGCGGGAACGGGCACGATTTTTGCCTCAACCGTAGGCGGAGCGGAACAGGCAGCCAATCTGGGGGAAATATTGGCAGCCAATATCGGGCGTGCAGAAGCTCTTGCATTTATTTTTGCAGTCACCTTTAATATCCCCTGCATTGTGGCAGTGGCCTCCACCTATCAGGAGACCCACTCCGCAAAATGGACAGGAAGGATTGCCCTGTACTATGTGGGAATGGCCCTTCTTATGTCGTTTTTGGTGTACCATGTGGGTGTGATCCTATTCTGACAGGAGGATGGCTGTGACAGGACTTTTGAGATTATTGAAGGAGGGCAGGGCCTGGTCCGTGGAAGAACTGGCCGGCCGGCTGGAGACCAGCCAGGAAGACATCAGACGCCAGGTGGAGTATCTGGAGCATACGGGCTTTCTTCGCAGATTGGACAGCATGGGACGGTGTGCCGCGGGATGCGGTTCGGCCTGCGGTTCCGGATGCACACGGGGCCTGGGGATGTCCGGGATGCCGGTGATGTGGGAGGTTATAAGCAAATCTGAGTACCAGGAGATTCCGAGAATACACTATTGCAAAGAGGAGAATGCATTGTTATAATAATACTGAATTGAAAAGTGATGCTGCGGTTTTCAGCTCATTATGATCATGAGGGCTTGGGCAGACTGTTATCAGTCTGCCTTTTTGGTATTTTTGATGGAAAAGGGAACCACTGCCCTCGTCCGCTGAGGAGCGGATTCTGTCGGGCATATAAAGGAGGAATGGCTTTGGAAGAGGGGACCATAAAAAAGCAGATCATCCTATCCGGAATTTTGGTTGCTGTCATCAGCGGAATACTGATGTTCATAGGCTGTGTTGTCTATGGAAGCATAAAGGGCGCCCAGGAAAAGGAAGCACAAAAATACATGAGAGAGGTCGTGTCGCAGTATAGAAGTATTATCACGGCGCAGATCGATGGTGACCTGCAGACCCTGGATGCACTGGCTGCCTTTGTAGGGCAGGATGAGACAGTGGACTTTGACTTTATACTCCCGCGGCTGGAAGTGGAAAGCCGCCGCAATGACTTTGTACGCATGGGGTTTATATCCACGGATCGGAAGGGGTATCTGATGGATACGAATGGGGAGAAGCGCTATGATATTGATTTAAGTGACGAAGATTTTATACAGGAAACCCTATCCGGCAAACCTGTGGTATCAGAGATAACAGAGGACAGATTTTCAGGTGAGACCGTTGTTTTTTATGGGGTTCCGGTCACACATAATGGAAATATAGTGGGGGCCATCACAGCCACCCGCCTGGCCTCCGGCTTTTCTGAGATTATCAGCGGGGAGATATTTGGCGGTGCTGCCTATATCCATGTGGTGGATTCCCAGGGGAATTTTATCCTTCGCTCTGAGCATGCAGTCATTGACAGACCCCTGAATAATGTTTTTGATGACGGGGAGATTGCGGAACAGACCCGTTTGTCCATACTTTCCGATATGGCAAGGGGAGGGGATTCCTTTGCCACCTTCCGGTTCCGGGGAAATGACTACTGGGCCACCTTTATTCCGGTTGGGATCAATGACTGGCAGATCTTCTGCCTGGTTTCCCATACGTTCCTGAATCATAATTTCAGTGCGCTGTTCACCGTATGCCTGTGCGTCATGGCCTGTATATTGGCCCTGTTTGTTGTATTGTTTTTGTATATTTACAGTATTTAAAGAAAGGGGAAAAGACGCTTCAGGTCCTTGCATATAAAGATATTCTTACAGGGGCGGATAACCGGAACCGCTTTGTCAAAGACCTGCCCGACATGCTCCAGGAGCCATGGGACCATGCCATGGTATTGATGAACATTACGGGATTTAAATTCGTCAATGAATTTTTTGGATTTGAAAGGGGAGATCTCCTGCTAAAGCATATTGCAGGCGTATTTCATGCTAACATCAAGGAGGGGGAGCGCTTTTACCGGGATAGTGCGGAACATTTCGGTATGCTGACCCGCTATGACAGCAAAGAAGCGCTGATTGCCGGAATTCAGAAAATACAATCTGAGATCAATGCTTACACGGTGAGCCCCAATCAGGATTACCGCATAAACTGTAATTTCGGGATTCATATAATACGTGCCGGGGATGCAAAGGCCAACGGACTATCCCCGGATGCGGTGATCAACGGCGCGCAGCTGGCGCTTGACAGTGTGAAGGGCAATACGGCCATCCTGTTTGCGTTTTATGATGAAACCATCCATGAGAAGGCCCGTAAAAAAACAGAGATTGAAAGTCAGATGCATTCGGCCCTGTCCAACGGGGAATTCCACATGTATCTCCAGCCAAAGTATTATCTGAGTGATCCCAATAGGGAAGGTCCGGCACCGGAACGTCCGGCACAAGGAGACACGGTATCAGGAGGACCTGTTCTGCACAGTGCGGAAGCACTGGTGCGCTGGTATTCAGGAGATGGGACCATACACTATCCGGATGAGTTCATCCCGGTGTTTGAAGAAAATGGATTTATTACAGAGCTTGACATGTATATGCTGGAGGAAGCCTGCAGGAAAGTTTCATACTGGATCCGGCAGGGATATAAAGCAGTTCCCATTTCTGTAAATCAATCCAGAATCTTTTTCTATGATGAGGAATATCTTAATAAGTTCCATCAGATTGTGGACCGTTATCACATCGATCCGTCCCTGATCATACTGGAAGTGACAGAGAGTGTGGCTATGAGTAATTTAGAACAGGTTAAGATGGTCATTAAAAAGCTGCATCATATGGGATTTTCCATTTCCATGGATGACTTTGGAAGCGGATATTCATCCCTTAATACACTAAAGGACCTGGATATTGCGGAGCTGAAGCTGGATAAGGAATTCCTGTCCGAACAGTCCACATCACCCAGGGGCAAGGTGGTCATTGAGAGCATGATCCACCTTGCAAAGTCGCTATCGATCACAACGGTTGCGGAGGGAATTGAGAATGAGATGCAGCTGGAATTTTTGCGGTCCATAAGCTGCGATATCGGCCAGGGGTATTATTTTGCAAAACCAATGCCCATAGAGGAGTTTGAACAGTCCATCCTTCAGATTACATAAATCAACCCGGCAGACAGGCAACGGAATCCAGGGAATCAGAACCCCTTTCTGAGACAATTGAGATCATAATAGAGACCAGACGTTTCAGGTGACATTGGAGCCTCTGGGGGAAGCAGGCAGTCGAAGACGTCCAATAGACAAGTTGATGCATGTCAGGCGCAGCGAAAAGCTGCGCCTGTTGTTTTGTATGGACAAATGGTATTATTTTGCAACAGGGGCCAGAAGAACCTTGCCCGTGCCGCGGTATACATTGACCAGGCCTTCCCCGGAGGCCGCGGATCCGATCAGGGATTTGCCGGAACGCTCCACTGTAAAATTGAGGCTGCCGCTCCAGGCGATTGCCATGTTTCCATCTATCTTAAGTACATCGTTGTCCAGGGTTATCTCCACTAATTCTTCTCTGGGGCAGGGGGACTCCAGACAGAGGACTCCGCTGCCGTTAATGCCCAGGTTAAACAGGCCTTCCCCGCCGGCCACGGCAGAGGAGAGATTGGAACGCATGACCGCTTTATGCTTTAAATTGGAATCGCATGCCAGGAACAGCCCGTCATCCAATACAATGGAGCCATTCCAGTCCGCCAGGTCAAGCAGGATGATATGGCGATAGGTTGGCTCCAGTACCATTGTGCCATCACCTGTGTATTCCGGCTTTATTGCACTTTCGCCGGTTACTTTTCCACGGACTGCTTTGCCGAATAAGTCGCCCACTCCTTTAATTCCAGTGGTGGCATTTACATTTCCTGCCATCCACTGCATGGCGCCGGCCTGGAGGGTGATGTCAGCCTTACTCAGGTCGCATACCACCTGGCGTTTGCGGACATTCATGGCCGCGCTGAAGTAAGCGGTTGCAGCGTCCGAGGGCATAACGCTCAGATCCCTTTGATATTCGATTACAGTAAAGGGACCTAACTGGTCAAGTATTTTGACATCATCGTTATTCGTGAAGTTTGAAATATGATACATGATAGCATTCCTCCTAAAAGTATAAGTAGTTTATGTATGTTTTTGATAATAAGCTAATTTAACTGGAAAAAATAGTAGATAAAGTATTAAATTTTTTAAAATGAATGTTCAAAAATTCCTTGACCCTCACGTTACGTGATAATATAAGATAAGGATACCCTCAGTGGACAAGGGGATACACGCCCCAACCGCCGTCTTTTGGCGGCTGGCCGCGTTAACGTCAGTCGGCGTACGTCCAGTACGCCTCCATCCGTTGCCTTACCAGCCACCAAAATACGGTGATTGGGGTCCGAAGGAGTTTTGCGCCTCAGATTTGTGATTCTGCAAGGCACTGGAACGAGGCGTACTGGACGTACGCCGAGCGACAGTAACGCCGCAGAATCACAAATCTGTGGTGCAAAACCGCGTGTCCCCTTGTCCACTGAGGATAAAAATATATCTTTTATAAAAAAAGATTGGAGCTGATAAGATGAGAACCGTAAAAGAGGTTGCCCGGCTGACCGGTGTCAGTGTACGCACGCTGCAGTATTATGATGAGATCGGTGTATTCAGGCCCACCAGGGTTACGGATGCGGGATACCGCCTGTATGATGACGAATCCCTGAATACCCTGCAGCAGGTCCTGTTTTTTAAGGAGCTGGATTTTTCCTTAAAAGACATAAGGATCATTATGGAAACACCTGGTTTTAACAAGATAGAAGCATTCCAAAAGCAGAAAGCCCTGTTAAAGGCAAAGCGGGACCGTTTGGACCGTTTGCTGGACCTGCTTGACAGGCTGGAGAAAGGGGAGACGTGTATGAGCTTTAAGGAATTTGATCTTAGTGAGTATCTGCATATATTGGAGCAGTTCAGGAATGAAAATATGGAGGAAGTTATCCGTCATTGGGGGAGCGTGGAGGAATTCGACCAGTTGATGGAACGAATTAAGGACCACGAGTCCAGCATTGCACAGGACGCAATTAAATATTACGGCAGTGTGGAGGCCTATGTGGAGGCCATGAAGGACAGCATGGAGCATTTCTCGGAAAATATGGAAAAGATGGAGCAGATCAAGGAAAAGGGATATGTGGAGAGAAATCAGATCCTGATCGAACAGCTGTTAAAGGATCTGTCAAAAGATCCGGGATCAAAGGAAATCCAGGACATAATCGGCCAGATGATGAACCTGTTGGATGAGGAGGACAAGCCGGACATGGATCTGGGAGAAAATTATTGGGATGTCATGATCGACAGCTACCTTCATAATTCAGCCCTGATAGAAAACATGGATAAAAAATATGGGAAGGGCGCTTCCGTATTTATGGGGAAGGCGCTTTCCTGCTATATGGAAACATCAGGAAAATGTCATAGAAAAACCAGAGAACTGTAAGCAAAGATTAAAGCTTGAAGGAAAGAAATCTGATATAGTAAAACCAGAAACTTATCTGCCTTTTAAAGGCAGGAGAAAGGCGGATCTATGAGGAGATATACCAGGTTATTCTTCCTTCTGGCCGTTGTGTCAGCGCCTGTCACAGGCTGTGGGGGAAGCAGGACGGAAAAGCCGGTGGCTGCGTTAAGTGAGCTGAATGGGCTTACCGAGGAACAGATTGAGGAAAAAATAATTGGCCTTGAGCAATCAAAGATTGCCGAGGCCTGGGGAGAACCGGTCATGTCGCTGTTTGGCATGGACGGGGATATGTATGAGCTGGATAAGGACAAAAAGGGCCTGATCGTGTATTATGGCGGAGACGGCCGCAGGGTGGTGGATGTCAGGCTGAGCGAAAAGGAAAATGATACCTCCCAGGAGACGGAGCAGTCGGCTCCCTCCATTACGCTTAGGGATGTCCTTTCCAGTACTATGAATGAATTTATAGTTACATCAGGAAATTATACATGGAATTTCAAAAAAGGGGATGAGATGACCGGGGTGATCGCCTGCGGCGCTCATCCTCTGTATGAAGCAAAGGACAAGGAACCCTTAAAACTTCCGCGGTATAGTGGATCTGATCATGTAACCTACAGCATTTCCTGTACCCCAATGCCCAGCCGGGTCACGGTGTATGAATATTCCATAGAGGATCTGGAAGGATCAGATGTCCAGCCCATATCAAGCAGGGCGTATGAGGAGGCCCTGCTGCCTGAACTGAAAGCCGGACGGGTGTACGAACTGTTTGCCCAATGGGACGAGGAGGAACTGGAAAAAAATGGAGGGTATGGAACAGCCAGTTATGTGGTGGTGACGGAATGAAAAGGATCGGCCGTGAGAGGCATCCCAATGCAGGATCACGCGATCAATTCCACAATATTGCCTTCCGGGTCATAGACACTGCTGCTGTAATGTGAGGATCCGGACAAATGTGGTTCGCAGATCACCTCGTGGCCTTCCAGGACCAGCCGGCTGGTCAGGATATTGACACGTTTTCTGCTGCCCAGTCTGAACGCCAGGCTGACTAACGTCTGAACACCGGAGGAATTGGGAAGGCTCCGGCTGCCGGACATTGGTCCCCTGGGCATTAGTTTGATCCGGAAGCCGCCCTTAAAGCACAGAACAGTCCCCTCGCTGTCCGCCACAGCGCCCAGGTATTTTATATAAAAATCCTTCATCTGCTCCGGGTTGCCGGATGAGATTACGATATGGTCCATTTTCACGTTTATCATCTCACTTTTTATAAAGTTTTCTTGTTTCTCTTACTTTTTATATTATAATAAAATGAGGATCGTTTCTAATGAAATGCAAGCCAAAAATAACAGAATCTTGTCATTTTGCATGACATGCAGAGGAACACAGGAGGACACACGGGAGAACAGAAATGCAGCTGAACTATCTTGAGGTAAATGGAAATCTGGAGGAGGTCACATGCCACGGGTCACCGGCATTTCCCATGGAAGTCTATCTGGACAACCTGGACCTATACCCAAATCGGATGATCCCGTGGCATTGGCACCGGGAACTGGAATTTGTATATGTTTTAACCGGGACCATTGAATTTCAAACGGGTGCCCGGATCTATGTGATCTCTGAGGGGCAGGGAGGTCTTCTTCCGTCTAATATGCTTCATATGGTAAATCCTTACCGGCGGCAGAGGGGAAGCACTTACTGTGCGGTGCTTGCTGATCCGTATCTGCTCCATGGACTTTCCGGCGGCGCGGTTGAAACACGGTACGTGTCATCCCTTACCGGTTCGGGGGAAGATTTCTTTTTGTTTGACAACAGCTGTTCTTGGCATGGGAAGATCCTGGACTTTATCCATGAGATGTATTTGTGTGACTTAAACCGTCCCGCGGGTTATTTGTGGAAACTGCAGATCCTGGTCCAGCAGTCAGGGCTCACCCTGTTTGAACATCTTGACAAACACCTTGATACAAACCAGGGAAACCACAGTCCCTGTGAGGACATCCGGTATCAGAGAGTCCGTGCCTGTCTGGAATATATCCATCAGGAATATGCAGGAAAGGTCCGTCTGGAGGATATTGCAGATGCAGCCTGCGTCAGTGTCAGCGAGTGCTGCCGCGATTTCAGGCAGGTCCTTGGACAAGCGCCCGTGGACTACCTTATTTCTTACCGCGTCCGTATGGGAGAATATCTTTTGGCTCATTCTGATAAGAGTGTGCTTGAGATCGCCCTGGCTGTGGGATTTTCTGGAAGCAGCCATTTTTCCAATACATTCTTCCGGTACAGGGGATGCACACCTTTGAACTACAGAAAAAGGGGAGGAAAATAAATTGACCCTGAACTGCCAAATCCCTGCTGTCCAATTATGGAAAGCAGGGATTTGATCAACGGTTATTGATGGTGCTATTAATGCTGTTTATTGATGGTGTCTTCTTCCGGCCGAATGGCTGTGTGATGTGCTGTGGGACCGGGAACCATCTGTCCGGCCGCAGTTACCGCGGGAAGATGTGTGGCTGTGGGTTCCGTCAATGGTGCAGTCCGCAACAGGGCAGCCGGAATTGTGCTCATGGCCGCCGTCAATGGTGCAGCCTGTAACGGAGCAGCCGGAGTTGTGCTCATGGCCGCCGTCAATGGTGCAGCCTGTAACAGGGCAGGCGGCAGTTCCGGTATAAGCCCCTGGGGTCGCCGGACCATTGGCAGCCAGGGAACTGATGGGGAAAGCGAACACAGCCAAAACAGTTAATGCAGTGATGATTTTTTTCTTCATATCTAAGACTCCTTTTCTCGCCGGATGTAAACTATTTGGCAATTGGCGGCATTTTCCGCCGCCGTATCAAAGACAGCCGGCCGATGTATCAAAATATATCTGACAAATGTGGGGATAATATGGGGAATCGGATATTGCCCTAAACACCATATATCCGCCATGTTTTTTCATACAATGAAAGTATATAACAACCCTGCTGGTTTGGAAAGAGGAAACTATAAATAATCATATAATCCCCACATTCTTGAGGTAAATTGTAACAGAAATGTAACAATTACGAAAAGAAATGGAGACACTTATGAGAAGAATGAAACTGACAGCAGCTTTTACCGTATTGTTTCTGGCCGCATCAAATCCTTACACCGTGAAAGCAGATACAATAATAGTTGAAAAACCGTCCATTGTGATGAATGAAACTGAAAAAACAGAGGAACCGGCCATTGACATAGACCAGCCTTCCACGCAGGAGATCCAAGAGGACATTGTGGAAATTCCTCAGGTCAGCACAGGAGAGCAGGTAGTGGCCTACGCATCCCAGTTTGTAGGGAATCCATATGTTTACGGCGGAACCAGTCTGACCAATGGCGCGGACTGTTCCGGATTTGTGATGAGGGTGTACGAGCAATTCGGCGTTTCCCTGCCCAGAACATCCAGGGCTCAGGGACGTGTGGGGATGGATGTGGGCGGTCTGGAACATGCGCAGCCGGGGGACATTGTCTCCTACAGGGGACATATCGGCATCTATAAAGGACAGAATCAGCTTGTCCATGCCAGCAATGCCAGGGAGGGGATCACCATTTCACCGGCAAATTATAAGCCAATCTTGTCCGTCCGCCGTGTGGTATAGTATAATAAATATTTGTGCGCCTCCTGAAAAGGCGGAAGTTTGAATCGGAGGGAAAGATGAAATGTCCAAGAACCATCCTTATTGTGGATGATGAAGAAAAGATAGTGGAAGTCCTTCAGGTCTATCTGAAAAAGGAAGGATATCAGGTGCTGTGCGCTTATGACGGTACCACGGCAATGAAATTGTTTAAGGAAAATGAGGTTTCATTGATATTGCTGGATCTAATGCTTCCGGATATTATGGGGGAACAGGTCTGCAGGTCCATCCGCACGGTTTCCCGTGTTCCCATTATCATGCTGACTGCCAGAACGGAAGAGGCTGATCTGATCAACGGGCTTCAGATGGGGGCGGATGATTATATTTTCAAGCCGTTCAGTCCAAGGGCTGTGGTTGCAAAGGTTGGGGCTGTTTTGAGAAGGGCTGAGGGGGATGAACTGACCAGCCTGCCGGTATCCTATAACCAGGGAAAACTGGTCATTGATTTTGACAATATGATTGTGAAGGTGCAGGGAAAAGAGACCGACTTAACCCCAACGGAATTAAAGATCCTGACCACCATGGCCAAGGCCCCTAACCGTATTTTCACAAGGGAGCAGCTGATTACCTATGCACTGAATGACGACTTTGACGGCTATGACCGGAGCATTGATACATATATCAAAGGAATCCGGTCGAAGATCGAAGACGACCGCAGGTACCCTTCCTATATCCTTACGGTACATGGATTGGGTTATAAGTTTGCCGGAGAAATGGAATGAAAAAAAGTTTGAAGAACATCCTGATCATATCCTATTCCATCATGGCTCTTCTGATCGTTTTGGGATTAAGCCTGTTTTTTAATATCATGGCCGACAGCCTGTTTGAGCAATATGCGATCAAACAGCAGAGGACCCAGATCGATCAGATGATCAGCCAGATTGATCAGCTCTACGATGAAAAGACAGGTACATTTGACCAGAAAGGGATAGAGATCATAGGATATGCCGCCCTGCAGAATGGCCTTATTATCCATGTCCAGGCAGAGAACAGTGAAATGGACTGGGATATGCGTACCCACCGCTCCCATGAATGCGATATGATCCTGAAACATGCAGAAGGAAAGATGAAGGAACGCTACCCCAACTTTAATGGAAGCTACACACAGGAGACATATACGCTGGACCGCGGGGGAACGCCATTCGGCACATTAAAGGTAGGATATTATGGCCCCTATTCACTGAATGATCAGGAGCTGGAGCTGATGGGGAACCTGAATCATTCGCTGCTGGTTATTGGAGCAATTGCGCTTTTAGGTGTGGTGATCCTGGGAACGCTCATTGCTCGCGCTGTCTCCAAACCCATTGACAGCGTGATCTTGGTGGCCCAGAAGATTGCAGGAGGAGAATACGGCGCCCAGGCAAGGACAGGACAGGGGATGCGTGAGACCAGCCATATGGTGGAAGCCATCAATGAAATGTCCCTGGCCCTGGAAAAAGAGGAAAAGCAGAAACGTCAAATCACGTCAGATGTGGCCCATGAACTGCGGACGCCCCTCACCAATCTCCAGAGCCACATGGAGGCTATGATCGATGGAATCTGGGATCCTACCTCGGAACGCCTTAAAAGCTGTCACGCTGAGATTTTGCGCCTGGTCAGGATTGTGGAGCAGCTGCAGGAGCTGTATTCCCTGGAAAACTGCCGCCAGGAGTTAAACCGTACGGAGTTTGATTTTTGCAGCCTGTGCCGGGAGGTTTTTCATGATTTCGAGATCAGGATCAGGGCAAAGGAGATCGTGATGGAGATCGATGCCCAACAGGGAGACCGGCTGTACGCTGACTATTTCCGGATAAAACAATGTCTGGTAAACCTGTTGTCAAACGCCCTGACCTATACACCGGAGGGAGGAACGATCCGGGTAACATACAGAACACAGGAAGACGGCAAAATCGTGATATCCGTGGAGGATAATGGGATTGGAGTGCCGAAGGAAGAACTGCCCTTCCTGTTTGATAGGTTTTACCGGGTGGATAAATCCAGAAGCAAGAAAACAGGAGGAATGGGGATCGGACTTTCCATCACAAAGGCCATTGTGGAGCAGCACGGAGGCAGGATCCATGGCGAAAGCCGGGAGGGAGGCGGCACCCGATTTGTCATAAAGCTGCCGGGAAAAAATAAATAACAATGAAAAAGGATATGGGTACAGGGAGTCTGTGATCCATATCTTTTTTATTGGGATCCCTGGTGACAGGGCTGTTGTGATCACCCATCTATCATAAAATTACCACATTTGGACGGTATGATGAAACAGTTCCGGAACGCCGTTCCATCGGAATCCATTCCCATAGAAACTTTTTCCATGGAATTACCTGCAGCAGAATCCACTCAGGTGGAACCATTCTCCGGCATTGGGCAATGATAAAATAGAGATGAAACAGGAGAAGATGACGGCTATCTTTTCCTGTTTTTTTATACTATAATACCTTTATAATCGTATATGGTGAAAACGACAGTAATAGATGGAGGGAGATCATACGATGAGTATAAAGTTAAGGCTTGAACAGCCTGAAGACTACCGTCAGACCGAAAATATGACCCGTGAGGCATTTTGGAATATTTATTCCCCAGGATGTTGTGAACATTACCTTCTCCATGTTATGCGCAGCCACCCCGCTTTTGTGGGTGAACTGGACTATGTGGCCAAGGATGGGGACAGGATCATTGGAAATGTGGTCTGTGTAAAGGGGATCATCCATGGGGATGACGGACAGGATTACCAGGTGCTGAGTTTGGGGCCGATTTCCGTTCTGCCCCAATACCAGCGGTCCGGTGTTGGAAGGAAAATGATCGAACATACCAAAGAAATAGCCCGGAATCTGGGGTACAGGGCAATTCTGCTCTGCGGTGATCCGGATTACTATTCACGCCGAGGTTTTATTCCTGCCGAGGAACTGGGAATCCGGACCGCTGACAATATGTATGCCGCAGCACTTCAGGCCTGTGAGTTGTACAAAGGTGCTCTCAATGGAATCAGCGGACGCTATGTGGAGGATGGAATCTACGAAGCGGATGAATCTGCAGTCAATCACTTCGATCAGGAATTCCCGGAAAAAGAAAAGATAAGCGGCACCCCATCACAGCTTCGTTTTCTGGAATTGGCAGCTATGCGGAGAAGCGTATGATCTTCCCGTTTCTGTAACAATGATAAAACTAAATACAGCAGACGGATGTCTGCCCTTTTGGAGGTGGAAATGATGCAGAAGATAGGCTTTATCGGACTTGGGATCATGGGAACGCCCATGGCAAGGCTCCTTTTAAAAGCAGGATATCAGGTGAATATTTATGCCAGAACGGATGTGCACGTAAAGCCCCTGGCAGAAGAAGGCGGGATTGCCAGACAAACTCCCAAAGAGATTGCTGAGCACAGCGATGTGATCATTACCATGCTGCCGGATTCACGGGTGGTGGAAGAAGTAATGTTTGGCGAAAACGGAGTGTATGAAGGCCTGGATGAAGGAAAGATATTTATGGATATGGGCAGTTCGGATTATGCCAGCACTCAAAGAATCAGCAAGAAACTGGAAAAAAAAGGGGTCAGAATGCTGGATGCCCCGGTAACCGGCGGCGCCAAGGGAGCAGCGGAGGGAACCCTGACAATTATGGTTGGAGGGAATGTTGACACCCTGGAACAGGTGCGTCCTATACTGGAGGTAATGGGAGATAAGATCATACCGGTTGGACCCGTTGGCTCAGGGGATATTGCAAAAGCATGCAACCAGATGCTGTTTGCCCTGAATCTGAGCGCTGCGTCCGAGGTCCTGGCGCTGGCTGTCAAGGCAGGGCTGGATCCACAGGTACTGATGTCCGTGGTGAACTCAGGCTCAGGGGAAAGCTTTGCCGGACGTGTAAAAATGGAGAACTTTACATTTAAGCGCAATTTCAAGCCGGGATTTACCACGGATCTTATGGCCAAGGACGTAGACATGGCCCTGGATATGGCAAGAAGCTTGCAGGTGCCGATGAAGTTGGGAAATCTGGCCAGGGAAAATATCCGCGTTGCTCAGAACTGCGGATTTGGATCAGATGACTGCAGTTCCATTGTCCGGGTTGCGGAACAGGAGTCGGATGTGGTGATACAGCCGTTTGCCGATAACGATAAATGAGAATGAATGAAAAAGTATAAAAGGCTGCTATGAAGATAGCCGAATTTCATAGCAGCCTTTTGGTATGTAGAAAACAATGCCATGTAATCCCAGCGGTTCTACAGGTGCCATTGCAATGTAAAACCCGCTTGCATTTGCGGCTATTCCAGGAAGGATGCCTTTAATGGTTTATCTGATGTGCATCACCGCTGTCCCTTGGGCTCTGTGTTTTCATGAATGACTTTTGTATCAATAAAATTGACTTATTTCACAAGGCATCCTCTTGTTTTATGTTTTTTGCTATAGTTACAATAAGAATTTGTAATTTAAAGTAATTTAAAGGAGGAAGCAGTGTATGCGGAAATCATATAGCAGGGTGAGGAAGATTAAGGGGTTTGGCCCAAAGGCAGCAGCTTATGCAGTGACCATCTGTCTTGCGGCAAGCAATGCTCCGCTCACAGCTCTGGCTCAGGAAGAAACCGGGAAGACAGAGATGTCGAAAGGAGAGGGACAGGAGGAAACTGGAAACAAAGGGACTGGAATTAAAGATACCGGTGATGAAGAAGCCGGAAGTGAAGGAACCGGAAATGAAGGAACCGAAAAAGAGGAGGCCGGGAGTGAAGGAGCCGGAAACGAGGAAACTGGGAATGAAGGAGCCGGAAACGAGGGAGCCGGAAACGAGGGAGCCGGAAGTGAAGGAACTGGGAACAATGGAGCCGGAAGTGAAGGAGCCGGGAACGAAGGAGCCGGAGGTGGAGAGACCGGGAACGAAGGAGCCGGAGGTGAAGAAACCGGGAATAATGAATCCGGGAGTGAAGGGACCGGGAGCGGGGAAAACGGAACCGAAGGAACCGGAAATAATGGAACCGGGAGCGGAGAAACCGGACCCGAAAACAATGGACCCGAGAGTGGAGAAACCGGACCCGAAAACACCGAGAACGGAGAGAACCCATCCCATCAAGACGCTCCGGACAAGGATAAAGATTTAGATGAGGGAAATGGTACAGATGATAAGAATTCCCAGGATGATGTGAAGAACGATGATGATCTGATCGATGATCAGGAGAAAAATGAGAACATACCTCCCCAAGACCAGGTGGATCCGGACCAGATGGATCCGGATGTGGTAAATCCGGACCAGTTAGACCCGGACCAGGTGGATCCGGACCAGTTAAACCCGGATTTGTTAAAACCGGAAGTGGTCCAGCCTCAACTTTTGATGGCAGCAGCCTTAAATAATGTTGTTTCGCAAAACGACATTCCAGAGCTGATAGCGGAAGATGATAATGGTAATATGAAGTTTATCTTAGAGCGTAACGGATTCGATATAGGCGGATATAATGGAGAGACTTATATAAAAAGCAGTTACAGTGGATATAGATCCAGAATCCTTATGGCAGATAGCCGCAGCTCAGATACTCTTTATTTCAGCGATGATCTGAAAGCGGATAAAAACGGTCTGGAGATTTACTTAAGGGCAGAAATCATACCGATTGACGATGTTTCTTATGTCAGATTGACCTACTATGTGGAAAATACAACAGATGATAAAGAAATCGGATTTTCCCTTGGTTTAGATGCAGATACATGTGTGGGCAGGGATGACATGGCAAAAGTTCAACGGACGGATGATGGGATCCTGATGCTGGGACGCGATTACAGCCAAGAGGAAGTGAACGAGTATGTAAATGCTTTTGTTGTCAAAGATGATGATGAAAGTGAGGCTCCCATTGACAGATGGTGGTACGGTTACTATGGAAACCGGTTCAGCAATATATTTGCAGGAGACTTGCCTGAGGAGGATTTGGAAGATATGGACAGCGGTATGGCTTGCTCATGGCTGGATCTGTCATTGGATGCAGGTGAGACGGGTAAATATTCCGTTATCTTTGGAATCGGGGATATTTACGATTATTCAGATGCAGAGATGCCGGATACAGATGATGGCGATGACGGTGAAGGACATGATGATACGGAATACTGGTCGGTGGATGGGGATAAGTGGACATTCAGTTATGGTAATTCTTATCGGGATCAGTGGGGATATCTGTATTATAATGGAAACTACAACTGGTATTACTTTGACCAGGATGGCCATATGGTAACCGGATGGTTTACGGCTCCTGACGGAAGGAAATTTTACCTGAATCCATCAGCAGACGGAAAACAGGGCGCTATGTGTACCGGGTGGAATCAGATTGATGGAAAATGGTATTATTTCAGCCAGGAACAGGGGGCCGGACAAGGGCAGCTGCTGGTAGGGACAACTACCCCGGATGGATATACTGTGAATGAAAAGGGCGAATGGATTGAATGATATTCCCATATTGCAGGTGTCTACAAAGAGAATATGATAACACGGATATAAAAGAGAGCCGGTCCGGCTCTCTTTTTCAACGCAGTAAAATCCTCTGGAACTCCCTATTATATGAAAAAGCGCTCTTATTATATGATTCTATAACTTCATTCCCTTATAAACCTGTTCTGGTCCGCAACATTCCATAATACCACGGAAACTGTAAAATCCGGTTCATTGGGACTGATGAAAAATTGGCCGCCCTTTTTCTTTACAAGGCTGCGGACACTGGACAGACCGATTCCAACGCCCTGGTGCTTGGTGGAATATACCTGTTCTCCGGAAGCCAGAAATTCACCGGACCAATGGTTCTTGACAGTCAGAAGGAGGTTGCCGTTTGCAACTCTGGAATAAACCTTTACCAGGCGCATTTCTTCCGGCAGTTTTTCAGAGGCTTCAATGGCATTTTCCAAAAGGTTGCCCAAAAGGATTCCCAGATTCCACCCTTCCAGTTTTAGTTCAGATGGCAGTGCTACTTTTAAACGCAGGGAAATGTTTTTTTCATCTGCAGCCTGCTGGTAATAATTCAAAATGGCATTGGCTGCCTGATTTTCACATAGGGCGGGACGGGTGGCCTGTTCTGAACTGTCTTCCCAGCCCATGATGTAATGTTCAAGTTCCTCGTATTGATGCTGTCCAGCCAGTTCCTTTATTGTAT
This sequence comes from Clostridium sp. FS41, assembly GCF_000954015.1. Lineage (NCBI taxonomy): Bacteria > Bacillati > Bacillota > Clostridia > Eubacteriales > Clostridiaceae > Clostridium > Clostridium sp. FS41. Next base: position 191,484 of record NZ_JYHN01000081.1, read on the forward strand.
TGAGGTGATGGCGCAGATCGTGGCGAATCCGGCGTATTTCCGCAAAATTTCCGGTAATGAGCCGGTAATTCTCTTCCTGAAGGGAAAATTGCTTTTTCATCAGACGTACATTTTCAGTCAGAGCAGCACGGTCAGCGTAAGCTTTGACCGTATCAAACCAAAGGCCGCCTCCCAGGATAAGTATGAATGCAAAGCCGGCATTTTCAGTCTGCCATCCAAATCGTATTGGTTCAAATACAGGCAGGGCTGTCTGGAACAGAAGAGACACCGCAATGATACAAAGCCCTGCGAGCAGCAGTCCGTTGATCCGTTCATCGCGCTGTTTATTGAAACATGCGGTTACAATGAGCCAGCTGAAAAGGAGCAGCTTGCAGCTGTCCAGAAAAACAGAATAGGCCATCATTGCATTTAAGCTGTCATTAATCAGAAAAGAGGGGATGACCAGGGTGAGCAGTACAATAAAACCGCCAAGGCTGAGAACAATCCGCTGAGGGCTGCCGCTGATCCTGCATAAACTACAATGAAGGGTAGTGACTGCTAAAAGGAAGAGAAAAAAACTGGTATCTTCCAAACGGTAGGACCAGTATCCTGCACCGAACAAATGGAGCAGGGGATAGGTGTCATGGAGGGCAAACAGAAGGCTGGTTAAAGCAAACAGGATCATCTGTCGCCGTTCTTCTCCGGTCCTTATGCCGATCATAAGATACATGATCCCTATGGTGAATGAGGATATCACCATAATGCAGGTGCGCATAAGGCGGAAGGAGATCAAATCTGATACAGCTTCCATGGTTCCGAATGCGGGCGGATAGATCATACCGCTGTAGTAGTGGATATGATCGGCTGCCTGCACTACGATCTCTGCCTGGCTGGCTGCCTGAAACGTGACCATCCCTGTGCGGATAGCGGGCTGGCCGGAACCGGAAATATCGCCTAAACGGCTGACCAGACTGCCATTGACCCAGACACGGGATGCGGAATAGATCTCAGGAAGTTCCAAAGCGTATTCATCCGGTTTGGACGGAAGCAGGATATTCAGGCGGTAGGTAGCGGATCCGTGGGGGGAGCCGGTACTGCCTTTGCCTTCAAAACCGCCGTATTGGCCTAAGAATAGATATTGGGGATGATGTCCGTCAAATGTACCTGGGTCCAAACGCTTTTGCGGATAAAATTCCCAGCCATACGTCAGAATATTCAGCGGATGCGCATCCATGGAAGTACTTAAGTCCAGGACCCCTTGCTTTCCGTAAACAGCAGAGGCGCTATATTTATTATCATATTGATACTGTAGAAAAAAGAGGGAGGCAGCGCATAATACAGCACAAAAAAGCAATACAATGCGCTTCCAATTATAGGGTTTTCTGATATCATCGCCTCCTTGTCATCCAAAAACCGGCAATTCCGCCGAAAAGCACAGCAACAGCGCCGGTAAGCTTTCGTGCAGTGGCATTCCAGACCGACTTGGCAGGTGGTTTCTCCGAAATGTCAGGCGGTTTTGTCCCGGTTGGTGCAGTCGGAGCTTTGTGTTCTTTGTTTTGGACATCCGCCGTTGTGTTTGTGTCCGCCGGGTCCTGTTCCGCATTGTGTGGGACTTGATCGGGAATCTCTGTTCCCGGTGTACCCCTGTCCTTCTCCAATGCTGCACCAGCGTCCACGGGCACATCGACAGCCTTGACCGGTCCGATGGAAGGTGGGGATAAGAGGGCGGAATCGGGGATATCCAGGCTATTATATGGGGAAGTCTCCGGTGGAATTGCTGTTATGAGAGTATCCTTTTTAGACATTGCCCCATTGCTGATAACACTATTTTTAGTTCCATCGCCGCCATGGCTCCCATTACCACCTTGATTCCCATCACCATCCTGATGCCCATCCCCGGAATCAGGGGATTCCTGCCCGTCATGATTAGGAGGAAGCGGCGGATCAGGCGAAGGATCAGGGGAAGGGGGAATATCAGGATCCGGAGGAATCTCCACCGGCGGTTCCTCATTGGACTCATCTTCTGATCCCTCTGTGTCAAACAGTCCTTCCGGGGGCTGCTCCTGCCGGTTACCGCCGCCCCGGTTACCGCCAATATCCGTCCCGAACGAAATACCATAGATATTGTGGTATACACTTAGGGTAGAGGAAAATGATTCACGGTCCGGATCAGCTGACTGTTCGATCTGAAACGTGTATCCCAGGCCATCCAGATGTTTCCGGCTTAAATGGGATACCGAAAGGGAATTGCCGGTCAGAATTACATTTGGCGCATCTGTGATATCATACCATGTATCCCTGCCGTCTAAAGAGCACCAGACCGTCAGCATAGAGGGATCACCCAGGGAAATAACCTGGTCCTGACAGTTGTAAAACTGAAAGCGGGCTGTCTGGTCTTCAAATAGTTTTTCCTCGTCAGCATATAAGAAAAATGCGGCCTCAGGAGAATAGACGGATATTGTAAAAGAAAGCTCAGGCATATGGTCGAAATCCAGGAGATGTCTGTTGGCATCTATTGTCTCGTTTGAAAAATGCCCATGGACCACGGTATCACCCACTTGATCCCAATCAATGGCATTCACTGTTTCCCAATCCCATTCCACAGGGAGCAGAATCTTTTCTTTCCAAAATCCATGGGGGGAGTCTCCATAAAAGACGCTGATCGGATCATATAGGTCCCGGTTGATCCAGTCACTAATTCCCTTTTCTATTTTCAGGTCCAGGAAAAAGGGACGGGGAGCCCCTGTTTTGTACTCAATGATCGGATAGGGGCCGTCCACGGCTGGGGTGGGATCCCAGACACTGCCGCAATCTGGATTCCATTCATCTCCGCCTTGTTCACCGCCGGAGGAAATGATGGAAACCGACTGTATGCTGCCGTCAGCGGTCACCTCCACAATATCCGAATTATGGGAATCATAATCGGAGAGTTTTAAATCAATGGCCTGAAACAGGGAGTCTGAGTAAATGCCGGTAATGGAAAGTTGGTTATCACTGATCCGTACCCTGGAACTTTGAGTGATATTATGCCAGCTTGCACCATTGTCCAGGCTTTCATATAGTTCCATGAACATTAGAGGCAAACGAAAGGGAGTTTCATTCATTCTATATTGGAGCAGAAGCGTACTTTCATTTACCTCGGGCTGGAATGACATGGTTCCGCTGCGGACCACGGCAATTATAAGGGAAGGAGAAGGGATATCGTCCCAATCCAGAGGATATGAACAGGCATCCGTATCCAGGATACCTGTAACGGGATATTCTCCTTCCCTGGTGAAATCAACCTCACTTAGATCCCATTCCACATCCAGATATTCGGGTTCGTCTATATGGCCGTCAGGGCCATCCACATATAATTCCACAACAGCTGGAAGTTCCGCAGAAGCATCAAATTCAACACCTGCTGCCCATTCTAAAGGCCAATCATGATGATCGAAATGATAGCCGCAAAAAACGTATTCGTCCTCCTGTTTTTTCCTCGGTTCGCTGCGGTATTGTTCCCTGGAAATACAACTCTCGCCTGCGGACACGGCATCTGGTGCGATATCCTGATCCTCCAGCTTGTCCTCCGGGTTCTCTTTTTCACCTGTTGTGTTGTCAGGATCTTCCCTTGTGCCATCGGTTGGGTCAGAGGAGCCCTCTTGGTTATGGCCGGGTTTGTCAGAGGAATCGTCTTTATCGCTGTCAGTGTCAGGCTGGCTGGAGGAATTATCTTCATTGCCGTCAGGCGGGTTATAGGAATCATCTTCACCGCCATCGGGCAGG
>NZ_JYHN01000082.1:0-567 GCF_000954015.1 Clostridium sp. FS41
TTACAGCAGCAAGCGAAAGCTTCAGCTATGATGGAAAGCCACACAGCAACAATGGGTATGAAGTGACCGGAACCGTAGGAATGGATGCGATAAGCGCAGTGGTAGAGGGAAGCATCACCTACCCGAGCCAGAGTCCAGTGAAAAACAAGGTAGTAAGCCATGTATTCACCAGCGGTGAGTATAGTAACTACAAAGTGGAGTACGTAGACGGAAGCCTGACAATGGAATATGGCGATCAGGTTGAGATTACCATTACAGCAGCAAGCGAAAGCTTCCTGTATGACGGAACCGAGCACAGCAATGCAGAAGTGAGGGTGACAGACGGAGTCCTGGCAGAAGGAGATTACCTGATAGCAGAAGCGACCGGAACTGTGGTCAATGTAGCAGATACATCTACAGGGAACAATTCAGTAAAGGACGGTTACAAGGTAATGAACGGAGATGAGGATGTGACGGCTAAGTATAAGATCACACCTCAGAACGGAACCTTAACTGTAACACCAAAAGATGTGACCATTACAGCAGCAAGCGAAAGCTTCAGCTATGATGGAAAGCCACACAGCAACA
>NZ_JYHN01000083.1:0-567 GCF_000954015.1 Clostridium sp. FS41
AACTCCTGGCCGGATACTCTAAATCTTAGTGTCCTCATAGCATTGCCTTTCTGCCGGTTACCGCTTAACTCCCGGTCCATGGTCCACATCATCCATGATCCCGCCGGCAGGCTTAGACGGTACCACTGTCACCGGCACATCCTCCTGCGCTGGAGGAGACGGCTTGTCGTCACGCTCATCAGCTTTACCGGTTGTTGGCCCAGTTGTTACATAGGTGGTGTCCTGGGTGCCCTTGGGCCTGGCCTTCTGCGCTGCGTCATTTCTTCTCTGTTCCTCTGTCCTCTTGTCTGCTGCATTCTTCCTTAATACTGCCATAATATATACCTCTCTTTCTTAGTTGACCTTCTCGGTCTCTGCATTAATAAGTTTCTCTGTTACAGCCAGGCCCTTAATTAAAAAGGCTGGCACGTTGTAACCACATTCCACCAGGTTCTCCAGGATGCTGCGGATCTCATTGACCAGGAGACACGCCAGGGTGAACCATCCCAAAAGCAGCAGGAAGTCCAGATTAAGTCCCAGAATGTCATGTCCCAGACCAATAAATAATTTCGGCATCAAAAAGGATAC
>NZ_JYHN01000084.1:0-1676 GCF_000954015.1 Clostridium sp. FS41
CAGTTTCTCATTGGCCCAGCTAGTCGCCCCTGATACATCAAGCAGCGGGACCGGCGTATCATCCGCTGTTATCCCGGACACATTAACCGTCTGTGTATACGGGGTGGATCCGGACCACCCTGCTGCCGGCAGCGTTACTATTGGCAGCTTCCGTGCATCTGACATCAACAAATATCCGTCCCCCTGAAGGTCCTCTATCATCTGCCCGATCGTCTGGGATTGAGCCGCAAAGTACGTATCAAATGTATTTTTGTACACAGCGTTGTTGTCAGACACCGTAGCCCATACTGATTCCAGATTAAATATAGGCCGGATGTCCAAAAATGATCCAATGGCTTCTGTTGTTTTGGTGTATTGACAAAATGGCATCTGATATATGGTCCCATCGTTATCCAGATCCTCCTGGATCAATGATGGATAGCCGGACGCGCTGGTCAGTGTCTTAAAATATCCTTGGGTAAATTCGCTCTCTGTGTTGACCTTTGACAGATCAATCTCGCAAACCATTTTGCAATAAAGGGTTCCAGATGTAACCGTAGGTGTTTGGATTGTTTCAACACCAGTGACCTCCATAAAACGTCCAGAGATCACAAAAAAGCCTTTCTGTACGTATATGTTCCCGCCTGACTGTGATATCTCGCAGCCCTTTGTTACTCCGTCCGTATTGTTTAAAAAAAGTTTTTGGAAATGCGCATGCTGTTTGGAAGTCAATAGGCATTTATCAAATGTACGTCCCTCAAGCACTATTTCATCCCCTTTCTGATTTTTCTAGTTAATGTGACCGGGAGATTCCCGAATGTCACCTCTATGCAATCGCTGTTTTCTTTCCTGGCCACGGCTGTGACCATGGATTCCTTAATTCCTGCCGTTTCTGACAATATGCGGCACTTCCGGCCTACATACAGATCCTTTGGATCATATAGTCTGGAATCAAGCAGAAATTTAGCGTTGACTGAATGGTTGTAGGAATTGGACTTAAACTCATTCAGCGCCTCTTGGTACATCTCGGCTTCGGACTCTGCCTCGATGAATACCGTTTTTGTGGTGCCGTCCACCCGCTCTACATCCGCTGGGTCATCAGTTATGGTCCGATCAGACCGCAAATAATATGTTTTAGTGTTCACCGGTCAATCCTCCCATCGTGTCCTCAAGTTTCCGCATCCGCTCCTCCAAACTGTCTATCTTGCGTTGCTGTGCCTGTACCATCTTAATCAACGGCGCCACAAACTCCTCATAGCGTAGGCCATACTCGTAAACCGGGTTACCGTCCTCATCCAACACAGGGCTTAACTCCCCGGTCCGTTCGTCTGCCTGTTCCTTTGGACTTTTGACAAACCCAGCAAAGTCTTCCGCATCTATTCCAATCTCAGTCAGCAGTGTCTCAATGTCTTGCGCGATTAGACCCCAATGGGTACGTCCGGATGTCCCATCATTGTATTTGTAGGTCACCGGCCTTGCGCCCATGATCAGCGCAGTTGCCCGCTCCTCATCCAACTCCGCCTCGTCATGTTTTTGGTTACGGTCAGAGGTTGATATGCTGGCTGCCGTGGAATATATCTGCCCCCATCGGAGGGAGGATGTGCCCAGGGTAAATGCCCCGTTTGCCCCTGGATACAATGCGGATGCAGATAGGTAGGCTGTTTTGCGGTTGCTTATTGTATTGCAGTTGGCCACTG
>NZ_JYHN01000085.1:0-567 GCF_000954015.1 Clostridium sp. FS41
TGTTGCTGTGTGGCTTTCCATCATAGCTGAAGCTTTCGCTTGCTGCTGTAATGGTCACATCTTTTGGTGTTACAGTTAAGGTTCCGTTCTGAGGTGTGATCTTATACTTAGCCGTCACATCCTCATCTCCGTTCATTACCTTGTAACCGTCCTTTACTGAATTGTTCCCTGTAGATGTATCTGCTACATTGACCACAGTTCCGGTCGCTTCTGCTACCAGGTAGTCTCCTTCTGCCAGGATTCCGTCTGTTACCCTCACTTCTGCATTGCTGTGCTCGGTTCCGTCATACAGGAAGCTTTCGCTTGCTGCTGTGATGGTGATTTCAATCTGCTCACCGTATTCCATGGTCAAACTTCCGTCCATGTACTGCACGCTGTAGTTGCTCTCCTCACCGCTTGTGAATGTATGGCTTACTACCTTATTATCCACGGGGCTCTGGCTTGGGTAGGTGATGCTTCCCTCTACTACTGCGCTTATCGTATCCGTTCCTACGTTTCCGACCACTTCATACCCATTGTTGCTGTGTGGCTTTCCATCATAGCTGAAGCTTTCGCTTGCTGCTGTAA
>NZ_JYHN01000086.1:0-60436 GCF_000954015.1 Clostridium sp. FS41
ACTGCTGGCTCCTACGGCAATTGTATCCATGGTCCTTAAGGAGATTGGCAAGTTCACGCTCACCACGTTTCCCTTTCTCACGTTGCGGTTTTCCCATCTACATCACCCCTGCCCCAAACATGCTTATTTGTCCCGGAACATCCTTACTTTTCTTTTTGTTTAAAAACCGCCTTACCCCTCTTGTGGCATCCTTCATGCTCTGTATCCTTCTATCCTGCCTGGATAGCCACAGAGCGGCTTCCTGGCGGCCTTGAGGGGTCATATCCGGTATGTAATATCCGTCACCATCATCAAGATTCAGAATAGGCCTGATATGACGCAGTGCCTCTATTGCTTCCCGGATACGCCTATCTGTATAGCCTGTTGCCAATATAAGTTCATCCCTACTCATTGCATTTTCCTTTCCAATTTTCAGGGCGTTATATACGGCACATTGTATGATCGTGAAATTCTTCGTGCGTTTTCTCAAATCAATCCCTCCTTTCGGGCCGGGTAAAGGAGGTTTGATAGGTCCCGGCCCAGGGTCAGAAAGTATATCGTGACATATCGCAATCTGACCAAGTGTTGTTCTATGTATCATCCCTAAGGGGATTTGATACCTTGCTATAAGTAACTCTTTCCAAATTCCTGCCTAAAATCTTCGCGGCTGCCGTAATGCTCCTCATAGTATTCCTGGGCCATCCGCTTAAGCTTATTGTCTATCTGCTTATTCTCAGCCGTTGCCTGGAATTTGGCACCGTTTGGATGCAGGTCATACCGGAGCGGGATTATGAAACCTCTATTTTCCGATTTCGGCCCATACCCCTGCCTTCCCTCAAATATGTGATGGCGCTCCACATATGGACTACCCGTAAAATAGCAATGGTCCATGTCATCGGTAAAAACGCTCCACAACTTTTTAGCCATCCTGCCCCCTCTTCCTAGAGTTCTGATCATATATCTGCATCATCCTCTCTATCTCACGAGGAGGAAGCGTCTCAATATCCATGTCCTTGCATTCAGATACCAATCCGTTTATGAGATGACTCATTTCGGTAGTATCATAAGTACTTGATCCGCGCAGCATGATGTACGTCCGAAATGGGGTCCCGTCACCAGCTACTTTAACCTCAGTCGTAGGCTTGATATGGTATGTCTCTGCCTCCAAGGCCTTGCATTCTCCCTCATCATCATCTGGCACAACAACATATATCAGATGATCATCTACCTCTTCCAGCTGACCATACCGGCGGAGCATCAAATTATGCGCTCTACTCTTAGATATCCCAGATGCCACGGCCAATTTGGTTAATAGTTGCCAATAATACGAATTGGCATCCAAGCTGCGCTTCCTCCGATACACCTTAGCAGTAATCGCTAAAAGCTTATCAGACAACGGGGTGATTTCACTGCTTACATCATTATCAACTTCAAATGTGAGCAAGAACTTTCCTGTGATCCAATCTTTTGTAACATTCTTCAAAATCCCTTTACAGTCCATAGGCTATTCCTTTTAATTCCACGGAAGCCCAGCCTCTAGTTCATCTGGAGGGATTGTTTCCGGGTCTGGTTCGATAGGCTTATTCGGTTTCTTCTTCAATACATTCATTGCGTCTCGGAATTGATCTATCTTCATATCACGGATATCACTCAGTTTATAATTCTGTAGGATCCTGGGTTTCCCTACTCCCGTCCGCTGTAATTCCAACAGCAATGTATTGATGTGGGCCTCACTCACTAGATCTGGTCCATTTTGCTCCTGCTGGCTCTCGGACTGGCCCAGTTTGTACACAACCTTTTTGCTCTTACAGCGCTTGATTTCAAGAGAATTTATGTTCCGGTTGTCATCGTATCCGATGCGTGACACATAAAAACGGTCGTAACAGCTATATTTCACCTTCCCGTTTCGGTCCATACCATTCTCACAGATTTCACAGTCCCTACTACTAATCCAGATGAATGGCGCCGTGTAAAGTTCCCGTCCAATACCCCAGTTAAAACAGGCCCTCTTAAAGCTGTCAGAAGCAAGCCCTTTCTCCTTCTCTGTATTGCTTTCTGTCCCTGTGTCCTCTTTCTCGATCCACTGATTCTTATCATCATCCCAGATGGATACAATACAGTTGGCATTGTCCCGGCAGTGTCTCCGTTGCCATCCCATGGGTCCTACGGTCTCATCAAGGATGTTCTGATCCACTCTGGCATCCTTATACAGCAGCAGGGATAATCCATTCTGGGATACCATTGCAATCCGGCAGTCTATTTCATCCTTCTTAAGTAGCCTAAATTCAATCTTCGCTTTCCCCATCTGTCCCACACTCCTTTTCAGTCACCCGGCTGGCCCACATATCAGCCATATGTAACAGCAAGTACAAGGGTGTCTCCTTTCCCTGTATCTGGTATTTAAAGTTGCCGTACATACCATTGTGCATCAGGATTGCCCAATTCTCATCCTCCGTAAGTTCAATGTGGCGGCCTGCAATCTGAACAGAACGTACTTCGTGATCAATATATAAAAGATCAGGATTTCCAATATACGGCTTCGTAGTGGACTGGTATGGCTCTGCATTCTTGCCACGGCCCTTAAGCATGTTGATAATATAGTTCGGCTTCCCAAACTGTCCAGCCTTACCAAGGTCATGAAGCAATGCACATATGATGACACTGCTCTTATCTACTTCTGGATACAGGATGCCGGAAAGCTTGTCCATCAGTTCATATACATTCAGGCTGTGTTCAGCCAATCCCCCAGGATAGGCCAGATGATACTGTGTGCTGCATGGCGCTGTATAAAATCCCATCCCATCCATTTCCACCAGAAGGTCAGCAATTCCCTGCCTATCAGTTGATAATAATAATTCCTCTATTCTATTCTTAATGTTCTCCATATAAGTATCCTCCATCTAAAGTTAGCTCATATTGCCACCCCTCTGTCAATTGGATGGTATCCTGCACAGATTGATTCAGTTTCCTATAATCTGATTCCTTTTTCTGACATTCGTCACATGTATGACCCTCTCCCGGATCCATATAACAGCCACAGGAATCACAATGGTATGGATGCATCATTACCGGCCTCCTGCTGTGCTTTCTTTTTTATCCCCAGGATGCTGAATACAACATCATTATCTGCATACTTAACCGAATTGACGTATTCCTGCACAGCATTGATCCTTTCAACTGCCATCTGTCCTTGGAGAAACAGATCCACAGGCACGTTATTCATTCTGATTTCAGTTACATTTGCCATCTTTACAACCCCCTTCTATCTGTGCTATATTATCTGTAGAGTTAATTTTCATCTGGCCGACCGGAGTTCGCAGCTCCCTCGGCCTTTTTCTTGCCTTTCCGTTACCCCAGCCGAAGGGATTAATCCCCAGGGCTGCCGCCGCACGGTTTGTTCCGTTCTTTCGTCTGCTCACCATAATCACCTCCTTTCATATTGTTATGTATCCCGTCCACGTCAGTATCAGCAGTACTGTGCTTACCGTTGAGGTGATTGAAAGGGCTATCTTCCATGCCTGTGCATCCAGGTAGTTTCTGTGGGATTCCCTCAAACGTCCTTTAAGCCAGGCACATTTTTGCTGCAGTTCTTCGTAAGTTTGTTCATTTGGCGGTGGTATCACCTGTATCATTGGCTTGTTCCTCCTTTCAGGGGTCTTCCGGCCAACTGTTCAATCAGCCAGATATGGTGCATCCTAAAATCTCCCGGATGGCATTTCAGCTTCCCCAGAGTACTAAAGGGTATCCCGATTTTTCTTGCCAGGCCTTCGTCCGTCAGGTTATTTCTTATCTTAGCCTCACAGATGAGGAGTTTTACTTCATCCTCTTGTCGTTGGTAATCGCTCTTTTTCATGCCGGGCATCCTCCTTTCTTGTGTTTTCTCCCCCTCCTTGGTATAACTATACCTGTTATGTTCCAAGCAATTTGCTACATACTAAAATACATAACGTAATTGAATTTAGTAGCACTGATACCGATAGCATTAGATAGCTGGTCTTTGGACTCATCCCTCTCTCACCTCCTTTTCCCACTGATACACGCATGCGATAGTGGTATAGTTTCTCTTTCTTATTTTCCGGTATTTGTTATTTCTTTTAGGTCAAGACTCAACTGTCCCTCAACCTCCATACGCCGCTTTGATGCCTTAGCACTTGACGCTTTCAAGCCTTCAAATTTTGTCCGGAGCTGGGCATCAACGCCACGCAAGTTGTCAAGATCCTTACTCTTATCAATGTTGACATACTTCGACACACCGTCCACATTGCATGCAAACACAGTCCTTATCCCCTTGTCGTCCCGCATGCTTGACATCATCTGCTGTGCGGTTCGCCGTAGTTCCCTTTCCTTTGCTGTTATTGCATTAAATAGAAAATGTGGTCTAATCATCTCCATCACTACTTCCGTTTCTACCTCTCCCATCTCATACAGCTTCTGTTTAATGACTTCCCTTGCTTTAGATTCCAGCTTTCTTGTTCTGGTCATGTTCTATCACTCCTTTCAAAAAATTTCTTACTCTTGACAACTTAGCAATTGAATCCTCGACCTCACGCAGATGCCCTGAGGCGGTATCCGCATGGATTATCTCGCTTAGCATGCTCAGTTCCTTTTCATCTGCCTGAATCCACATAAAGGCATTGATCGCTTTGTGGTACTTCTTGGTCATCTTCCAGCACTCGTCTATATAGGCACTGTATTCGTCCGCTGTCTGAGCCTTAGCTGTCTGTGCTCTCCTCTGGGCGAAATCGATAATCTTTCCCTGATCCTCTGGTGAAGCCTTGCGGAGCTCCTTAGCGGTCTCCATGGCCTGGTACTTCGGCAGGTCAGCAAGCGGAGGAAATTCTTCTACAGCCTTAACGTGCTGCTTGGCATCTTTTAATGTTTGTACTGGAACTCCAATTTCTTTTGAGATGTTTTGCATAGAAACCGGATTTACAGGTCTGTGTGCATCCCTCCTGTACTTATCAACGGAATCCGTTGATAACTGTTTCTTTAACTCCTGCTCCTTAATCTCTGCCAGTTCCACAAGATTTTTAGACTTCTCCAGCTCCGTCAGGTCTTTGCGCCGGATGTTCTCTTCCAGTTCCAGAACCCGCAGTTCCTTTTCGGAGATGTCCTCTAATACTTTTGCTTCAATTTCAGTCAGCCCAATCCGTTCACATGCCAACAACCTCCGGCAGCCAGCAATTAGGTTATAATCTGAATCAACCACGATGGGGTGAAGTAAGCCGTGTTCTTTAATACTATCTGCCAGGGCTTCCATGTCACCGTATTCGTCCCGAACACGCTGGCCGATTTTTACGTCACTGATCTTCAGAATCATACTTCCCCCTTATCAAATTCAAAACTTTGAACTTTTGTTTTAAAAAAAAATGATGGAATATCTTTGTCAGATAATTTAAGAAGATCGACTGCCTTGCAAATATCTGGCTGTTTCCATGCTCTAAGGCCATTCATTTTCAGAGAAAGTGTTCTTTCTGACCAACCCATTGCAACCGCAAAACAGGCTTGAGTTCCAAAAATTTCCACAATTCTGCCCCGCAGTCTACTATAATCAAATGCCACGTGGATTACCTCCTTTCAAGTTAAATATTTTGAACTACCCATATGATAGCACCTCGCTTTTAAGTTGTCAATACATAAGTTCGATATTTTTAACTTTCTAGGTTTTTTGTCTTGAACTTTTGTTCAATATATGTTATAGTGGAAAACAGAAAGGCGGTATTATATATGGAAAAGGAAAACACTGCAATTCGATTAAAAAAAATAATGGACGCAAGGGGTATCCGTCAAGTTGACATCCTGAAATTAGCTGCTCCTTATTGTGAAAAGTATAATGTTAAAATGAATAAGTCAGATATAAGCCAATATTGTTCTGGAAAAACAGAACCCAATCAGGATAAATTATTTGTTTTAGGAGCTGCCCTTAATGTTAATGAGGCATGGCTTATGGGCTATGATGTTCCAATGGAACGCCGCTCTTTAAAGTTTCCCACTACGCCCGATGACTGTCCCTTCAACTCTGCATTGGAAAAATTATTGAACAAAGATTACGATCTAACCAAAGAAGAGCATGAGGCTATCAAAAAAGAATTACCCACAGTGACGGAAAGAGCCGCCAAAGCTTTTAATATCCCTCATCGTGAAATATCTGATTTATATGAAGGTGAAAGAGCAAGACAGCTGCTTGTAAGTTTCAGCTTATTAAACAATGCTGGCCAGGACAAGGCTCTTGAGCAGATAGTCCTATTAACTAAGATACCAGAGTATCAAGATCCATATGCCAATGATATTAGCAGCACAACCATCATAGATTTTCAGCCTCGCCGCAACAATAACTTGTTTGTCATTCCTTACTACCGTGGCGGCGTATCAGCCGGAACCGGTATCTTTATATTAGGAAATGAGGCTGAAGATGATATAGAACTGCCCGACATTCCAAAATATCACAATGCTGACTTTGCACTGGATGTAAATGGAGACAGTATGGAGCCCAGCTTTAATGACGGTGATATAGCTTTGGTTAGTCAGAATATGGAAATGCAAACAGGGGATATTGGAGTGTTCGTTATAAATGGAAATGCGTTTATCAAAGAGCTTGGAAAGAATGAGCTTATCTCCCACAATAAGGAATATCCCAGCATACCTATTCATGAGGAAGATAATGTTGTATGTATGGGAAAAGTAATAGGAAAATTCGATGATTAATCAGCCTATGGCTCTTTAATAAAATGGTGCAGACAAAACTAAGGAGGATTTGTTTATGAGAAAAACAAAATTGCTACTCACAACGCTTGCGATGTCCATAGTACTGAGCAGCACTGCCCTGGCTGGAACCTGGACACATACCCATGAAACCGAATGGAGTATCAATACTTACGAGAACCTGTGGTTTTACGTCAAAGACAATGGGGAGTATGCAGAAAACGAGTGGATTCAGGACGAGGACGGCACATGGTATTGGATTGACGATAGTGGCACATTGCCTTCGTGGGCTGGTGTGGCGACCGATGGATGTCTTTATGATTCATCCGGAAAATATATTGATATGACTATAGACGGCAGGAAATATGCATCTGAAGAATTATATAACCAACTTCAAGAAGGCATGACTTATGACCAGGTTATCTCCATACTTGGCAAAGAACATGAGGTTACTAATACTGAACGCCGCCAGATTGGAAGTCAAACCTACGACTATTTGCAGGTCAGATGGTACTCTCAGGATGCAGAATCAAAAATTAGGATAACCTTTAAAAACGGCCTCCTTCATGCGCGGCACGGGGATTGGCAATATTAATAGCATAGTAAGCAAAAAGCCCCAGGAGCTGCGAACTCCCAAGGCTTTTCACATAGATTCTCTTACCGGGTACGCCCAGAAGATATTCTTTTATCCAAAGAAATTATATCATTCCTGGAGCGTCCTGGCAAGGGGCGTATTTCTTTTACCTATTTTTAAGGAGGAATGATATATGGCACAGGATAAGAAAAAGAAAAACAAATTGCCATCCGGCAATGTCCGCATCCAGGTATATGATTATACTGATGTGGATGGAAAAAAGCATTATAAATCCTTCACAGCCCCATCAAAAAAAGAAGCTAAGTTTATGGCAATGCAATGGATTACCGGGAAAGCAAATGCCGCATCCGAAAACCTTACCGTATATGACGCTGTAACGCGGTATATAGACGCCAAAAGAGGCGTGCTGTCTCCTAGTACCATAAGAGGTTACGAAGCCGTACAGCGCAATTATATCAAGCCCTATGAACTGGGACGTATCAAACTTAACGATCTCAGTAACACGTCCCTTCAGGTATGGGTAAGCAATATATCTTCCAAGGTAAGTGCTAAAAGTGTCAGAAATGCCCATGGCCTTGTATCCGGGGCCCTGGAAATGTTCCATCCAGATTTCCGGATCAAAACCACACTCCCTGCCAAGGAGCGCCCTGATCTATACACACCTTCCGATCAGGATATAAAAACCCTGCTCCAGCATGTGGAAGGCAAAGAACTGGAGATAGCAATTCTCCTGGCTGCTTTCGGCCCCCTGCGCCGTGGTGAGATCTGCGCTTTGGACAGCAGTGACATACATGGAAATATGGTAGACGTAAACAAGAGCATGGTCATGGGGCCGGACAAGATGTGGCATATAAAGCCTCCGAAGACCTTCGGGAGTTACCGGCGAGTGGAATTTCCCGACTTCGTGATAGAGAAAATGAGAGGCATAGACGGGCGGATCATTAAAGCCACCCCGGATCAAGTCACCCACAGGTTTGAACGGGCCATCAGATCAACAGGGCTTCCTAAATTCCGATTTCATGATTTACGGCATTATGCAGCCAGCATCATGCATGCCATCGGTGTACCTGATCAATATATCCTCCAGCGCGGCGGATGGGCTACTGACAACGTGATGAAGACTGTGTATAGGGATGTCATTGATCTGGAGACCGTCCGCCAAACGAAAAAGATAAACAAACACTTTATCAAGGTATCTGGGCTGTCCAAATAAAGTATCACACGAAGTATCACACGGAGCCCTGAA
The DNA here is from genome assembly GCF_000954015.1 of Clostridium sp. FS41. NCBI lineage: Bacteria > Bacillati > Bacillota > Clostridia > Eubacteriales > Clostridiaceae > Clostridium > Clostridium sp. FS41. Next base: position 8,523 of record NZ_JYHN01000086.1, read on the forward strand.
AGCCTTGTAAAATAAGGGTTTTACCGTGGGTTCGAGCCCCATTACTTCCACTAAAAACCGCCCGAGTGCACGGATGTACTCAGGCGGTTTTTTCTTCATACTTTCTTTCGCAAAAGCCCAACTTTTTTGTAAGAAATATTACGCTTCATTACGATTATCTGACTACTATTGAGTTTCATCCCAAACTGTGATATATTGATTTCAGTCAGAGATGACGCGGCCCGGTACTGGCGCCTGAAAGGGCGTACCAGACCGGGCCATCCCCCTTTATAAGGGGTTCTTAACTTCTATCCCATTCAGGCAGTGGTAAGTTTGTGGAACAGATCTCCCAGTATGCAGTCGCGAAAGACGAAGCTGCAGTTATATAGCAATTATTTTCCATAAGTACGGTATGATTGTTATCCTGAAAATGCTATCGACATTTCTCACCACTCGGATTATAATGAATTTAGCTAAAGTATGTGGTTATGGTCCATCGGACAAAGTGAATCCCCCAGAGCGGCAACTCTGGGGGATTCTTTTGTGCTGCGCCGTTTATTCGTCTCTATCCAGCCATCTTTTGGCGGCTGGCCGCGTTAACATTAATCTGCGTACGCCAAAGTGCGCCTCCATCCGTTGCCTTGCAGGACACCCAAATACGGTGATAGGGGGCCAAAGGAGTTTTGTGTCTCAGATATGTGATTCTGCAAGGCACTCTCGCCATCTAGGACCGGCCGTTATTTTCTCGTATATTTGAATTAAGAAATTCTTAATAATCTATTCAAGGAACATTCAAACATTTTGGAGGATTGCATGCTATACTAAGTACATAAGAAATGCACGAATATTTAACAACTATCCTTCAACCCTTTTTGAAAATCCGAAATCCTAAAGAAAATGGCTCCGTACCAATTGGTACGGAGCTTTTTCTATGTATTTCCATCATAAGAATTGCCATACTTACCACAAACATCCGTCACTTACCATTGATTGCCATACTTCCCACTACTTCTCATTAAAATGCGGCTGCTGGCGGTTTAAGGAACCCAGGACTTCCTTCAGTTTCCCTACATCCCCGTCCTCAAAACAGTATCCGTCCATCCCACACCTGCGTGCCCCCTCTATGTTCAGACTCAGGTCATCGATAAAAAAACACTCCTCCGGTTTCAGGCGGAAACGGTCAAACAGATGCTGGTACATCTCCTTCTGCGGCTTTAAGCACTGGACATCCGCGGAAAACAAAACCCCGTCAAAACAGTCAATGGCAGGTATCACCTCTTTATAGCAAGTCAGGAGGCGCACCGATGCATTGGAGCAGAGATAGATCCCATACCCCATGGATTTAAGCCATCTTACCACTTGCTCCATTCCTTCCTTAGGTCTCATGTTGTATTCGTGCCAATGCCAAAAGCACCAGGCAGCCATATCCCGCTTGTGCTCCGTGTCCAGGCGGTCCTGCATTTTCTTAAGGGCCTCCTCCTCCGGCATGACACCCATGTCCAGAAGGATCCACTCCGGGGACACAAATACGGATGTGCTCACTTCCTTCCTCTCCTGTTCATCCTCTATGCACTTCTGGCAGACCAGATCTCCCACGTAACTTACCAGAACCTGTCCCATATCAAAGACTATATGTTTAATCATCCAATTTACCTCCTGGAAGACTGCTAAATTTTATAGACTGCAAAACTTTATAGACTGTAAGATCTTATAGACTGTGTAATCTTATATACAGAAAACCCGGGACAATGCCCCGGGTTTCATGTCATGTTAGGCTTCCGCTTTCTCAACTTGAGCAATGGCAGCCTTCTGCATAGGAATACGGCAGTTCTTGTTGTTGCCGAATTCAACGATTACAGTATCATCTGTCATATCGATGATTACACCGTAAAATCCGCTGCTGGTCAGTATGGTATCTCCTACTGCAACGCTGTTTAACAGCTCCTGCTGTCTCTGCTTCTCCTTCTTCTGAGGACGGATTGCCATAAAATATAACATACCACCCAGAAGAACAATATAGAGAATCCAGAATATCGGACTACTTGTATTCATTCTCACTTCCTCCTTCACATCTACTGCCGCCTCGCCACAGTAGTTAATTATTCATTAGCCTTTAGAGAGCTCTCCATGCCTGCAAGCTTGGCCGCTTTGTACTCACTGTAGCGGTGCTCCTCGATGGCGTCGCGAATCTCTTTCATCATTGTATTATAAAAATACAAATTATGCAAGGTGCATAATCTCATTCCCAGCATTTCTTTCGCCTTCAGCAGATGGCGGATATAAGCCCTGCTGTAGGATCTGCACGCCGGGCACCCGCAGCCTTCTTCAATGGGCCTGCTGTCCAGCTCATATTTCTGGTTAAACAGGTTCAGTTTACCATGGTTGGTGTACACGTGGCCATGGCGTCCGTTTCTGGACGGATACACGCAGTCGAAAAAATCCACTCCGCGGTCCACTGCTTCCAGGATATTGGCCGGGGTTCCAACTCCCATAAGGTAAACGGGCTTGTCCTCGGGCAGATGGGGAACGGTCACATCCAGGATGTGGTACATTTCCTCATGGCTTTCCCCCACAGCAAGTCCACCCACCGCATAGCCGTCCAGGTCCATCTCCCGTATGGTCTTGGCATGCTGGATCCGGATCTCATCCACCACACCGCCCTGGTTGATTCCAAACAGCAGCTGTTCCCTGTTCACGGTGTCCGGCAGTCCGTTTAAACGGGCCATCTCTTCCTTACAGCGGGCCAGCCATCTGGTGGTGCGGTCAACGGACCGGCGGATATACTCATCACTGGCATGACTGGGAGGACATTCATCAAATGCCATGGCAATGGTGGAACCCAGATTTGACTGGATCTGCATGCTCTCCTCCGGTCCCATGAATATCTTATGCCCGTCTATATGCGAGTTAAAATAAACGCCTTCTTCTTTAATCTTGCGCAGCTTGGTCAGGGAAAACACCTGAAATCCGCCGGAATCCGTGAGAATAGGTCTGTCCCAGCTCATGAATTTGTGAAGTCCGCCAAATTCTTTGATCAGCTTATCCCCTGTGCGCACATGGAGATGGTAGGTGTTGGACAGTTCCACCTGAGTGCCGATCTCCCTAAGGTCATCGGTTGAAACCGCGCCCTTAATGGCGCCCACGGTTCCCACATTCATGAATACCGGAGTTTCTATAACGCCGTGTACGGTCTCCATTCTGGCCCGCTTTGCTTTTTGGTCCTTTGTTATAACCTGATATTTCATATTATTAAGCCTCTTCATCTGCAAGAGCAGCTTTGATCATGATGGCGCACTCAATACGCTTTTTCTGCATCTCGCAGCCGATCTCGTAAGCGCCGTTAATGGATCCGCTGGAATTGTATGCATTGGCTGAACATCCGCCGCTGCAGTAGAATCTTGCAAAACAGTCCTTGCAGCCTTCCTTGGCATACACGTTGCAGGTCTTAAATTCATCCCTTATATCCGTGTTCACAATACCAGTGTCCACATTTCCCATGAGAAATTCTTCATTGCCCACAAACTGATGGCAGGGATAGAAGTCCCCCCATGGGGTAACCGCCAGGTACTCGGTGCCTGAACCGCAGCCCGCCATACGTTTTGCTACACAGGGGCCTGCTTTCAGATCCAGCATAAAATGGAAGAAGTTAAATCCCCTTCCCTCTTTTTTGCGCTTGATATATTCCAGGGCCAGCTTGTCATACTCCTTAAGGATGGCCGGAAGATCCTCTCTGCGGATGGAATAATCCTCAGCCGGATCAGATACCACGGGTTCCATGGACATCTGCTCAAATCCCAGATCCGCATAGTGGAGCACATCCTCTGCAAAATCCAGATTGTTCCTTGTAAATGTCCCCCGCACATAATAGTCCTTCTGGCCGCGGCTTTTGGCGAATTTCTGGAATTTGGGAACAGTCAGGTCATAGCTGCCGCTGCCATTGCGGAAGGGGCGCATCTTATCATTGATATCCTTGCGTCCGTCCAGGCTCATGACCACGTTGCTCATCTCCCTGTTGCAGAAATCCATGATCTCGTCATTTAAAAGCACGCCGTTGGTGGTGATGGTAAAACGGAATTTCTTATGGTGCTCCGCCTCCTGGGAACGGCCGTATTCCACCAGGCGCTTCACCACGTCCCAGTTCATCAGCGGCTCACCGCCAAAAAAGTCCACTTCCAGATGCTCCCTGTTCCCCGAATTGGCAATGAGGAAATCCAGGGCCTTTTTGCCAACCTCATAGCTCATCAGGGCACGGCGGCCGTGGTATTCCCCTTCCTCTGCAAAACAATATCTGCAGGCCAGGTTGCAGTCATGGGCAATGTGAAGGCAAAGGGCCTTGACCACTGTCTTGCGCTGCTTAAAATCCACAACAAAATCACGGTAAATATCCTTTGTAAGAAGCTGCTCCATGGCGATCAGCTCCTCGATGTCCTCAAGGGCCTCTCCCAGCTCCTCGGGTGTGTATTTGCCCCACAGGCGGTCAAATACATCAGACTTGACCTTGGAAGACAAGGGTTCAGGCTTTTCCATCTCCGGAACCAGCTCTGACACCACCGCCACTGCGTCATATACGACAGGGTCTACCACATGGACGGAACCGCTGTTCACATCCAGTATAATATGGTAACCATTATTAATAAATTGATGAATCACGAATCTACTCTCTCTTTCTAAGGGGCCTTTTGCGGTGCGGCAGGGGGTATTGATCGATCACACTCCCCATTGTCATAGTACCGGCCCATCCCTTTGCGTGGCAAAGCCCCTATAATCCCAGCGACCATAGGGGCTTTATACCAAATTTCCTTACGTATCTTTGATCTGTCTGAGCAATGCTAACGTGTGTTTATAAAATACACTCTAGCGGTTAGCGTTCTCGCAGCTCTGGTTTCCAACGGTGCAGGATGTCTTACATGCTGACTGGCAGGAAGTCTGGCACTCGCCGCATCCGCCCTTTTTCATGGTATCCTTCAAGGTATTCGTATTCAATGTCTTAACGTGCTTCATATTACGGCACCTCCTCTTATCCAAAATATAATTCCTTGAAATTATAACACAGGTTAAAGCCCCTTGCAACGGTAAATTACAAAGGTTTGTCATATTCACGGCGCCTCCGGGAATATACTGCAACATAGATTCTTATGAAGGAGAATAATCCTATGGAAAATGGTATCGTTAAGCCCATGGTCCGCTCCCTGCTCATTTCCTACGTGCTGTCCGGAATCCTCCTGGCCGCCCTGGCATTTGCCCTGTATAAACTGCATTTGAAAGAGGGACAGGTAAACCTCATGGTGTATGCAGTTTACTTTATCACCTGTCTGGCAGGCGGTTTTGTTGCCGGAAAAGGGATCAGGCAGCGCCGGTTCTTCTGGGGGCTTCTGGCCGGTCTGTTCTATTTTGTGGTCCTGTTCGCTGTATCCTGGGCCATGAACATGGGTTCACCAATTGATATGGAACGTTCCGTGACAGTCATGGGCGTATGCGCCCTGGGCGGAACCATTGGGGGAATGATCAGTTAAGGGGGGACTTGGGGGGTAGGTGGGGGGAGAGATAGGTGCATCCATTCCTCTCACCCACTGCTGTACCGCTCCCCCTTCACCACTTAAATCGCCGGTTAGAAAAAGGCCGCGGTCTTGGGGAGACTGCGGTCTTCTTTCGTTTGTGTTTCTTTACTTATTTTTCCTTGTACTTTTTATCTATTTTTCTTACCTATTTCTTTTTCCTGACCTCGGCCAGGCTTTTTGCTGTCTGCTCCAGCATAATGATCGTGCTTCCCAGAAATACGAACATGTCTCCCAGATTGAATACCACTTTCTTGATCGGCTCCCATTCGATGGAAAAATAATCCACCACATAGCCCCGGACCACTCTGTCGTAGAGATTGCTGAGAGCTCCGCCTATGATAATGGCAATCCCCGCTTTCTGGGCTGTCTTTCCTTTGTCCTGGAGCAGGGCGCACAGGGCGCCGGCCATGGCTGAGATGACCATGAGCGGAATCCCTTTGACCAGTTCCGGCCGCTCCTTCATAAATCCAAAGGGAAAACCTGCGTTGTGATTCTTGTGAACCTTGATCAGGCCCTTGGCTGAGGGCAGATCTCTTGGAAATGTATCATCCTCCTCGCTTTCGATCACACTTTTTATGCCAAGATCCAGCGCCGCCAGACCGCCTATTATCCAACCATAAATCATATGTCCGCCTTCCTTTCCACGCTTTTCTTTCATTCTACTATGGTTTCACACTGCCGTCCAGTGAAAGGTTTCTAAAATTCAGCATATAATAATAGCAAATACCCTGTACGAGGTATGTCATGGCAGACTGCCCTTTTAACTCAGCCTCAGAAACCATTGCTGACTTTATCTACCGTTACGGAAGCCAGCAGCAAATTATCGGTAACCCGGAAGACATTCCCTGTATGGACTTTGTAAGCACTGACTTCAGTATTATATATACTCCCTTGGACACTGTGGAACCCATATCATTAAGGCGGACTTCCTACTACAGTATCCCCGGACTGTACACGCTTTTAGACAGTTCCAGCATGGAAGCTTCCGGTATCCTTTCCACCCATTCATCCCCTGCCCTGGGCAACCGGGGGCGCGGTGTACTCATTGGCATCATTGACACGGGAATCGACTATACCAATCCCCTGTTCCGGAATCCGGACGGAACCACCAGGATCAACAGCATCTGGGATCAGAGCCTGCCGGAGGATAAAACCCTGATTCCGCCGGGCGTACCCAACCGGTATAATGCCAGCGGAGCGACCTATGGCACAGAGTATACCAGGGAACAGATCAACCAGGCCCTGGAATCCGATGATCCACTTGCCCTGGTCCCATCTACGGACACCAATGGACACGGAACCTTTCTGGCCGGTATTGCAGCCGGCGGCTTCCTGCCTGAGGAAGATTTTACCGGAGCCGCCCCGGAATGCGAACTGCTGATCGTCAAGCTAAAACCTGCCAAACAGTATCTGCGCGATTTCTACCTTGTCAGCAGCGATGCTGACGCTTACCAGGAAAATGATATCATGATGGGAATCAAGTATCTGCGCGTGGAGGCATTCAGCCGCGGAAAACCGTTGGTCATCCTTCTCGGCATTGGCTCCAATCTGGGCAGCCACGAGGGAACATCCCCTCTCAGCGTAATGCTCCAGGACATCAGCCGATATCTGGGCACGGCAACTGTTATTGCAGCCGGCAATGAGACAGGGCGGGGTCATCACTACATGGGCACCATACCCACAGGAGAGTCTTCTGTTGATGTGGAGATCCGCGTGGGGCAGCCGGAATCCCAGCGGGGATTCGTGGTTGAGCTGTGGGCCTCCACCATTGACACATATTCCGTTGGATTTCTTTCCCCCAGCGGGGAAACCATAAGCCGTATTCCTATTATAGCCGGAAATGAAACCTCTATCCCTTTCCTTTTGGAACCCACGGTCATTACCGTGAATTACCAGCTGATTGAAGCGGGGTCGGGAAGGCAGCTTATTTTTATGCGTTTTGAAGCCCCCACGACCGGAATCTGGAAAATACGCGTATACAATACCCAGTTTCTTACAGGCCAATTTAACATGTGGCTTCCCACCCACAACCTGATCTCGGAGGAAACCGTGTTCCTGACTCCCAGTCCTTACACCACCATCACGCTTCCGGGAAATGCCCCTTCTCCCATCACAGTGGGCGCCTACAACCATCTGAACAACAGCATCTACATTCACTCCAGCCGCGGATACACGGTGGGAGGACTGATCAAGCCGGATCTGGCAGCCCCGGGCGTTGATGTAAGCGGACCTGCCATCGGGCGCAGGATTGGAACCTCCGTTCCCATGACCACCAGGACCGGAACCTCGGTTGCCGCCGCACACGTTGCCGGCGCTGCTGCCAATCTTTTAGGATGGGGAATTGTGGAAGGAAATAATATTACCATGAGTGAGGCCTCCATCAAAGCTTACCTGATCCGGGGGGCAAGAAGAAATCCAGCGCTGTCGTATCCCAACAGGGAGTGGGGATACGGAGCCCTGGATCTATATGAAACATTTTTACGGTTACGGGAGTAAATTCCCCTTAGACTGCCGGTTTGCCGCACCGGGCCGTCCTGGGGACCGTCCTCCCATCCTCAACTTCATTCTCATCCTCTCATCTGGATCAGCGGTCCGCCGTTCTTCTCCAGGTAAGGACGTGTCACCACAACAGAACCAATGTTGGGGTCCTTGGGTATCTCATACATGATATCCAGCATAAACTCTTCCAGAATTGCCCGAAGAGCCCTTGCGCCGGTTCCCCTTTTCAGTGCTTCTTCGGCAATCCACATAAGGGCGTCATCCTCAAACACAAGCCTGACCTCGTCCATGGACAGCAGCTTTTCATATTGCTTGGTAATGGCATTCCTGGGTTCCTTTAAAATACGGACCATCATATCCTCTGTAAGCCCCTGAAGGGTCACTGTCACCGGCAGCCTTCCCAGGAACTCGGGAATCATACCGAAGGTGCGCAGGTCTTCATTGGTTACATGGCTCAGTATATTGGGATCACTGTCATATGTATCCTTGAGGACAGAGCCAAATCCCATGGAGGACTTTTTCTTAAGCCTTTCCTTAATGATCTCCTCCAGATCCGGAAATGCTCCTCCGCAGATAAACAGGATATTATCCGTGTTCACGGTTGCCATGGGAGTCATGGCATTCTTCTGGTTGGAGCCCACAGGCACTTCCACCGTGCTTCCCTCCAGAAGCTTAAGAAGCTCCTGCTGCACGGACTCACCGCTGACGTCCCTGGTGTTTGTCTGCTTTTTCTTGGCAATCTTGTCGATCTCATCAATGAAGATGATCCCCCTCTGGGCTCTCTCCACATCGTTATCAGCAGCGGCCAAAAGCTTGGAGACCACGCTTTCAATGTCATCACCGATATATCCGGCCTCGGTTAGGGAGGTGGCGTCTGCAATGGCAAGAGGCACGTCCAAAAGGCGGGCCAATGTCTTTACCAGATAGGTCTTCCCGCTTCCCGTGGGTCCTATCATCAGGATATTGGATTTCTCAATCACCACATCATCCGGCTCGGCATTTTCCGCATTTCCCTCTCCCTGCCCTGCCTTACCGTCCAAAAAAGCACGCTTGTAGTGGTTGTAAACGGCCACTGAAACCACCTTTTTTGCCTTTTCCTGTCCGACCACATACTCATCCAGTTTTCCCTTGATCACATGGGGCGTGGGTATGTCCTTCATGGTAAGGACCGGCTGTTCCTGGGACTTTTTCTTGATCTTTTGTTTCTTTGGGATCTCCACCGCGGGAGGGGTTACGTTCAGGTCATTAAGGTTCATATTCATATACGGCATGTTGGAAAACTTGGAAAAATCCATGCCTCCCTTTGTCACCGAATCAAAAGCTTTCTGCATGCAATCATGACACAGGTTCATTCCCCCGGGCATGGATATCATGGAACCGGCCTTGCTCTCAGGCCTGCGGCACATATAGCAGACCTTCTCATATTTGTCATCTTCCTTATTATCTTCTTTATCTTGACCGGATGGTTTCACATCTTCGGTATAGTCTTTGTCGTCCAAGTCAGTTCTCCTCTCTGTAACAAGCATCCCTGCGTGGTTCCAGGGCCTCTCTGGCCGTCTTCTGCCATTGGGATAAGTATATAACAAAATGCTTCCCCAAACAAGAGGAAGCATTTTCATTTCATATTGTTTTTAAAAATTTAACTTACTGTGCAGGATTGCTTTGTTCTTCCTGAGGCATGGACTTCAGGGTCACCTGCACAATACGCTCCTGGTATTGTCCGTTTTCCTGGGTCTGGACCGTAAGCTCCAGCTCTTCCCCCAGTTCATAACAGGCTAACAGCTCCTGAAGTTCTGTCATGGTCTTGACAGACTGTCCATCCACCTTTGTTATGATGTCCTTATCCCTTAAATCCGATTCAGCCGCCGCCCCGTCTCCCAGGACCTTGTATACATAGACTCCCCTGGGCATGCCGAACAGGCTGGCCGTCTCCTCATCTACCGTAGTACCCTGGATTCCCAGATATCCCCGCTTTGCCTCCTCCACGGGATTCATGGTCTTCCTGTTCATGAGCTGGCTCATGATATCCTGGGCCTTGGAAATGGGGATCGCATATCCAATCCCCTCCACCTCTGTGGACGAATACTTGGCTGCATTGATTCCCACCACTTCCCCCTTCATATTCAAAAGGGCGCCTCCGCTGTTGCCCGGGTTAATGGCAGCATCAGTCTGCAGCAGGGTTCTGGTGGCATTGTTGGATACCCGCACCTCACGGTCCAGGGCGCTCACATATCCCACGGTCACGGACTGGCCGTATCCCAGCGCGTTGCCGATGGCGATCACGCCCTGCCCCACCTTTAGGTCATCTGAACTTCCCAGTTTGGCTACGGATATCTTACTCTTTGTATCTGCTTTGATCTGGTCCAGAGGAACAGAGATCACTGCAAGATCCGTCTCCGCATCCGTTCCCTTGATCACTGCATCCACTACCTCGTTATCTATAAATGCCACTTTCATGGAGGAGGCACTCTCCACCACATGGTTATTAGTCACAATGAGCAGTTCCTGGTCATTTTCCCCTATGATGATCCCCGATCCTGAGCTGGGAACTTCATAGGTCTGGGGACCGCCGAAAAACCATCCATAGCCGTAATTATTGCTCTGGTAAACAGTGGTGCTGGTAATGGCTACCACCGTAGGCATGGCCGCTTCCACAATATCAGACACATCCGCCACTCCTCCCCCTCCTGAGTTGGGAACTTTCTCGTGGGACCCTGATCCGCCCTGGCCGCTTTGCCCATTCTGCCCTTTTCCGTCCATCTGGCCGTTATCCGGGCCTGGAACCGGCTGATCTCCGTTTTCTTTGCCGGAAGGATCTGCTGAAGCATAAATGTTCAGGTATCTTGAAGCAGCCACATGGACGCCCACCATGACGCCTCCTGAAACACCTCCGAACAGGACCGCTCCTGCTGTGATCAAAGCTGCTTTTTTTAACAGTCCGCCCCTTTTCTTTGGAGGACGCCGGTCTCCGGACGGTCCCTGGTCTCCCAATGGTCCCCGGCCTCCCAATGGTCCTTGGCCTCCCAATGGTCCTTGGCCTCCCAATGGTCCTTGGCCTCCCAATGGTCCCTGGCCCCCTGACGGCCCCTGATTAAAATTGGGTCCCTGGTCAAACTGCGGTTCATTATATGGACGGCCTTCATATCCCTGATTATCGTATGATTTCCAACCGTATTCCTGATCATTATCGTACATTCATATATCCCCTTTCCTGATTTGCACGCATATCTTCCGATTCTGAATAGAGTGTATCAATGATTTGTGATAAATATGTGACCATTTTCTTATATAATACTAAAAAGGGACCAGCCGGCACTGTCATAAATTACAGTGAACCTGCTGGCCCCCTTATTTTACATTGGATAAAGGTATCCGGTAAAGGTTAATTTCCCGGTCCGATGATCACAGAGCCCGGTCCTTCGGGAACATATCCCTCTGTAGTAGTGGTGCTGCCCGGATACGCGGCTGAGGTTCCGGTGGTGCTGCCCGGATAGGATGCCGAGGTCCCGGTGGTACTGCCCGGATACGCGGCCGTGGTAGAACCTGGCCCGGTCACTTCACCGCCGGGTGACGTGGTGGAGCCTGGATACACACCGGATGAACTGCTCTCATCAGCCGGAGAGGTGGTATAACCCGGATAGGGAATAGTGGCTGAGCTGCTTCCGCTTGGACGGGTCGTACCTGACGGCCGCGTTGTCCCCGGATGGGAACCAGGACTTTCATCCTCCGGCGGGTCAATGATATCCCCGAACTCATCGGTCTCAAGATCCCACTCGTTCTCACCGTCAATGATTCCCTCATCGATCTCGGAGGTACTAACATCCGTACCTTCCTCTTCGCTCTTAGTGGTAGTCTCCGCGGCCTGGGTCGTACTCTGTGTGGGCTTTGGTATATATCCGCCGTCAGTACCTACCTTGTCTATATATTTTCCTTCATTGTACATACCTGAATCAGCCGATATCTTGGAACTGATCTTCTTTACCATGTCACTGGGCTGGTAATCATCATCATCAAACAGGAACTGATGCAGTGCGATCACATTGCTCTCCAGGGTCTGGGGAATGACGCAGTCGCCCTTTTTGCCCATATTGGCATCACTTCTCTGCATTGGAAATCCTACCGTATCCGCAATGGTATATTTTGTCAGGCTCTTGGCTGCCGGGATGATATCATCCAGGGTAACACTGGTAAGGATCTGTTTGAATACAACCTCCATAACGTTGTTGATCACTGCGAAATCCGCTGTCTTCAGCTTGTCAAAACACTTCTGTATGATCTCCCGCTGGCGCTCCGTACGGGCAAAGTCCGTATCCATCTTGCGCAGACGCGCGTAGGCAACTGCCTGGACCCCGTCCAAATGGTTTACTCCCGCAGACTTCAGGTGCTGGGATGCAACCCCCGTGGCCTCCACGGTTTCCGTAATGTAAGCGTTAATGTAATAAAATTCCGCCTTGCTCAATTCCACATCCACGCCGCCCAGAATATTGATGGCATCCGCCACCGCCTTCCAGTTAAAGGTGGCGTAATCGTCAATCTGTATATCCAGGTTCTTGTTCAGGGCCTTGATCGCCTGCTCCGGCCCTCCCCTGAAATAAGCCTGGTTGATCTTGTTATAGGAACCTTCATCATCCAGATTCAGATAGCTGTCCCTGAAAATACTGACCAGCTTGATTTCGCTGGTTTCCTGGTTAACATTTGCAATGATGATAACATCCGCGTTATTGCCTTTTCCAACGGAATTGTTCCGGCTGTCCACGCCAAAAAGCGCAACCGTCCAGTATCCCTTCATATTGGCAACCTTATCCACATTCAGGTTAGGGTTGGTTTCCTGCTCAATATTAAACTTGGGATCTCTCTGGAGCATATTATATTTTTTAAGAAACTGTCTGGTCACGAAAATCCCGGGCAGGATGATCAGAAACTCCAGAACGATCATGGTGATCAGCATGATCCTGTAAAACTTCTTCGTCTCGCCTGCTGCCTTATCTGTTGCAGCAGTCTCCTTGGCGGCGCTGCGGTCCGATATATCCTTGCCGTTCCTGCGAAGGGATGCCCCTCTGGCGCCGGATGCCCTGTCATCTGCCAGGTTGACCTCCGGTGTATAAATGCGGCTTTCCCGTCTGGTCCCCGCCGGTCTGGCCCCGGTTTCCGCCCCGGCTCTGGCTCCCGCCGGCCTGGTTCCGGTTTCCGCCCCGGCTCTGCTTCCCGCCGGTCTGCCCCCGCTGCCTGGCGCTGTTGCGCCTGATAGCCTGGCCCCGCTGCCTGGCGCTGTTGCGCCTGACGACCTGGTTCCGCTTCCCGGCATTCCTGCGCCTTCCGGTCTCCTGGACCGGGCTGTCCCGGGCCGGCTTTCCAAACCGTTTCCGGATACCGGACGGGCCCCTGCCGCCCTGCTTCTGACATTCCCCTCCGGGCGTGCCCCCGCTATCCTTCTCCCCTCTGTCTCCGCCTGTTCCGGCCGTACCCGTGATGTCCCGGACACAGGTCTGCGCGGTTTCGCGGCAGGCCGGTCCATACCGGCATCATCCGGGCCGGATCTGGGGCGTCTGGCAGAAGCTGTATCTGAATCAGCCCCAGAACCAGCACCTGAATCCCGGCGCCGGCTGCGGCTTCTCAATCTCTCATCTTCCTGTCCAAATTCATTCTCAAAATCACGATTCATTCGTCTATCCTCATTCTATCATGTAGCCCAGTCCAAGCCCGGCTGTCGCTGCCAGAAAAAAATTTCCAGACACGCTCCAGATCTTGCCCGGTTCATGCTCAGCCAAGATGCTGGGAGTATTTTAAATGTATACGGAATGCATATCAATATGCATTTTTATTAATAAACCCTTTAAAAACAGTTAAAAACATAATCTTAAAATCAAAACCCAGGCTCCAGTTCTCAATATAATACAGATCATGTTCGATTCGTTTGGTAATGGAAGTGTCTCCCCGGTATCCATTGACCTGGGCCCAGCCGGTCAGTCCGGGGCGTACCTGGTGCTTGATCATGTAACGCGGAATCTCTTCCTTGAATTTTTCAACAAAAAGGGGCCTCTCCGGCCTTGGTCCCACCAGGCTCATGTCCCCAACCAGGACATTAAAAAACTGCGGCGTCTCGTCAATGCTTGTCTTACGTATGAAACGGCCCACGGAAGTCACCCTGGGGTCGTGGGGCGTAGTCCACTGTCCCCGCTCCTTTCCCGGGTCCTGGACCTCCATGGAACGGAACTTGTACATCCTAAAGGGATGATTGTGAAGACCAATGCGCTCCTGGCTGAAGATCACAGGACCGGGGGATGTGATCTTAATAAGCACAGCTGTCAGCACCATGACAGGCGAAAATACAATCAGACCAAACAGGGCGCCGATAATATCCACGATCCGCTTCATCGTTGCATTAAACACGCCCGTAAGAGGCACATGGCGGATATGGATAACCGGAAGTCCCTGAAGGTCCTCCATATAAGGTATGGTTGGTATTATATTATTATAATCGGGAATAAACTTTGTATGCACGCCTGATTTCTCACAGGCAGCCACGATGGGCTCCAAATTAGCGTATTCCTTGATGCTCAGAGTGATGGCGATCTCATCCAGGGTATTGGAGGCAAGAAATGTCTCCAGATGATCCATGGGACCCAGGATCTGAACATTCCTGTATCTGTAACCCGGCTTTTGATTGTCATCCAGGATCCCCTGTACATGGTATCCCCACTCCGGGTTCATACTGACCCTGTCAATAAACCCCTCGGCCGCGCGGCTGTATCCAATGAGCAGAACATGCTTCTGGTTATATCCGTTGGTCCGAAGGGAATGAAGAAACAGACGTATGCAGATCCGCTCTGTCTCCATCAGGATGATGTTGATCACAAAGAATGCCAGCAGCATCTTGGTAGAGAAAAATTCGTTGTGCTGGATGAATTTCCTCGCGCCGAAAAGCACGAAGGTGAAAATCATCAAACCGATAATGTTGGCTTTACAGATATTTGCAAACTCTGAACGCCGTCCCTGTATCCGCTTGGGCACATACAGGTGAAAGCTGGCGTACAATATGAGATAAATGGGCACAATGAAAATAAGTGCCATAAAATATACCTGAGGCTTTAACACGCCAACATTTACATCCAGCGGTATCACCTTACCGCTGATAACAATAAACCATGCCAAAGCGTAGGCCGCAGCCGTGACCACTATGTCCAGCAGGACATGGAGGCGGTTCAGCCTTTTCTGGTTATCTTTTATCATTGTATATCACCTTGGTTTCTCAGGAAATCCCTATATACCGTAAATATCGTTGTTATTATACATGATAAACCGGCATTATTCTATAACATTTCTCTTAATTTCTAAAAACTTCATAATTTCGCAATCTGTCTCGCAGTGAACTCATAGAGGTAGATCAGAGTACCTGTTAACAATTCCCATTCAATGGCAAAGTAATTGCGCAGGTGCCTGGGGTCATAGGGGACCTTCCTGCACGTTCCCGCAGTGGCAATACCCTCCTTTAGTCCCTCCACATAATCCTTTGCAAAACCGATCTTTCTGAAAAACATGTATTTGACCGCGATCCCCGCCATGATAGGGAGCAGATTTACAGCCAGCTGCAAAGCGGGCATGTTCTTGTAGTTCAGATATACATTGTTGCGTGCAGCCAGCTTTACCTTAAAGGAATTATACTTGGAGCCGCTGGTGCCGCTGCCCACATGATACACCACTGCCGATGGGCAGTAGATGTTGTCATAGCCTGCGATCCTGGCCCTGTAGCCCACATCCGTGTCCTCCAGGTAGGCAAAATGCATCTCATCAAAATATCCGATCTCATCAAATATCTTCCTGCGGTAAATAGCAGCCCCCGCACAGGCCGAGAAAACGCGGCAGGCCTTGTTATAGCCCGCGGAAGAGCGGCCCACCCCGCGCTGGAAAGCCCAGCCCAGGAGACTGTACATATCTCCCGCATCATCCATCAGCTCCTTGTGGTACATCTGGATCATCTTACTGCTGACGGAAAAAATCCTGGGTGAACGCTCAATGGCCTTGATCATCTCACCCACATAGTGGCAGTCCGGCTCCGTGTCATTGTTAAGCAGGATGACATAGGGCGTGGAAGCAGCCCTGATCCCCCTGTTCACCGCCCCTGAAAAACCGGTGTTGCTGTCCAGGAAAATGGAGGTCACTCCCTGGTCCTTCAGCCACTCCACGCTTCCGTCCGTGGAGCCGTTGTCCACCACCAGCACCTCGAAATCCCTGCATATCTGAAGCTCCAGGGCCTTAAAACACGGTTCCATAAAGGAGAGGCCATTATAATTGGGTATGACAACAGTGGCCTTCTTCCCCTCCCTGCCGCAGCGTCTGTGTGGATGATTGTGCTGACGGCTGTTTTGATGACTGCCTTGATGGTTGATTTGATGGTTGTTTTGATCACTGTTTTGACGGTTGTTTTGATCACTCATGGGAATTCTGTTTATCCTCCGGCGCATACTGCTGGTAAACCCTTAAATCATATGGTTCCCCGATTTTTTCTTTTAACAGGTCCCGAAGCGCAAAATTGGATTTGCGCAGGGTCAGGTTGGGATTATAATAAGGGTCGCCATTTTTTATGATATCCGGCCATTTTTTAATGAAAATGGCCACCTCTCGGTTGAACCGTTCCACCTTTTCCGGGGTATCCTCCAGCCCTCTGGACTTGGATTCATAATGGTAGAAGCATGCATAGGGAGCATATACTACCAGTTTCCCCAAGGCCCTTACTTTCATGCAATAATCAATATCATTAAAAGCAACTGCCAGTTCGGTGCTCAGACCGCCCACTGCATCGAATACGTCTTTTTTGGTCATAAGGCAGGCGGCTGTGACCGCGCTGTAGTCCTGGGCGCACATGGCCCTGTGGAAATAACTGTTCTCCGCCTTGTGAAGTCCGATAAAGGTATGCCCTGCAATGCCGCCAAATCCTATGACAACCCCTGCATGCTGGATGGTATCATCCCCATACAGCAGTCTGGCTCCGGCAATGCCCACATCCTCCCGCTGGCAGAAACCAAGCATTTCCCTTATGGAATCCGGATCGATCAGCTCCGTGTCATTATTTAAAAGAAGCAGATACTGACCCTTAGCAAAACCGGCCCCATAATT
This sequence comes from Clostridium sp. FS41, assembly GCF_000954015.1. Lineage (NCBI taxonomy): Bacteria > Bacillati > Bacillota > Clostridia > Eubacteriales > Clostridiaceae > Clostridium > Clostridium sp. FS41. The sequence continues at coordinate 25,673 of NZ_JYHN01000086.1, forward strand.
GTTGATGGCTGAATAATTAAATTCCTTTTCCCAGGTGACCACATGGAAATTACTGTGCAATGCCTGCATTTTCTCATAATAGGCAAATGTCTCTTTTTCCCTGCTGTTATTTTCCACCACAATAAACTCCAGGTTCCGGTAAGTGGATTTTTCAATAAGGGATTTCACGCACACATCCAGATCTTCGCTGTGATCCTTATTGGGAATAATCACTGATATAAGCGGCTCGCCCTGAATCTTAAACCGGGTATGGTAGATGCCGTGATCCACCCCCTTTTCCACACGCTCGGCCTCTATGCCCAGGCGCTCATAATGGGCCATGATGGCTCTGGATCCAGCCTCAAAGGCGTACATCTTACTCTCCGGATTGCTGGCCGTGGAATCCTGGTGGCAGCGCCAGTGATAGAGCACCTTTGGAATATGATGCACATGTTCCGCGGCCTCAGTGCAGCGGAACATAAAATCATAGTCCTGGGCTCCGTCAAACTCCTGGCGGAAACCGCCCACCTGCTTCAGCAGATCCTGCCTTACCACAAAGAGGTGGCAGATATAGTTTACGCTGGTCAAAAGATCCGGGTTAAAATCAGGCTTGAAATGCGGGTCAAACAGGGCCTTTCCATCCATGTCCAGCTTGTCCTCATCCGAGTAGAGCACATCGCATCCCGGATGTTCACTGATGGCCTTCACCACCTCATAAAACGCATGGGGAGGCAGGGTATCGTCATGATCAGCCAGGATCACAAAATCTCCCCTGGCCATATCCAGGGCAGCATTGGTATTGCCCGCAATTCCCCGGTTGCTGCCCAGCATCTCATATCGGATGCGCCCGTCCCTGTCCGCATACTTCTTAAGGACCCGCTCCAGCCCCTGTCCTCTGGGGCTTCCGTCCGCAATGCACACCTCCCAGTTGGTATAGGTCTGTTCCAGAATGGAATCCAGCATTTCCCTGAGATAGCGCTCCGGCGTCTTATAGGCAGGGATCACAACGGATAAAAGCGGCTCAAAATCAAAGTTCTCCTGCCGCTGGGCAGCCAGTTCCTCATCTGTTGGTTTTGTGAGCTCATACCATTCGCCGTAATCATAGTCATTATCAATGCCCTGAAGCTTATGTCTGGATTTGACCACCAGGGCCTTTAACCCATGCTCCTTCCAGAAATCCAAAGCCACATGGACGGTCTCCATGTTCATGAGATCCTTTATCTTTTCCATCCGTTTGTGGGCAACGCTGGCCCGGCGCGTGATCAGGTCCTCATTGTACTTGATCTTGGCCTGACGTCCCTCACAGCGGATGAGCAGGTAATAGCTTTTTCCGCGCTCATAGGGAAACTGGATGTCAAATCCAAATTCCTTGTTATGCACTTTCTTAAAATAAATCTGGCTCACGTCATCCCTGCGCGTGGATACATGCTTGAATTTCACCGGATTATGCTTTTCATCCTCGATCCGGAAGGTGGCCCGGCTCTCAGGGGATTTTCCAATCGCCCATCCATTTAACGTGATGGAATTCTCCCGGATGCGCACAACATCTATTTTATATTTCATGCCTCTGCACCGCCCTTTTCATCCTTGTCCGCTTCCTCGTCAAAGTTAAGCCGCTCTTCCTCGATCACCAGCGGGCGCTTCATCACCCTCTGGTTAATGCTCATGATATATTCACCCAGGAATCCGATAAAGAACATCTGTACCGACCCCAGAAACAGCATTCCGATCAGCAGGGGGGCCATACCTGCCGGAAAACGGTCCCACCAGATCAGTTTCATCACCAGGTACACCAGGGCCACCAGTATGCTGATCACAGCGCACACGCTTCCGAATATGGTGGCCAGCCTGAGTCCAGCCTTTGTGTAGGAGGTGACGCTGAGCATGGCCGCATCATAAAGGCGGTAAAAATTGTTGTGGGTCTTGCCAGCCCGCCGCTTGGGCTGCTCATAGGGGATTTCCTTGCGCTTGTACCCCAGCTCGGCTACAATTCCCCTCAGAAACGGCGTGGGATCGTCCAGTTTTCTGAGAACCTCAATAAATTCCCTGTCATAAAGCCCTGAACCAGTAAAATGTTCAATCTGCTCCACATCGGACAGCTTTTTGATGGTCTTATAATAACAGCTTCTCAGCCAGTACATCACCTTATTTTCCTTGCTGCTGGTCTTGATGCCGATTACGATCTTGTAGCCCTTTTCCCACTCACGGACATATTTTGGTATCATCTCCACAGGATCCTGGAAATCCGCCACCATCTCAATGACACAGTCTCCCGTCACCTGAAGCATACCGTAATAGGGGGAATTAAACTGACCGAAATTGCGTGCATTTAGAATCGCCTTAATCCTGGGATTGGACGCGCAAAGCCCGCGCAGGATATCCCTTGTGCCGTCAGTGGAGTCATTGTCAATAAACACAAGCTCATAGTCATACTGGGGCAGTTCCCTTTCCAGTATGTCCGTCACCGCCTTGCTGATGGGACCTGCATTTTCCGCTTCATTATAACAGGGAATCAATACGCTGATCTTCTTCATGTCTTTTATTCGCTTCTTCTTTCTCTATAGTTTCTTCAATGCCGCGGCAAAAAGTATATTCCTCTTTCCAGTCACCGCCTGTGAGTCCAAGCAGCCTGCCGATATCCGGCCGTATGGAAAGGGCGCCCTCTTTTGCCTGGACAAATGTGCCGTATTCAAGTTCACCCCGAAAGCCTGCGATCTTATGGATCTCCTCCACAAAGGAACGGAGGGGCCTTGTATCAGAACTGGCAATATTCACAATGCAGCTTCTCAGACCCACAGGCGGAACACCGTGCCTGTATAATTCATATACTGCCTGTACCGCATCCTCAATATACATAAAATTCCACTGATGTCTGCATGCACTTAGGGATACCCGCTTATTCTGCCTTAGATCCCTTACCAGGGTGGAAATAATAGACCACGGGTGATCCCCGTATCCATAAACGCTGAAAAACCTCAGATGATAATAATTCATGTTAAGCTCCCCGCAAAGGGGGGCTGCTTTTTGATAAAATTCCAGCTTGGCCTTTCCATACTGGTTCACGGGATGACATTCCACATCCTCCTGCATCATGCCCTCCACGGCGCCATATTCCACACGGGAGCCTGCATCCATAAACACGGTGCAGCCTAAGCGGGCCGCTGTCCTGACACAATCCAGGGAACCGGACACATTGCGCGCCTGCACCTTGGGTGAGTCGATCTCCTCACGGTTCACTCCGCCCCAAGCCAGATGCAGGAATGCATCCGCCCGTCCGATGGCCGGTATGCAGTCAGGCACATGGTCCAGATCACATTCCACGGTTGTAAGATTGTCGTGGACCGGCAGCGCATCCCTGTGCCTGGACCCCGGTCTCACCAGTGCAAATACATGATCCCCGTGTTCCAGGAATACCCTGGCAAGATTGCTTCCAATAAAGCCGGTGGCTCCGGTTATCACAATACGCGCTCCCAAGCCGCCTTGGGTCACATCCTTCATTTTCCTTCCAGTTCCTTTCCCATCATCCGTGTACACGGACGGTATTATCCCACCAGTTCCAGATGATTAAAGCGCATGGCTCTCACTTCCACATCCTTGCCGAACCGTTCCCTGATACTGGCCGCGATCTCCTCCGTGTAACCGGGCGCGGTGATGATAATGGCATCCACCGGGTGGTCCAGGAAATACTCCGGAGGCACAATGGGAAGATGGGAGGAGGGAGCAAACTTCCCGTGCTTAAACGGTGCGGAGTCTATGATATACTGCGCCTTATCCCCCAGCTTTGTGGTGGCTGCCAGGGTAAACCCCTGATGGCTGGCCCCCCACATGGCGATCTTCTTGTCCCATGCGTCCAGGTACTTCATGTAACTTTCCATCTCCTTCCGGAGATTCACATAGCAGTCCAACAGATTCTCCGTGTCCATCTGCGGGCGTTTTTTCACTATCACGGACAAGGTATCCCTGTTAATGACCTCGCATTCCTCCACCTGGAATCCGTTGCGCTCCAGAAGAGGCGTAAGGGTCTCAAATGTATAATAGGCAATGTGGTCCCGGATCAGCTCAAAATAACTGTTGTGGTCCATGATATATTCAAAGCTGGGAACCGTGATCAGTCCCACCGCATCATCCTCAAGATTGCGGTAAATGGCCTGGAGCATGGTGCCCGGATCAGGCTGGTGCTCAAGGAAGTTAAAGGAGAGGAAAACATCATAAAGACCTCCAGGGAACCTGGTGTCCTCCGTTTCAGTAAACCCTTCCATCACATCCAGTCCCTGCGCCCTGGCCAGCTCCACCAGATGGGGATCGTGCTCGATTCCATGGGCCTCCACGGGAAATTCAGTCAGCACCTTAAGAAACTCGCCCTGGCCGCAGCCCACCTCAATGAACCTCTTTCCCTCCAGATGATAATTTTGGATCAGATTCTTATACTGATACCGGCGCAGTTCCATCATGGTTTTGGAAAAACCTCCTGCCCGTATCACATCCCTGTAATAGTCCACCGGATCGCAGTCAAACTGGACCAGGCCGCAGCCCATGCACTGACACAGATCCAGGGTCAGCCCCTGGTCCTTTAAAAGCCCTGCGGCATCCGGCATATGCTGGGCGGAAGCCGGCATGTTATCCAATGTAAGTAAAGGCGTCTCCCATAACGGAGCACCGCAGGCGATGCATCGTTTCATGTATCTGTCTCCTTTCAAACGTTTACACAATTTATTTTAATCCCAGACTTTTCTGATATGGAATATTTCCCTTATGAAGCATTTCCTTTATCCCCTGCTCAAAGGAGATCTCCTGCCTAAAGCCGACCGCTTCATGCAGCTTTCCCGTGTCCGGGATCAGGGAGACCACTCCCTCCGCATTAGGAGGACGCTTTCCGTATTCATAGGTTCCACCGCCTCCGCAGAGTCTGTGCAGTTCTTCCAGATAATGTTTCAGGGGGCGGGTATCTTCCCCTGCCACATTATACACGCCGGCAGGTGCTTTGGCAAGCAAAAGGCCTGTAAGAGCCCTTGCGGCATCCGTTATATACAGGAAATTCCACATCTGGGTACAGGCTCCAAGCTCCATATGCCCGCCTTTCAGGAATGTGTCCATACAGGTGGCTATCAGGGACCAGGGATGATCCCCGGGGCCGTACACGCTGAAAATCCGGGCGTGGATATAGGTGATCCCCAGACGGCGCGCCTCCTCCGAAGCCATGGAGCACACTTTCAGCTTATCCTTGCCGTACTCCGACACGGGATGGCATTCCCCGTCTTCCCTCATTACCGTATGACAGATACCGTATTCCGCCTGGGATCCGCTGAACAGAAAGCGGCTGCATCCCAGGGCGTAAGCGGTTCTCAGGGCTTCCAGGGCATAGGCAATGTTGCGGGCCTGTATCTCAGGATCGCGGCGGTTATCGCTTCCCGCCCCCTCCCATCCCAGATGAAGCCATGCATCCGCTCCCCCTGCCAGTTCCCTCCGTCCCACCAGGGTGTGGATCTCCCGCAGAGTGCAGGACATAATGAAACAGCCCTCTTTTCCTTCCAGCCGCCTTCTGCCGGGGGAATCCGGCCGCACCACGGCAAACACCTCATGCCCCTTATCCAGCAGTTCCTTTGTAACAGCCAGTCCGATAAAGCTGGTAGCTCCTGTTACCACTATCCGCATAACACGTACTCCTTATTCCTTTATTCTCGCAATGATCATATTCTCATCCATCTCCTGCTCAGGCAGGAAGGGTGACAGGTCTTCCAGAGGCGGCGATACCATGGTGCCGTCCGAAAGCCTCTTGGCAGATGATTTGGGCTCAAAATTTTGATCCGTGGACACAAATACCTCACAGATAACAGGCCCTTCCATTCCAAGGGTATCCTCCACTGCCCGGGCCAGCTCACTGTTGTGTGCTGCGGACCGGTAGGGATAGCCGTAAGCAGCGGCCAGCTTTTCAAGGGATGGAAAACTCAGATCCCCGCTGTCCACACCCACGCCCACCAAAGGCTCACCGAAGAAATTCTTCTGGGTCTGGCGGATGGAATGATAACCTCCGTTGTTGATCACAAATATCTTTATATTCATCCTGTGATGGATAATGGTCTGCAGCTCCTGCAGGTTCATCTGAAGGCTTCCGTCTCCGGTGACCAGAATCAGGTCATCCCCGCTGGGATCTCCGCCATTGCTGTAGAACTGGTTTGTCCTGGAAGCAGCCCAGGCGCCGATGGCCGCGGGCAGATCATATCCCATGGCCGCGATGGCTGAATTGGTGATAAAGCGCTGCCCCTTCTTAATTACATAAGCATGGCCCCCCACCACACAGGCGGAGCCGTTGCCCACCACTGTAACCTGGTCCTCCCTGAGACGGCTGCTCACTTCCCAAATAAACGCATATACATTGGCCGGTTCCTGGTCCCCATGTTCAAAATGCTTTGGCAGGACCACCGGATAGCGCTCCTTCCACATGGCGCAGGTTTGGCTCCAGTTCATGGATCGAAGCCCTTCCCCGCCGTCAAACACCTGCTTTTTGCCCGGACGGCTCAGGCTATGGGGCAGTGCACTGCCCTCCTCTGCCAGCAGGGCATCCAAAACCCGGTTCAGCTGTTCCAGCAGATCCCCGGCATCCGCGTGGACCGGCATGTCCACATGGACCGATGGCTTTTTCAGTTCCTCCTGGTCGATATCATTGGCGATCACATAGGCCTCCCTGGCCCAGGTCTTATAATTATATCCTACCTGCCGTATGCTCAGACGGCTGCCGATGGAAAGTACCAGATCACTGTTTTGTATGGCAAAGTTGCCAGGCCTGTCCCCCATGTTGCCCGCACGGCCCACATAAAGAGGATGGGCGTCATACATGCAGTCCTCGCTGTCCCATCCCGTTATCACCGGCACCCCAAGCTTTTCAGCCACTTCCATAAATACCTCATGGGCGCCTGCAATGCGGATCCCGTTGCCCGCGTTGATCACAGGGCGTCTGGCATTTCTCACCTTTTTAATGATCTCCTGGGCCGTGGACAGCTCCACCCTGGCCGGAAGTACCTGGCGCAGTTCGCCCTGGCCGGCGATATCCTGGCTGATCCTGTGGCTCTTGTCACCGCCTGCCCAGCCGTCTCCTCCTGCATTATAGTCCTCCTGGTCAAAACCAATCAGATCCTCCGTATCCACAAAGGCCCCCTGGACGTTCAGCGGAATATCCAGCCAGCAAGGGCCGGGGCGGCCGGACCGGGCAAGATACAATGCTTTCTCCAGGCAATAACGGATACGCAGGGGGTCCAATACCATCTCCGAATACTTGGTCATGCATTCAATGGATCTGCAGATATCAAACTCCTGGTCTCCCATGGCCCTGATCCCCACCCCTGAAAAACGGGCCGTGGTATCATAGCGGACCTGCCCTGACAGTACCAGCATGGGAATGGAATCCAGCCACCCGCCTACCACTCCGGTAATGGCATTGGTGCCGCCAGGCCCTGTGGTAACGCACAGCGCAGCGATCCTGTTATGGATCCTTGCATATGCCTCTGCAGCCATGGCGCTGGCTTGCTCGTGGTGGTTATAGATACAGTGCAGCCCCTCCTGATGCCCCAGCCCATCGTTCAGATGCATTGCACCTCCTCCGGTCACCATGAATGCCTGGCAGATCCCTGCCTCCACCAGCCTGGCTGCTATATAATTGGAAATCTTGATCTTCATCTGCGGTCTCCCTCCCTGTTCTTATGCTCGTTACCGAAAATGTTAATATATCGAGAGTATAGCATAAAACACCATAAAATAATACTAAATTTCTCTTACAATAAAGGGGGGATACAGGCCAAACAGGCCATTCAAGGGGCCGCCCCCCTGCCTCCAGCGTATTCCAGAACTTCCAGTAACCATCACTATCATTCCGCGGATTTGTCCGCTATAATGAACCTCGTAATGCAAGGACGGATTTTCGGCCACAGACAAAACCACATATCAAAAAGGAGAGATTCAATATTATGAAAAAACAGACAAAAGTTCTGGCTGTATTATCCACTGCAATGCTGATGGCAGCAGTAACCCCTAACTTCTTCCCAACTACTTCTACCGCTTACGCTAAAAGCGCGGGATGGTCAGAGGAAAACGGAAACTGGTATTACTACGATTCTTACGGCGATGCCGTAACCGATACCTGGAAGAAGTCCGGAGATGACTGGTATTACCTGGATTCAGACGGTATACGCGCCACCAACATGCAGATTGATGAGTATTACGTAGGAGAAGACGGAAAACGTGTCAGCATGAAATGGGTTTCCGTAGAAAACGAAGATTTCTGGAATGAAGAAGACGCTCAGGAGTATCTGTATTATTATTACGGAAGGGACGGCAAGGCCCTGACCTCCAAATGGGCATCCATTAACAATCAGTGGTACTATTTCAATGAGGACGGCATCATGCAGACCGGTTCCATCACAGTTGACGGCTACAACTACTATTTAGGCGAAGACGGCAGCAGGAAGACCGGCTGGGTTCTTCTGGAAGATGAAACCGATGATCCTGAGATCCTTGAATCCTGGTACTATTTTGACAACACAGGAAAACGTATTGAAAATGAAGTGGACAAAAAGATAGAAGGCGACTACTACACATTTGTTGACGGCCGCATGCAGACAGGCTGGTTCAAGCTCCCTGCATCTGCGGAAACCGCAGATGAGGCACAGGCAACCCCTTCCGAGGCAACTCCTGCACAGACAGAGGCAACCGTAGCCGGATATCAGTACTATGATGAGGACGGCAAGCGCGCCGATGGCTGGAGAACCATTGAAGGTGTTGAAGGCATCAGCGAGGAAGCAGAACTTTACCGCTTCTACTTTAAGAAGGGAAAACCTTACCACGCAACCAAGGGTCTTGAGCTGTTCAGCGTTGACTCTAAAAAGTATGCGTTCAATACAAAGGGTGAAATGCAGACCGGCAAGCAGGTTGTAAATATTGAAAATGATGCCATTGCCAACTTCTACTTTGATGAAGAAGGCGTGATGAAGACCGGTAAGCAGGTAATCTACGATGAGGATTTAGGCGAGACACAGAACTGGTATTTCCACACAGACGGCTCCAGAAAGGGCCAGGGATACCACGGCATCAAGGACAACGTGCTGTATGTATACGGCCTGCGTCAGGAAGCTGACAAAGATCTGCGCTTTGCACCTGTTACCTTAGACGATAAGCAGTACCTTGTAAATGCAAACGGTACCGTACAGAAGGCAGGATCCTCCTCCAAGTCCAATGCAAAACCGGAACTTGGCAATGGATTCAAAGACTTCAAAGATGAAAATGAAAAGATCTGGACAGTAAACACCGAAGGTGTGATCCAGTAATAAACCATTCTGCCATCATCCGTTCAGATTATCAGGCAGAGTGATATACACGGCAGACTAGCCAAATAGTCTGCCGTTTTTTTGTGCATTGTGCCGAAATTACAAGAAAGTTACAAAAAATAGACATATTTTCGCTTCTGAAACGTTATTTATATTATGAGTACTTATCAGGAGAGGACATTATGAGAGAGTTAGCTGTTTTTTATTGCCCCAAATGCGGACACTACGCATATTACCAGACCTCCCGACATCCCCAGTGCCCCAAGTGCGGGTGCGCGGAGGCCATGAACATGGTGCGGATGCACTATACGGAATTTATGAGAATGTCCTGTGATGAACGGGACGAATACCTTTCAAAGGAGATACTGAGGACCAACCCATCCCTGGTGGAACGGTTGACCGAGCCCCACAAGCGCTACAACAGCAGGGAGATCATTGCCGAGATGAACAATGTGATCATGAACCTGGACACAGAGAACAAAATACTCAATGACACAGTGAAATGGATGCACGATACCATATGGGATCTGATCCATGAGCGCAGGCATCTTCTCAGAGATGAGGCCGCGGCCACTGACATTTCCCCTGAACAGGAGGAAGCCGAAGGGCAGGAACATGTCTGTATACGGGAGATCATGCAGGATAAAGCCTGAAAATATAATTTTCTATATCTTTTGTGCAAATAGTGCGGTATAATAACATATATAGCAACTAATTTGTGCACTTTATATGTTTCAGGTTGGAAAGGAGTGGAACTATGAGCCATAAGATCATTACCATAGCCCGTCAGTTCGGAAGCGGAGGACATGAGGTAGCCCAAAGGCTGTCAGACCTTCTGGGGATTCCCCTCTATGACAGGAACCTGGTGGAGATGGCCGCTGAAAAGATGGGACATTCCCCTGTCAGCGTGGAAAAGGTTGACGAATCCGCCCTCTCCACCTTTCTGGCTAATTATCAGATACCCAAGGAGCCCAATTCCGTTACCGGGTACGGGCTGTCCCTGAACGACAGCACCTATGTAACACAGACCATTATCATTGAGGCCCTGGCCAGAAAGGGCCCGTGCGTGATCGTGGGACGGTGCGGTGATTATGTGCTGCGCAATTACCCGGATCTGGTCGATGTCTTTATCTGCGCCTCCATGGACGACAGGGTCCGCCGCATTATGGAGCGCTATAACTTTACGGAAAAGGACGCTGTCAACGCCATCAAATCCACGGACCGGCGCAGGAAAAACTATTATGAAAACTATACCAAGCACAAATGGGGCAGCATCGATTCCCACCAGATGCTTCTCAACATAAGCAAGCTGGGAATGGACAAGACCATACGGATCATAAAAGGAATTTATGAGTCAGACTAAGAATTCTTTCCATATGGCAAAAGAGCAGGACATGCTGACCACATGCCCTGCTCTTTTCCGGATTCTGTAACCCGCCTGTTACCCGGGCCGCTTACCCGGACCGCTTACCGGGGCCGAAACCTACATTCCTGCGAACTGGTTCTTAACCTTCTGGATCTTCTGCTGTTCAGCCTGTTCTGTCTGATACCATCCGCGTGCGGACATCTGCTTGTAGATATCATCCTGCAGACACAGACTGTCATTTAACGCCTGATTAAATGTCTGATGCACATTGGTTGTGGAAGACTCAATTGTGCCGTGAACATACAGGTCACATACGCCTTTCTCTGTAAGGAGAAGGTTCTCCATGATACACTTGTCATCCATTGCTTTCTCCTCCTTATACGAGATTGTAGAAATTATCAAAAATCTGCTGGTGCTTCTGTTCCATCTGCTGTACCTGATTCTTAAGGGCAGGATCCTGCAGGTTCTGGATCGCTTCCTGGCACTGTGTCTTCAAAAATTTTTCATGGCCTAAAGCGTCTTCAATATAGTCTAATTCCTTGGGACTCATAGATTATCACCTCCAAAGTTAGTATGCATCCGATTTAACCCGGATATGCACGGTTCCCGGAAATGAATTATAAATAGCGATGGTAACGATGCTTTGTGCCTGAATCAATTTTTGCTCATAGTTTGTTCACCCGGACCAATCATCTCTGCCTGCCTATTTTCTCACTGTATGCCTCATACTGCCTCTGGGCGTTCTCTTTAAAGGGCGCGCTGACCGTAAACTCCTCGCCGTCAAACAGCGTCACCATCCTGACGCTGAATTTTGCCACAAAACGGAGATTGACGGCGTACGACTTATGCAGCCGAATAAATCCCGCCTGCTCCATGTTAATTTTGGAAAAAAGATTTTCAATGGTGGAATAACAATGATATGTATGTGTGGCTGTTACGATTTTAACCCGCCGGTTATCGCCCTCAAAGTAATGGATATCCTTCAAAGGAACCCTGTACACGGTCCTGCTGGACTTAAATTCAAAAATACCTGAATCCCCCTGTATCCTGTCACATGCCTTAAAAAACACCTGCTGGAATTCCTCTGGTTTAAATGGTTTTTTGAGAAAATGAAAGGGCTGGAACTGAAACAGCTCCAGTGCGTATTCATCCCCATATCCGGACATATATACGATCATGCTGGTGTCATTGCCAAGCTCTTCCCTTATAAACCGGCTCAGCTCAATGCCGCTGCAGTCTTTCATAACAATATCCAAAAATATAAGGTCAAAATACCGTTCCCTGAGAGCTTTCTCAAATTCCCTCCCCGTGTTAAAGACCTCTACTTCCAGTTTTCTTTTTTCTTTCCATTTTTTTATATAATCTTCCAGTTGGCTGCACAACTGGATATCATCATCACAAACCGCTATATGTATCATATATCTGTCCCCGTACTGCAATTTTTTTCTATGATATTTTACACCCCCCTGTCTAAATTTGTCTATAAATGTTGAAAACAGTCTGTTTAATGTAGAAATTTATATTGGCGCCCGGGAAATATGAAGCCTGGCCCGGATCTGACTTTTTAAGCCAGCCCAGCCCAGGGCATATTACGCGGACGCCAATTTAGTTTCTGGTCCATTCCTTATTATGATATATTGTAACAGTTCAGGACAGCGGGAAAATGGGCGCAAAAGCGGGTAACCTGGTGGTTCCCATCATCCGCCCAAGGTGACATCCTGGGCCGAGTACCACTTAATTGCGTCCTCCACATGCTGACGCCTGAAATCCGGCCAGTAATCATCCACCACATATATGTCGGAATAAACCGACTGCACCGGGAGAAAGCCTGACAGCCTCCTTCTGCCGCCCCAGCGGATGATCAGGTCAATACGCGACACATCTGCGGTCTTAAGCCCCGGCCCGATGGAAGCCGGCCGGCTGATTGCCGGTTCACCGGATGTCCTTGGCCCTGGTTTGAAACCCAGGTCCCACTCCCAGCTGTAATTTACCAGGAAATTGATCTTCATTCCCCCCGCCCCAAAGTCCTGTCTGGTGGTATAGGGAAGAAGCTCCGGCGGGAACATATCCGATTGGGTATTGCCCAATACCAGCAGGCTTGCATCCTCCTTTGACAATTCCCCGACAGCTGCAACACATGCCTTTGTAAACGCCTGGCGCTGAGTTGTGGGGCGTTTCGTGTTATCCACTGTAAAACCGTAAAAGGACATTTCCTCAATGCCCAGTTCACGGCACATATAATACAGGGTCATTCCCGGGGAAATGCCGTGACTGTATCCATCCGCCTTTTCCATCCCCCGGTTCTGTGCCCATCTTCTGTTTCCGTCCGGTATGATTCCAATATGTTTCGGTATTCTCATTATCTCTCCTCCAGGCTCCGGCCTGCATCTGATGCCGGTAATATATGGAAAGTATGGGCTTTTCCGGAAAACCTATACCTGGTCTATGCCTGTTTGCAGATGAAAATGCCACGTAACCGCTGTAAACAGCTGCCAATGACCACAAAAAACACATTACTCCGGTAGAATATCATCCGGCCTGTCTGTTATGATATTGTCTGCCCTGGCTTTTTTGCACTTATCTACAGAGTACTGGTCATTAATGGTCCAGGCGATCACTTCCTTGCCTAGTCCATGGATCCGGTTCACGGTGTCCGGCTCGATCAGTTCAATACTCAGGACAAAGTTGTCAGCGCTGGTGTAGATCTCAGGCTGAGGTATGGGCTGGGATGAGATAAGGCCGGTCTCCAGGGACGGCTCAAATATCTTAACCATCTGCAGGCAGCCATAATTAAAGGATGTTATCATGCACTCCTGAAGCATTTCCCTCTGGCGTATCATTTCTACCATCTGCGGGATCAATTCCAGGGATTGTCCCTCTCTATATTTAATCTCTATATTGAGTTTGATCTTTCCGCGGCAATAATCCAGCACTTCAGACAGGGTTGGAATGGATGTCCCCTGAAAATCGGGCCCCAGACGGCTGCCCACATCCAGGCTGCGGATCTCATCATACGTAAGATCCCTGACCTTGTGGGGAACTCCAGCCACGCGCATCAGGTTCTCATCATGAAGGACCACCAGGACCCCGTCCTTTGTCTGATTGATATCCAGCTCGATCCAGTCCGCTCCGCTCTCGATCGCGGCTTTAAATGCCGGGATCGTATTCTCCGGAGCCTGGGAAACATCTCCCCTGTGGGCCGTGATCTCCACATCCTGGTCCCAGTTCTCCTCCGCAAAAGCAAAGCCGGGGCTGGCCAGCACTAACATCAGGCCGCACAGGAGCGCGGCCGGCAGCGGTGCCATTTTCATGATGAAGGGCGCTGGAAAATGGGTGCGCCCGGCGTTGGCTGATAGGTGACGGCGGTTTTTACTTACTCTCTCTTGATTCATTCTGTCTTGCCTCATTCTGTCTTGTTTTATTCTGTCTTGTTTTATTCTGTCCTACTGCAGGAACGGGTGTCTTTTATCCTTCACTTACCACTGAAGCTCCATCTGTCCGTCATCGCTGTGTCTAAAAACGGATTTCATTACCCGCTGTGTTATCTTCTCTTCTCCGTTCAACCTGCCAATCAAAAAAGGCGAGTCCGGATCATGCTGTCTTCTGTTCTCCTGTACCTGAGGCGGATTCAGATTGGCATAGCAGTATCTGCAAAAATGGGCGCAGGTATGGTAAGTGCCAATGTCCACGCTTTTAACACACCCGCATATTTCCCTCTGTGTATCATCCTTTTTTACATCCAGCTCCCGTCCTGTTATCCGTGAGATCAGGCGGTCGTCAATACATTTTCCCTTTTGTATGCCATATTCCGAAAGATCCATTGCCTCTGAACATGTCTGCAGCCCTATTTTGTACTGTTTTGCTATGGGGCCAAGCAGGGATGCCAGCAAACGTATATCCCCGGCTCCCATATCATAGACTCCCATGTGCTCCATACTCTTTTTAATCCTGGCATACATGTCAATAAAGCTGATCACACAGGTCTGCGTGTACCCGCTTAAGCTTTTACACAGCTGCTCAAACCACCGGCAATGGTACTCCACATTATAAATCCCTCCCAGCAAAATGGGATCATATCTCCAGATTACCCGCTCAGCCCCAATGCGCCGTGAAAGTGTTCTGAAAGTCTCCACCAGCTCCCGCTTATCAGGAAGTCCCGGTTCCATGTCCTGGCCGTAGGCAGTCAGGGTAAATTGGAAATAATAGGGATACCCCATGGTATCCAGGATTGAAAGCCTGTCCATCATGGGGCCGGGGTTCTTGGTCCAGAACACGAAGCAGTCCACAGTATCCCTGCTCAGCTTCAGTTCACTGACCTGCTTTGGGTTCATGGGATTCCTTACATACAGGTAATTCTCTACCAGGCGATTATAAAACCACTCCGCATAAAATGCCGGAATATCTGTTCTTCTGCTTGCACTGACTATCATTTTATCATCTCATTCCGTATTCTGCTCATATCCTTTGTTCCCGGATATTCTTTTCATTCTATCACAGGAACCACATAAAGTCATCTCTGTATACATCAGGTAAATTTTTCCTTTTTTCGTTTACTCTGCATTGATAAAAGGCGATCCAAATAAACCGACTTAAACTGCTTGCTGGCCATGGCCTGCTTGATAGGCGGAAGGTCCAAGATGGCGCTGAACAGGGCGGCCATTGCCCTGTGGTTGGCAAATGCCTGGTTATCAAAAACAAGATTCTGCAGCGTCCCCTTCTCAATGGCCTGGAGAACAAACCGGTGGGTGCTGTTCACAGGCGTAATAATCTGCTCCGGGCGCCTCTTAAGCTCAATGGCTTTTATATTGCAGTTTCTGGCACATACACCGCACCCCAGACAGATGTCCCTGTCCAGAACCGCTTTCTTGCGTCCATCCCCATTCTCCTTCATGGAAATAGCCAGAACAGGACAGACCTTGGCGCACTTGCCGCAGCCCACACACTTCTCATCTGAAATCTCAGGGATATAGTTGGTGGTTGCCACAGGCTGCATGGGGCTAAAATGCCTGGCTGCCTGAAGGGCCTCACAGCAGCATCCGCAGCAATTACAGATAAAAGCAGGGTGTTCACGGACATTTTCCCCAATCTGCACCAGATTGCTGTCATAGGAGCGCTCAAGGGCATCCAGCGCCTCCTCCTTGGAGATAAGCCTTGCATAATCTCCATGCTCCGCCAGTGAACGGGCCACATTGTCAAAGGTCAGGCATACGTCCCATGGCGCGTCAATCTCGCAGGGATGGCCCGCGTGATACATCTTATGGCGGCAATAGCACAGGCCAATGCCTATATATTCAGCCTCCTCCACAATATGGGTCGCCCTCTCATAGTCCAGGATATGATTCATCTTATCATTGGTCAGCACCGGTTCCTGGACAAAAACACGGCCCAGCTTTGTCTCCGTGGCATAAAACAGATCCTTAATAAAATCCTCTTCCACGTTCATATACTGGTAATACAGCTCGCTAAGATATTTCTGGTCAATGTCTCCCCTGGTACGCATCAAAGCAAACTCTATGAATCCGGCCATTGGCGGCGGCATAACAAACTGTCTGACACCGTTGTGCCAGGAGTCAACCAGCAGAGCCTTGTCACAGAGATGATCCAGCAGGCGTTCCGCTTTATACTCTGATGTCTGCCATATCTTTGCCGCCTTCTTAACTGTAAATGGACGGACGGGAAGCAAAGCAACCCACTTGGCTTCCTTTTCCGAGTAAAGCACCTGCAGGATCTTATATAGTGTCTCTGACACCGGAGCGCCCTGGGTGAACCAGTTGATGCGGTCACCGAGGGATTTGTAGGCGTCACGGGTGGTTAGGTGTCCCATAAATTATCCTCCTCTTAATTGATGTGTGCGATCGGAATCTTCCGGTACTCCGATTTGCGAGATGATTTTTTTGTCAGTTGCGCATAAATTCATGTGGCGTACACGGTGTGTATGTTGAATCAATTTGTGTGCGACTGGCGGGAAATCAGACGCAAAAATTAGTGCCGGGGAGACTCCGAGAGTACATGATTTCTGCTCTCCATCTGTTTAATAGGGCGGCTCCATTAAATAACAGAGCCACCTTTGCTTTTATGTTCCATTAAATTATCGCCCGGCTTTTGGGTAGTATTCATTCGACCTCTGTTCTTATACGATACCATACCAGGTATCAACCTACTTATTACCATTATAGTATACATTTGCTGGGATGTAATCTTAATTTTTCAATAGAATATCGGACTATTTTCTTTCATATTAATTTAATATTTTTGCACAATGGGTCAAATGATTCTGATGATGCGGTACTGGCATCGAGGATGCATGCTTTTGAAACAGCTTAGGGTGTATGGTTGTATGGCGGGCTGCAACAGACAATTTTCAGGAGACAATTTTCTTTCCCGCAAGAAATGGACATTTCCTCAGAAATACTGTAAAATAAAAACAGCAACCAATGATTCACCAAGCAACGTATCATTTATGAAAAGGAGGATTTCAGTGAACAAAAAAATAATTGCAATCATGGCTTTAGCTGCATGTCTCACATTGGGAGGCATCTTCTCCGCCTATGGCCAGGAGAACACCATTACCTCGGTCTCCTTAAGCTTTTCCTGGGACAAGGCCCCTAAGGGAGGCGATATTGTAGGCAGCATTACAGCAAGCTCCAGCAGCAGCCAATTCAAAGTAGAAGGCACGGAATATGTAAAAGATGACGACACCTGGATTTTCGGGGAACGGCCCGTGGCTGAGGTGGAACTCTCTGCCAGGGAAGGTTATAAATTCTCCAATATTGAGAGAGGTGACTTCAGTCTGTCCGGATGCAGCGCTCAGTACAAGGAGTCTCACATAGAATCAGATGGCGTTACCCTGATCCTTCAGGTTTATCTTCCCGAGATCTCCGGCAATCTGCCCGGCACCACTGCAACCAGCTGGAACGGCGACACGGCCCTGTGGGATTCAGTGGATGGCTCAGAACAGTATGAGGTAAAACTGTACAGGGACAAGCGTCTCCTGGCAACTGTGACCACCAAAGAAAATTCATATGATTTCAGTTCCTATATTAATACTGAAGGCAGCTATACCTTCAATGTCCGCGCCCTTGGCACCTACAGCACCGAAGCCAGCGGATGGTCCTCTGATTCTGATGCCAAAGTTCTCAACCGCGAGAATGCCTGGACCAGGGACAATGGAGAATGGCAGAAAACATCTGCCGGATGGCGCTTCGCTTATAAGGATGGAACCTTTGCAACTGACTGTTGGAGGGTGATCAATGATACGTGGTACTATTTTAATTATAGGGGATACATGGAATCAGACTGCTATGTGAAATCAGATGCCCTTGAAATGTATTACTGGCTTGGAAGCGATGGGGCCTGGATGCCGGAGTGGGATACGGGGACGCCGGATCGGGGGAGTTATCGGGTGGTGCAGTAGGGGGGGATACTGTACATTGAGCGTGATATCTCTCAGTTTTTATAAAACTATAACAAAGCTTGTGTAAAGTGAAAATGTGCTATATATCCTCTTGGATTAATGTTAAAATGTTAATCCAAGAGGATATGCATTTGCATATGTGTTCTTGAGAGAACCAGCGGCAATCCGATTCCCTTATATTATCTGGTCATTAAAAACCACTTAGAGAATTTGATATATAGATATTTTCAAATAAAGCGAGGTCTCATATGATAAGTATCATAATGCCTGCGTACAATGCAGCACTTTATATTAAAGAAGCCATAACCTCTGTATTAAATCAGACATACCAGGACTGGGAACTAATTATTATTGACGATCACTCTACAGATGAGACAACTCAGCTTATTGAGCATTTTTCTGAAATGGACAGCCGTATACTCTATATTATAAATAAGACGAATCTGGGCGTTGCTGCGGCTCGTAATAAAGGCATTTCCATCGCTACTGGGGAATGGATTGCATTTCTTGACAGTGATGACTGCTGGCATCCGGAAAAACTAAAAAAACAGATAGATTTCGCCGAATCACATCAGGGGGGATTCATTTTCTCAGGTTCTAGCTTTATGGACGAAAGCAGCACCCCTCTTGATTACTATCTTACTGTACCTGAAGCAATAACCTACAAAGAACTTTTAAAGCAGAATATTATATCTTGTTCCTCAGTCTTGATCAGAAAGACTTTGCTTAAAAATTATCCCATGGAACACGCTTCCAAAATGCATGAGGATTTTGCTGTGTGGCTTCAAATTTTACGATATGAAACGGATTTTGCTTATGGTATTAATGAGCCCTTACTCATATATAGAATCTCCTCCACTTCCAAATCTGGTAATAAAATAAAAGCCGGCTTGATGACATTCCGAGTATACCGTTATCTGGGTATACATTTTGTTCCAGCCTTTTATTACTGGATATGCTATTTCATACGAAGTGTAAAAAAATACAGCCGCCTGTTGTAATGTATTGATCATCATCCAAGCATAAAAGAAAACATCCGCCAAAAGACGGATGCTCATCAGAAAAAAGATTGGCTGCCCTTACAGGCATCACCCACTCCTACGCGGCAGACAGGGCGTTTTTTATGCTTGTTTTTTTAATACCAAATAGAGTCCTTCATATATTCTATTATTAATTGTGTCCTTATTTATCTTCCTTCTGCACTGCCCCAATCCCTTCCATATAAGCTTCACAGACTTCATTAACTTCTCCCATCTGAATCAATTTCCCTTTATTCAGCCATAAAGCATGATCACAAAGCCGTTTTACCTCGTCTATAGAATGGGACACAAACAGAAGCGTAGTTCCTCCCTTTAGCATATCTTCCATGAGTTTCTCGCATTTCATTCGGAATTTATAGTCTCCAACTGCCAAAACTTCATCTACAATAAAAATATCCGGTTTTACCATCGTTGCAATGGCAAAGCCTAGACGAGCTCTCATGCCTGAGGAGTAATTTTTTATAGGAGAATCAAGAAAATCCCATAGTTCTGCAAAATCAACTATTTCGTTAAAATGTTCCTCCATATACTTTTGGCTATGTCCGAGAAGACATCCATTAAGAAAAATATTCTCACGGGCGGTGAGATTTCCATCAAAGCCAGCTCCCAATTCAATCAAAGGGGCAATACTCCCCTTAATTGAAATATTCCCCTCATAAGGCTTAATAATCCCGCTAATTGCTTTTAAGATAGTAGATTTTCCGGAACCATTTGTTCCAATCAGCCCCCATGCCTCTCCCTTATGAACCTGAAAGCTTACATCTTTAATAGCCAAAAATTCCTGGAACATCAGTTCATGTTTTACAAGCTTTATAAAATATTCCTTCAGATTATCGATTTTTTGATTGGCCTTATTAAAGCGAATTGTAACATGGTTTACATCAACAACAATTTCTCTCTGATCCTTCATAAATGCTCCCCGCTTAAATATACAAAATAAACTGATCCTGATTTTTCAAAAACGACCATGTTCCTATTATCAGCATCAGAACGGATGCCGTACATCCTGCAAGTATGATAACATGCCCCGGAAAACGGTTATAGCAGATAATGTCCCTGAACTGTCCGATATAAAAGTACATAGGATTTAAATGCTTAACAATCCATATCAACCTTGGCGGCAGCGATTCAATAGGATAAAAAATGGGTGTTAAATAAAGCCAGGCCGTGGTCACTGCATTATAGATATACTGTATGTCTCTGAAAAATACATTAGCCTGTGCCAAAAACATACCAAGTCCAAGGCAAAATACATATAGCTGTAAAAGAACAAAAGGAAACAGGAAAAAATGCCAACTAAACCGAGCCCGGGTAGCAAGCATAACAATCACAAGCGCACCCATGGAAAAAACCAGATCGATCAATCCGCTGGTAATCTTTGAAAAGGTAAAAATATATTTTGGTACATATGTTTTCTTCAGCAATGCGGCGTTGCCATTAATTGAACCTAATGCCTGATGGGTTGACTGATTCATAAAATTAAACAGAATCTGACCGCAAAACAGATATACCGGAAAGTTTTCTATATTACGGCTGAACATAGTGGAAAAGACAACAGCCATTACGATCATAACCAGCAAGGGGTTCAGTACACTCCATATATAGCCGAGAAAGCTTCGGCGGTATTTAAGCTTTAGGTCTTTAAAGACAAGCTGTTTCAATAAATCTTTGTAATTTAGAAATATGCTCAAACGTTTTAACATTATACTCATTAATTTTGTACCCCTTAACTAAATACTCAATAGGTAATCTGATTTCTATTTATTCTGGAAGACTTAGATGCTGTATAAGGAGGTATTCCCTATTCTTCCTTCTCTGTATATGTGCTCATTTCCCAGACCTCAGGTCACTATATATATTTGTAAACATATATAAATCCGCTAGAACTCTAAAAACGTTAATACTAATTACCATATAGTTATCTAAGATTTCTATTTAGCTTTCTTTATTAAATTCATAATTTCCATTGTATGTTTAATCCCTTCCCGTGGCCCAAATTGATTTCTCCAGCCTAGCAACTCCGCCTTATGAGAATCAAGAACTGCCCTTGAAATTGGCGTCTCTTCACTCTGGTGTTGCGAATTAGGAATCATAAATTTTACACTCTTACCTGCAAATTCTGCAACTATATGCGCAAAATCCGAAATCGTAATTCGTGAATCTGGATTTGCAATATTATAAGCCTGTCCGCATTCCCCACTTGTCATAATAGATAAAATGCCAGATGCACAATCCGCAATATAGCTATAAGAACGCAGCTGAAGTCCCTTACTTTTTAATATAATATCATGGCCCACTAACACATCATAAATAAACTGGGCAGTCGCACGATTGTCTGAGCCTGTAACATTCGGACCATAAGTATGACATAGCCGCGCTATTACAACATCAACTCCAAACTGTTTCCCATATGATACACATAAAGTTTCAGCAGCTCTTTTTGATGATGGATAACAGGAACGTGGGGAAGTTATATCTATATATCCACTATGCGATTCTAAAAAGGCTACAACATCTTTATTCATTTCTCCATAAACTTCACCAGTGGAAATAAACACAAACCGTTTTACTTTTTTAGCATTGGCATATTGAAGAAGTTCATTTGTTCCAATTATATTCGTTAACATAGTTCCAACAGGATCACGATTAAAGGCCGCAGGATAGGCATTGCTAGCCGCATGAATAATAAAATCCACCTGCTCATCAAAATGTAGTTGCTCATTAAAATCCTGTTCAATAAAATGCAGACAACTAGCTTCCCAACATCCTTTAAAACGCTTTTCCAGATTTTTCGCACTTCTGCTACATACATATATCTGTATTTTACTCAAAACAGAAGACTGCTCCAAATTCCACAAGCTGAACATATCTGCTAAATAGGAGCCAACTAAACCTGTAGCTCCAGTAATCATTATTCTCTTCCCTGCTAGTAACCGAAAATCTACTGTATTTTTAATAGATATTCTTAAATCATCTTGGTATTGAGTTACTTCATATAATGTTTTGTACATTTTTCCTTTAATCCTTTATCCACTCTGAACGTTGCGCCTTAAGAAGAGCCTTAAAAATATCAATATCTTCTACTGTAGTCAATTTTATATTTTTTTCTGAACCAGCTGAAAAAAACACTTTTTCCCCCATCTCAATCATCAATGTACAAGACGCTACTGAATTGGTAATTCCCTTTTTCAATGCTTCCCGATGAATGTTGCATATTTTTCCAATAGGAAATGCCTGGGGAGTCTGCGTTCTCCTCAAATTACTTCTAGGATAACTGGCATTGGAGGAAATCTGATTCTCTGTTTCTAACATTGCTTCTGCACATGGGATTGTTACAATAGCAGATCCAAATTGTTGTGCTTTGATAATGCAATCCGAAATGATCTCCTGAGAAATCATTGGACGAATCGCATCATGGATTAAAACAATATCTTCACTAGAATAATATTTTTCTAGTTCAAATAAACCATTTCGTATAGATGATTGTCCATTATCTCCTCCGGGGACAACATGTTTCAACTTATCTATACCAAATTGCTTTGCATAAGCATCTAATACATTCTCCCATCCTTCAATACAAACAACTGCAATCACATCAATATCTGGATGTTTCTGAAATGCTTCTAAAGTATAAATAATAACTGGTTTGTCATACACATTCAAAAATTGTTTTGGGATGTCCTGATTCATACGCTGGCCCGATCCGCCGGCTATTATGAGTGCTATATTCATCTTTAATTTTCCTCCTAACTTTCAGTTACTTTCACGCGCTTTTTAGCGCGATTAGAAAATACACCTTTTAACAAAAAAGTTAATAGTGTTAAAAGAGTCAATAGGGTTCCCAGTCCTAGTGCCAATCCTTTAATCGTAAATGTAATGACACTTAATGGCTCTAACAAACAGCAGTTAATATATATTAAGAAAAATAATAAAATGGTATATAATACATTCCAATTTCTCATTTTATAGCCCACTTTTTTCCAGTATTGCCAGAACTGAAATTCTAAAATCCATAGAAAGTTTTGCGGCGATGAAAACATTAATTTGAATTTTTTCCATTTTCCTCCACATTCAGAATATATACAATCAAAAAAATATGTTCGATCTAACAATTCCTTTATATAGTATTTATACTTTTTTAGATCTTCTGGAGACATTTCATTTATATAAGGGTTTACTTCCTCTTCAAAAAGGTGATATTTATCTTGTAGGAATCTCTTTCTTTTAAGGCTCCCTGCAGCAGTAAAATTGCGTGAAATTCCGCCTATTCTTCTTTTTGCAACAATCTTATCAATATATCCGGGGGCATATCCATTTCGTAATAGTTTTAAAAAAACAGGCCAGTCTTCAACATATGCATAAGAAGCATCAAAACCTCCCACAATTTCTAGAACCTGTTTTCTATAACATATCGAACATGTACACAAAACCCCTCTTCTTGCCCATAAATTCCAATGTTTTTTGGCATCACGTTCCTCAAAAACAGAAATATCATATTCAGTTGGATAAACTTGATAGGAGTTTTCTAAATTTTCAGATACATTTTCTAGTTTTCCACAAACCCAAACATCCTCAGGTTCTTTCTGAAATTTCTGAATAAATCTTGTAACCACAGAATTATCTGCCAAAAGATCATCTGCACCACTAGTAATATAAAAGTCTCCTTTTACATAAGTAAATGCATTTATAATATTTTTTACGGTACCAACATTTGTTTTGTTAGCAATTATCTTGAAATCGGCAAGATTATCATGCTTATTTTCTTCTATAAACATTTCCAACGCTTTTTCGTCAAAAAAGTCTGATGCATCATCTGAAACAATCAATTGTATCGGGCTGTAATCCTGATTTAATATACTTAAAATACACTCATTTAAATATTCCAAATTTTGATAAGATAAAACCACTATAGATACTAAATTCTCAGTCAGCTTCATTAAAAATACCTTCCTGCTTCCAGTTCTTCTTTTACCAATTCTTTTTTTATATATTGAACAATATTTTCCCCTACAGTTATTCCATCAGCAGGGGTAAAAAATAGCTTATTTGAAAACTCTATGCGCTTATCTTTTTTAGGGTCTTGACCACAAGCAACCATATCCAAAAATTGTTCTATTTTAGACTCACAATCTCCAATATACAGAGCCTCCATTACATCCTCATAACAATACATACTATCAATATTGCGAGGCGTAATCATTTCCGGTTGACCCGTATAAAGATATTCAAAAGAGAAGCTTGTTCCATCTGTTATAAGAGCATCAGATGTATAAAATGCAATTCTATAGTCACTTGTATTATCATATATGACATTATCTTCACAGTCCAAATCTTTAATAAATCTATTTTTTTCTTCCTCTGTCATGTAATTCTGATTAATTAAAGCACCAAACATCAGCAGATGCGGTCTGAACAATAAAACTAATTCTTTATGTCTCTTAAAATATGAAAATATTGTTTTATTCCATAAAAGCCAGGTGCTTGTACACTCCTTATTATTTAAATCAATAAGATGGTGCGGTGTCCAAAGAATAACCTTCCTTCCATTGATTTTTTGTCTCCAAATTTCAGGTATTAATGTACGTTTTTCCGATAAATTAATATAGCTGTCAGCTTTTGGATGACCTAATACGGCAATATTCTCCCCATTTCGGTATCCATATTTTTGAGCATATTGTTTTACTATTTCACCATACACAATATGTCTCCATGCCTTATAATGTAAAAAATATTGAAATCCAAATTTACGTAAACTCGTAGTTAATTCTAATCCATATGGTATATAAACAATCCGCTCTGCAATCTGGCTAATTACCAACGGAGTATAGTTTTCCGGGACCGTGTTATAAGGCTTTTGCATAAAAACAACATCCGGACTATCTTGCGAAAGATCATAATTAGTATGACGCAATATAGGCAATCTCATATCATAGCGATAAATATCATAATAATCGATATTTGTCGTTAAATTATTATGTAAGAATGGTGTGTATACTAATTTTACTTCAATATCTGGATCTCCTTCGCATGCCGTAAATACACTTTCCAGAGATGGCCATACCGAAACCTCTTGTGTAAGAATTAATACTTTAATTTTCGTAGAGGTGCGGTTGGTAATTTGATTATAAATATCTTTTATTTCACCCAATGGAATAGCATTTTCTTTATTCAGCATAGCATTTAATGATTCTAGAAAGCTTAAATACTCTTTATCACTAGAACACATTCCCCATTGTTTACATGTGCGCTTATTTGTTTTAAATATTTCACGCTCTATTTTTTGCTTTATCTCGGATATATCTACGCTTTTCTTTTCTATTTGAAAAATGATACTCTTGCAAAATTCGCTCAAATAAACTGTTTTTGAAAAATTCATTCTGTTCCCCCTTTTCACCTATTCATCCGCTATTTCCTATATTTAAAAATAAGATAAAGAATAAACATACTCAGTGTAATAAAAAATATCAAGAGCAAACTTATTCCTAATAACACATGTACATAAGAAAGAGGTAACTTATAAACAGCAATGTTGATCATTAAAATATAAACGAAACAAGATAATGCGCATACAATATATTTTTTTCTGGAATATTGGTATAATGTATCCTTATGCCTTTTTAAGAGATTAATCCAGCGTTCTTTTGGAGATACTGTGTTTCTCTTAAACATTTTTATTTTATTTAAAACAATATTTTCCTTTGATACATCATCATCATGTTGTTGTATGATTTTAGAAAATTCTTCATTTATTTCTAGATTTTCCGATTTTAAAAATGTTTTTATACAGGAAATTTGTTCTTGCCTTACGAATAAATGATACTTATACTCTGACTGTGTTAACATTTTTCGGAATTCTTCGTCTTGATGCTTTATACTTATAATATTAGAGTATTTAATATGCATTCCCTCTTTTAATAAGGCAAGTTGTAGCGCAAGAGAAGCACATTCTTTGTATGATTTTAAACCTTCAATATTTAGTTCCAGCCAGTCTTTTTTTATAATCATAGATGCTAGGGGTAACCTTATTAAGACAGGACTGTTATGTACTAAATTGTAAGCTTTATTATCCTGGACTGCATGAATAGCTTCCTGTGTTAAAGAATCTCTTTTAAAATGCAGCATCCACTCATCATATAATTTAACTTGGGATAAAACTGCATCTATATTATCACTGTCTTTTTGAAATACTCTAATCAATTCTTCAAGAGTTGTTTTACTATAAAATACATCCCCTGCGTCCATAAACATTACATATTTCCCATTACAATATCTATGAAACACTTCACTTAATTGTTGTATTTTTCCCCTTGAATATTCTGTCTCATGTACAATAATCTGTTCCAAATTTGAGGTTCTTTTAACTGTTAATCGATTTATCAATGCTTCTGCCGGAAAAGAAGCAGAGTTGTCATCAGAAATGATTAATTGAATATTGTTATATGTCTGTTCTAAAATACTTTCTATTGACTCTAGTAAATATCTAAAGCTATTATGAGTAAGAATAATAACCGAAATTTGGGGGTAATTCATTTTATCTCCTGTCTGTTGCCATTTATTATCCAATCCTTAAGCCGCTCTATATCTAAAGAAAATAGTCTTCCCAATCTCTCCCAAAGTTGTACATAGCAATAAACACATTAGCCATTATGTCATCTACTCCTCCACCAACTCGATCAAAAACATATTAGATAACATTAAAAAACAAATCCGCTTTCCAAAATATACCGACTCTTTTAACGGTGACATCATTTTCGCCCGGCACTTTACTAAATATTCACATGCTTTCTCAATTTGATCTACAGAATAGGCAAAGTGATATAGCTTTACCCCTTTTTCCAGATAAGGCGTAAGAGTGGTGCTGCCTTCTAAATTCTGCAGCAACTCAATACGCGGCTGATTATTAGCAACCATAAACTGTCCCATAATTCCCTGAGATGAATCTGTAAAGCAAGGGGATTCTGCCTGATACCCCAGAAACTGAAAGGCTTTTCTGTCACGTTCTAAGCTACTGCAGGCCACTCCAATGTGATGGAACTGGAATTTCCCCACAGCTGTACGCAGATTCCTCTGAAAGATTGCAAACGCTTTTTTTTCTAAAACCGGCGAAAGTTCTTCAATATAATATTCTTTATCCACATAATGCTCGACTGCATTATATAACTCACCGCGCAGTTCAAAAAAATCTTTTAATATTCCCCTTCTCTTTTGCGGAAGAGAATCATGGAAGGATACTACAGAACTGTTTTTTTCTATTGTTCTACAATACAATTCTCTTAAATTGAGTTTTTGGAAAGCCACCTTATAAATCAGGTCCACACTTTCAGCTGCGGCAAGGGATCCCTTTTGGACGACCCAACGTCCCCACTCAGCTCGTCCATCCTCCATATCATAAATAGCAATTGTTCCTTCCGGCTGTCCGGTGATTTTATTCTCAATAATAAAGAAAAAATCCCCATTTCGCTGAAAATATTTTCTGATCCAATTTTCTTCTAACTCTATATCATCAGGAATTTCATGGATATACTGTGTACGGCCCATATCTTCTAAGCGAATTTTCAAAATAAACCGGGCATCTGTAAGCTGGACAGGACGTAAAGAGTATCCCAGTCCCTCAATAGATAGACGGTGCTGCATAATCACTGAACCTTCCTTTCTGTTTCCTCTATCACAAGATCAACGGAAGTCATGTTTGCAATTTCTTCCGGCTCAAAAAATATTTGAAATTTATCTTCCAAAGCAATGACCAGTTCTACGTGAGTTAAAGAATTCCACGGTCTCTCACAAGCAGAATCATTAGATAATTGTTCTATGGATAAACCAGTTACAGCTGATATTACAGTAATTATTTCTTCTCTCATAATCAATACCTCTCCACTCGAACGGATAACAACTCATTGGGAACACTGTATGAAAAACCAGATGGCTGTTCCAAATAAGCGCATAAATATTTAGTGACAAATTTTTCAGCCGGTAAATTTCGCTCGCCTTTTTGAAATTGAACCTTAATATTTGCGACATTTAAAGTTTCCTGCATATAGGAAATCATTCCAAGGACAATCGCTTCATCAATACCACGCCCCAATGCCCGGCAACTGACAAAACACTCCTGGACTTCTAAATAGTCATCTATTTTTTTGCCAGTGCAAACTGCAATTAATCCACTTTCTGAGAGTTTATCTGAAAGCTGCACTGCAATGACTACTGAATCATTTAGCCTCATCAGATATTCAATATCTGATGGGGAGTATCTTTTATAATTAAAAATAAACTGATTCGTCTTATTTGACAGTTCAGAAATACGATCTATCTGTGCCGGATCATCAATATGAAACACCAGTTTCATATCCAAGGACTTTATATAGTCTTCAGAAGACAATGTGGCCTTTATTTGATTCCTCAATTCATTAGCCTGTACATCCTCCGAACGAATCGCATCTTCGGCAGAATAGTTCAGTTTCAATATACCCGGATAATTTTCCAGCATATATCTGGTTTTTAAAGCATCCGGTGAAGCTAATAAACCATGGATATTTGTATGAATATTTGCAACTGAATACAATTCGCCAGGATTATCATCAATAAATAGAATACTGTCAATTCCAATATTAAGATATTGAGAAATCTGACTGATTGATTCAGACTTAGGATTCCAGGAACAGCATATCTTAGTGAAATCATCTAATTGCAACGGGAAATCAACTCTTTCACGAAACATTTCCAGTACATCTGATTTTTCATTTTTAGAAGCAATACAAAGGAAAAATCCTTGTTCAGCAAGTACCTTTAGCTTTTCTTGTAATAAACGATGCCCTTCTGTAAGCGTAATATTTTGAATTCCATCCTCTCCAAGAACACCTGAATATAAGGTATTATCTAAATCAACTACAATCGCTTTAAGGCAAGGACGTATCAAGGCCGGAATATAATTTAACCCCAGATCCCGTGATACTTGTAAAGAGAGAGCCGAACTCATAACTGTGCCTGAAAATTTTTCCAACCGATAATCATAAAACCGAGATCCTAAATCGTTTCTAAACTTTTCCAAAGAGTATACTATTATCTGGTTATCCTGTATCTCCAATTCACCATCAAGCAGAACCACTAAAACGGGTTTGTGATATTGTTCTTTTAGTGCCTTCAACCGTCCATTTAAAAATGCTGTAAAATCAATATTTTTATATCGATTAGCGTCTAACCAGAGAATCAATAGATCCGCAGACATATCCATATCAAAAAAAGATAACGTATCATCATAATCGCTATAAATAAAATCAGCACATAACCCAGCATAATCCAAGAATGGTCTGATAGAATGTTCTACTAATTCAAATGAATGATTTCTATAAACATTGATTTTTATAGCAGGAATAGAAGTTTTAGGTTGATAATTAATCAACTCCAACCGGCCGGGATTATCAAAAACAAAATTTTGAAGCTCTATATTCATTGATTACTCCCATCATAATTATTAATCATATCAATTACATATTGAATTTTTTGATCAGACATCCCATAATAAATGGGAATACTGATGATTTCTTTTGACAACTTTTCACAAACCGGTAAAGCCCCTTCTGATATCTTTAAATTTTTATATGCATTTTGGCAGTGCATTGGAATTGGATAATGTATATTCGTCCCTATTCCGCATTCTGTAAGATACCGCTGAAAATGATCACGGGTGCTGCATTGCAGTACAAACAAATGCCAGACATTATAATAGTCTTCTGACGTAGGAACCGGCAATTTAATACATGGATTTATAAGCCCGCTCAAATACCTTTCGGCAATTCTGTTTCGTTCCTTATTCCATTTATCTAAATAGGGTAATTTAGCTCTTAAAAATCCAGCCTGCAGTTCATCTAAGCGTGAATTATTTCCTTGGTATTCATGGTGATATTTGATTTTGGAACCATAATTGCCAAGCATCCTTATTTTTTCTGCTAACGGTTTATTGTTGGTAACAACCATCCCACCATCCCCTAAGGCCCCAAGATTTTTACCAGGGTAAAAACTAAAGCCTGCAGCAATTCCCATACTGCCACTTTTTCTTCCTTTATATGATGCTCCATGAGCCTGGGCAGCATCTTCAATTACATACAGATCGTATTTTGAGGCTATTTCTAAAATAGGATCCATATCGGCACATCTGCCATATAAATGAACTGGAATAATTGCTTTTGTGTTTTCAGTTATTTTTTCTTCAATCCGGTCAGGTCGAATCGTATACGTATTTTCATCTGGTTCTACAAAAATCGGACAGGCACCTACATATGAAACAGCTAAGGCTGTGGCTATAAAGGTATTGGATGGAATAATCACTTCATCTCCGCATCCAATTTCTAGGGCCTTCAAAATAAGATATAATGCATCCAAACCGGTTCCGCATCCAACGGCATATCTGCATCCGCAGAACTCAGCAAATTCATCTTCAAATGCAGCCAGCTGCTCTCCCATAATAAAGATATTGTTTCTATACATACTAAGGAAGCTCTCAGTTATATCTGATTCAATTTCTTTATGCATCTTTTCAAACGATACAAACGGTATGTTCATTTCTTCTAAGCCTCCTTGACCGAGTTTAAAAATTGATCATAATCACGTATATAATCGCTCTCATCATAATACTCTGATGCAAGCACCATCAAAACGGCATCCGGAGAGAAATCGTACATTTCCCGCCACATATTATGAGATATGTATAGTCCCTCATAAGGCTTTTCTAAACTGACAATCTTTTTTTCTTGTCCATTATCCAGCAGTACCTTACAAGAACCATGGATGCAGATTAAAATTTGTTTTAATGTCTTATGAGCGTGAAAACCACGATGGATCCCTTCACCCGTATCATACATGTAGTAAACACGTTTAATCTCAAAAGGAATGTCCTTAAACTCCTCCAATGCTACCAATTGGCCTCGTTCATCGCCATGCTGCTGAAATACATATTTTAATATCTGCATAACTACCTCCCTGTTGTCTTATATTTCCCGGACAGCTTTCGTTTTAATATACGGAGTGTCGGAATTGGATAGCGGAACAACAGAAATATCACCTTTACATTCTGCTTTTCTCCACATATTTGGCTGTATTCATAAGCGAATCGGCTGTCCTGCGACCGCTTCAGCTTCCAAAAGTAATATCGAAGCTTTATATAAAATTTCAGATTCACATAAGGCAAAATCTCACGTCTTAATATTTTATCCGAGTCTCTCTCATAATCAGGATTAAAACGCCAAGGCGAACTCACGCCCCCTTGCCGGTATTTCACCACGGGCTGTTCCCAGTAATCAATCACTATGCCCTGGCGGCTCAGGCTCAAAGCTGCCGGATAATCCTCAATTAATCTATAATTTTCATCATACAATCCATAATTTTCAATCAACAACCGGCTGCGGGCAGTGCAGCACCCGTATATAAAATTAGCATTTATCAGTTTTCTAAATATCTTCTTTGGGGATTTGCTTTCCAGGATCCAGACTTCCTCGTCAGAAGGTCCCAATCCCTTACACTCCGTCATTTTTTCATCATAGACCGCATATCGCCCTGTCATGATCATGGAGTTCCTGCGGATCATCTCCTGTGTCCATTTGATCAAAACATCCGGATCAAAAAACACATCATCTGCAGCCAGATTAAATATATACGCTCCATGTGAATGAGTAAGTCCTGTATTAGAAGCCTTTACTGTTCCTAAATTTTGTGGGTGCACTATAACTTGGTAATCTTCAAGATTACTGCCTTTATGCTCTTTAATATAAGCACAGATCTCATCCCGACAAAAAGCCCCCGAACCATCATCCACAATGATATATTCAATATGGGGATAGGATTGTTCCAATACAGATTGGATACTTTCATATATATAAGTGCTATTGTATGAGAGTGTAAGCACTGTTATTAAAGGATATCGATCCATCCGCACCAACTCCTGAAACTGTTCTAGTTACTTTTCAAACTCATCACCTTTACCTTTTTGTAAAAGGTAGAGGAGATCAACCGTTCATACATTTTTTCTGATACATGCAGATAGTTCATTAGTAGATACAGACTGTATTTCCTGGAAAGCCTGCTTTTCAATTCAGGATTTGCCTGTTCCAGCTTTAACTGAAACTGCCTGCATACTTTTCGCCCCTTTGCTTTATCAGGCTCAAAGACACAGGCTGTCAAGTAGTAAATAAGTACTACATTTTCTATTTTCCATAAAAGAAATGTACCCGCATCTTCTATCAGATCCAAATTTAGCTTAAAGTAGTCCAGCATAGCATTGGCAACCGTTTCTATATGCTGTATTCTCTTTAGTTGATTGGCCGCAGAAATACTCTGTTCCATATTTCCAACCATATATTGATAGATAAATAGATCCTTTACATAAATACTACCAGCACGACAGCATGGAATAGCCGAATAAATCTGGTCTTCATAAAAAATGTGCTCTGGCAGCTCGTAATGATTTGCCCGATAAAACACTGTTCTATATGTAATTCCATGAAATACCAGACAGTCCTCAAATTCTCCCCAGTTGTGAATCACTTCTTTTAAGCTGATGTATGTGGAATCGTATTCTTTTTTTATCCGGTATTCCTTCTTCTTTCCATTCATCATATGGATCATATGAAATGGAGTTAATACAATATCGGCATCACATTTTTCAAGACACTCCACAAACGCAGCAAGATTGTCCGTTACAACCCAGTCATCTGCGTCAATAACTTTAAAAAATTTTCCGGATGCCAGTTTGCTTCCTATATTTATAACGGAACCGTGACCCCCGTTTTCCTTATTAATAAGCTTGTACATACCCGGATTTCGTTTCACATAAGCCTGAGCAATCTGAACTGTCTGATCTGAAGAACCGTCATTCACAATAAGCACTTCAATCTTATCCATAATGGCCGTATCCCCAAAAGAATCCAGACATTTTTTCAAATAAGGCTCTGCATTATAGGCAGGTATAACAAAGGTTATTATTTTTTCCATTTCATCATCCCGCCTTTCTAATAGGGTTTATACAAATTCCTTTAAATAAAGCATTTGCTGCGCATATCAAAGAAATGTCCTTTTTATAAATTGGGTGTTTAACTATCAGATAATAGATTCCATATAAAAAGGCCAGGGCGGATCCCATCATATATCTGGTAGCAGCGCCTCTCTGGTAAAAAAAATTCTTGTCATAGACACTGAACCAAGTGGAGTGTTTAGATAATAAGCTGGCAATCGTCCGGGGAACGTAATAAATGGTTAATCCCTTTTTTAAACAATCCCAAAGAAATTTGTTTTCCTCACCACATCCATTCCCACTTCCCGCCCCCATATGTGAATCAAAAAAACACATTCCTCCTATTACACTCTTTCGGCGAAAAGCAAGCTGTACAGAGGATAGCCTCAGGCTCTTCAACCAGCCGACCCTCTGGATCTCCGGCTTCAAACGTGTTTCCTTATGAATCACATCAAAGGCAATAAGATCTGCATCCATCAGCTTTTCAAAACTCTCCAGCACAATGGATTCATAATCTTCCTCAAATACTTCGTCATCATCACACAACAGACAAATGTCCCTATCTGATAAATGGATTGCCAAATTCCTGCTATTTGACAATCCACGCTGCTTTGTTGAAACCATACGGATACGCTGATTTCCCTTATATATTTGTTCTTGCGCTTCTTTCTCACACTGGTTGATGATCAGAACATCCCCTGCTACCTTACTCTTCTGAACAATAGACGTATCTTTCTGATTCATACAAGATATGAGTACCTCAAGCTGCATTTATTTCCCTTCCTTTATAAAAGTGCAACGCAAATCGGCTATTTAGCAATTTGGGATAAAATGTTGCATTCCGTATTTATAATAAAACAGTCGCAATATAGTCGTTTTATTGATAATATATTCATGTATTACACTTCGTAAAAACAAAGATATCAATGGAGGTATGGACCAGTGGGGAAGACACAGCCGATAAAAAAAGCAGATGATGTACAGCGATTTAAGGAATATTACTTAGAAAAAAAGCAAATAAGAAATTACACAATGGTAACGTTGGCTCTAAATACTTCTTTACGTATTAGCGACTTGTTACATCTAAAATGGATCGATGTTTATAACTTTAAGGCAAATAAATATAGAGAACATATTGATCTTGTGGAACAGAAAACCGGCAAAAAAAATTCGATTGCATTAAATAGCGAGGCTACAAAGGCATTGGAACTTTTAAGAAGAACACTTGATACTTTTTATCAAGAGGCATATATTTTTAAAAGCCGTATTGGAGATAATCAGCCAATAGGACGGATATGTGCTTTTAGGATCATAAAAAAAGCTGTGAATGATTTAAATTTAGAAGGGGTTATCAGCTGCCACTCACTACGCAAAACATTTGGCTATCATGCTTGGAAAAAGGGGGTTCCCCCTGCACTTATAATGTCTATATACAATCATTCATCCATTGAAATCACCAAACGATATCTGTCAATTGATCAGGATGATAAAGATGAGGTCTTTCTGGGAATGAATCTTTAAGCTTCCATTTTAAGAAATATTTGAGAAAAATGGGACGAAATTATTAATAAATGGGGGGGAAAAGGTCTTGAATTATGGGGAAAGACATGCTATTCTTATAAGCGAACACAAGGGCAACATTTTATCCCAAA
>NZ_JYHN01000087.1:0-567 GCF_000954015.1 Clostridium sp. FS41
TGTTGCTGTGTGGCTTTCCATCATAGCTGAAGCTTTCGCTTGCTGCTGTAATGGTTACTTCCTTTGGTGTTACGCTTAAGGTTCCGTTCTGAGGTGTGATCTTGTACTTAGCCGTCACATCCTCATCACCGTTCATTACCTTGTAGCCTTCCTTCACGGAATTGTTTCCTTCGCGTGTATCTGCTACATTAGTTACAGTTCCGACTGCTTCCGCTACCAGACGATCACCCATTTCCAGAGTTCCTTCTGTTACCGTCACTCCTGCATTGCTGTGCTCGGTTCCGTCATACGGGAAGCTTTCGCTTGCTGCTGTAATGGTAATCTCAACCTGCTCGCCATATTCCATTGTCAGGCTTCCGTCTACGTACTCCACTTTGTAGTTACTGTCCTCACCGCTGGTGAATACATGGCTTACCACCTTGTTTTCCACTGGGCTCTGGCTCGGGTAGGTGATGCTTCCCTCTACCACTGCGCTTACTGCATCCGTTCCTACGGTTCCGGTCACTTCATATCCATTGTTGCTGTGTGGCTTTCCATCATAGCTGAAGCTTTCGCTTGCTGCTGTAA
>NZ_JYHN01000088.1:0-558 GCF_000954015.1 Clostridium sp. FS41
AAATCGCTATTTCAGGGAATACCGAAGGAAGGACAAAATGAAAACAGAACTAACAATAGAGGAGAGTTTGAAGAGGGAAAAAGGAATGATCTTTCCACAGGATTTTTCGGAGAAAACGCTTCTGGCAGTAGCACACAGTCACAATTGTATCAACGCCCTGAAAAAGCAGATCCCAATCAGGCCTACTACATATACAGGGACTAACAGGGCGGATTGTCCTGTGTGCGGATCAACTGTGCGCTGGATGGAGAAGCCGTGGGGCGATTGGTGCAGCAATTGTGGTCAGCGGTTGGACTGGACGGAGAATTAACATTTGGAGGAACTTAGTATGAAGGATACTAATATATACAAGATTTCAGACATACAAAAAGCGCATAAATGTAGTTATTCGGAAGCTTTCAAGGCAAGACGGTTATTATTTTTTATTTCTGATAATGCACTTGAATTGGAAGAAATATTAAGAAAAGATGAGCAAGAAGCGCTGTTGAAATTTTGTATAGAATACGCAAAAAAGGATAAGGTTACACAACAAAACTGATATCAGTAGTATTAGCATTT
>NZ_JYHN01000089.1:0-520 GCF_000954015.1 Clostridium sp. FS41
GAATACGGCTTTTTTTGAAGAATGGAGTAAAATAATGGAATTAAAGGGAGGAGGTTGAAATTTATGAAATGAAAAAGGACATTCCTTTAATCGACAGTAGAGGAATGTCCAACCTACAGAGTTGTGCCATCAATTTACCACAGAATGATTGCGATTTACAACGAACAACCGAAGCTTTACGAGAGAAGTTAGTACAGCTATTTTTGTCTGAAGGTTCATTTACCAGCCCATCCGTTTTGGAAATCAGCCAGCAACTAGATGACTGCATTGTGGCAACTCAAAAAAACAACTTACCAAATAAGCTTAATCAGAGATAAGAATATGCTGTACGGGAAACTTATGGAACCCTATAGGGATGTAGTAATTAGCCGTTTTTCAGCTATTCATTGACATCTAGGAGGTTAAATCATGTTTATGTTGGTATGGGGTGACTCCTATCAAGAAATTGAATTTGAAAGACCCAGCAAAGATATTAAGTAAACAAGAATTAAAATATCACTGGTCTACACAGAGACTGGAA
>NZ_JYHN01000090.1:0-112441 GCF_000954015.1 Clostridium sp. FS41
CCGCCATGACAAGGAAGCTGCCCGGACGCATTGTGGGGGAGACAACGGACAGCCGGGGTGAGAGGGCGTTTGTCCTTACGCTCCAGGCCAGGGAACAGCATATCCGCAGGGAAAAGGCCAGTTCCAATGTGTGCTCCAACCAGGCGTGGTGTGCCCTGACCGCATCGGTGTATATGACGGCCATGGGGGCAGACGGCATGGAAAAGGCTGCCATGCAGTGTATGTCCAAAGCGCATTATTTCAGGGATGTGCTGAAGCTTGCAGGATTAGAGCCCAGGTATGACCGTGAGTTTTTCCATGAGTTTGTAACAGTAAGCCCGGAGGGCGCATGCAGTGGCAGCGCCCATATCCTGGGCGCCCTTGAAAAACAGGGAATCCTGGGCGGCCTGCCCCTGTCCGACAGGGAGATACTCTGGTGTGCCACGGAGATGAACACAAAAGAGGAGATGGATGAAGCTGCATCCATTGTCCGGAATGTGCTGGAATGCGGACATAAGGAGGTGTGCGGCTCATGAAACTTGTATTTGAAAAAGGATCCCAGGGACGAAGGCTGGACCTGATCGGTGAATGGGATGTGCCCATGGTATCATTTGAACGGGACCATTTAAGAAAGTCAAAACCGCGCCTGCCCCATATGTCGGAAAATGAGATCAGCCGCCATTACACGGAGCTGGCAAAGCGCTCCCACGGTGTCAATGACGGGTTCTACCCCCTTGGCTCCTGTACTATGAAGTACAATCCCAAGGTAAATGAACAGGCCGCTGCATTAAAAGGCTTTCAGCGCGTCCACCCCCTGCAGCCCCAGGATACGGTCCAGGGCTCCATGGAGGTGCTGTATCTGGCTGAGAAATACCTCTGTGAGATCACCGGCATGGATGCCATGACCTTCCAGCCCGCGGCCGGCGCTCATGGGGAGTTTACCGGACTGCTTCTGATCAAGGCTTACCATGTGCACAGGAATGATACAAAGCGGACAAAGATCATTGTGCCGGATTCCGCTCACGGAACCAATCCTGCCAGCGCTTCCATGTGCGGCTATGACGTGGTCAGCATTCCGTCCAGGGAGGATGGATGCGTGGACCTGGAGCAGCTGAGGGCAGCCGTAGGTGAAGATACGGCAGGCCTTATGCTTACCAATCCCAATACAGTGGGGCTGTTTGACAAGAATATACTGGATATAACAAGAATCGTCCATGAGGCGGGGGGACTCTGCTATTATGACGGAGCAAACCTGAATGCGGTCATGGGGATCGTGCGTCCCGGCGACATGGGATTTGATGTGGTGCACCTGAACCTGCACAAGACATTTTCCACACCCCATGGCGGCGGCGGTCCGGGCAGCGGGCCTGTGGGCTGCAAATCATTCCTGGAGCCGTATCTGCCCGGTGTGAGAGCAGTGAGATGTGAGGATAAGGGACAGGGCAGGTACGTGTTCCAACGGGGCGGGGAATCCATCGGGGATGTTAAAATGTTCTACGGCAATTTCCTGGTGGTGGTAAAGGCCCTGGCATATATCATAACCCTTGGCAGGGAAGGAATCCCTGAAGCGTCCTCCAATGCGGTCCTGAATGCCAATTACATGAAGGTAAAGCTTTCCGATGTGTATGACATGGCATATGATGAGACATGTATGCATGAGTTTGTAATGAGCCTGGAGAACATGAAACATGAGAATGGTGTTACGGCCATGGATATTGCCAAGGCATTGCTGGATTACGGCATCCATCCGCCCACCATGTACTTCCCTCTGATCGTCCATGAGGCCCTGATGGTGGAGCCAACGGAGACAGAGTCAAGGGAGACATTGGATGAGGCCATTGAGGTATTCCACAGGATCTACCAGGATGCCCTGAGCGCGCCGGAGGAACTTCACGGCGCGCCTCACACCACGCCCATTGGAAGACCGGATGAAGTGACGGCTGCCCGCAAGCCGGTGCTGCGCTACACCTGGGAAAGTGAATGAACATAGGGTGAACTGTCTGCCCGGACAGCGGGATACGTTGTCCGGGCAGGTTTTTCATTCCATAGGTACGTGCTCCTATAACAGGATTCTTTTTATATGAAAGGTGACGGTATGATTGACAGGATCATGTGGATCGACACAGAGAATACATATCCCTACAGGAATCTGGCCATGGAGGAATATATGACTATCCATGTGCCGGAGGGGACCTGCATCCTTTTCCTGTGGCAGAACCGCCATACGGTGGTAATCGGCAGGAACCAGAATTGCTGGAGTGAATGCAAGGTGAATTTCCTGGAGGAGGAAGGGGGATATCTGGTCCGGCGCCTGTCCGGCGGCGGAGCGGTGTTCCACGATCTGGGGAACTTAAACTTTACATTTATTGTAAAGAAAAAAGACTATGACGTATCAAAGCAGCTGGATGTGATCCTGGAGGCGGTCAGAAGCCTGGGGCTGAAGGCGGAGAAAACAGGGCGCAACGACATTACCGTGGACGGGCGCAAATTCTCAGGCAATGCATTCTATCATTCCGGTGACTGCTGTTACCATCACGGAACCGTGCTTCTGAATGCGGACAAAGAGTATATGTCCCGGTATCTGAACGTGCCCAAGGAAAAGCTGGCATCCAAAGGGGTTTCCTCCGTGAAGGCGAGAGTGGCAAACCTGTGCGAATTCTGCCCGGACCTGACTGTGGGCAGGATGAAGGAAGCCCTGGTAGGAGCATTTTCCCGGGTTTATGGGCTGGATGCTGAAAGAATGTACGAAAGCAGCCTTCCGGAAGATGAGATCGGGACCATGACAGGAAAGTTTGAATCCTGGGAGTGGAAGTATGGAAGAAAGATCCCCTTTGAATATGAGATGGGACGCAGGTTTTCCTGGGGCGGTATCCAGATGCAGTTTCATGTGGATGAGGGAAAGATACGGGAAGTGAATGTGTTTTCCGATGCAATGGAGCAGGAGATGATCGGAGATCTGGCAGTCTGCCTTAAGGGCTGCCCCTATGATGAAGCCGCTGTGTGCGGTGGGATGGAGAAGGTGGGCCGGACTCATGGGGAGGGCGCCAAAATAAGTGACATCATAACACTTGTTAAAGAGTGTATGTAAGGAAAAAGGTGAGTAATTCTGTACATATAGGGTAAGCTTAAAGGGAAGAGAGGTTTGGATATATGGCGGACAGACTGAATCTGGTGGTGATCGGGGCCGGACCGGGAGGGTATGAGGCTGCGATCGAGGGTGCAAAAAAGGGAATGAAGGTCGCATTGGTGGAGAACAGGGAGTTGGGAGGTACCTGCCTGAACAGGGGGTGTATCCCTACAAAGACCATCCTGCACACGGCTGATCTGTACCATGAACTCCAGGCAGGGCCTTCCATAGGGCTTGCGGTATCCGGTGCGGAGGTTGATATGAATGCGGTCCAGATACGCAAAGGCGAGGTACTGGAACAGCTGCGAAAGGGCATTGCCTCGCTGATGAGAATGAATAAAATATCCGTGTATTACGGCACGGGCACCATTATAGACAGAAATATGGTAAAGGTAACCATGACAAAAGGGGAAGCTGCAGAGGACCCTGTGATGCTGGAGACGGATCACATTTTAATCGCAACCGGCTCCGTGCCCGCCTGCCCGCCTATCCCGGGTTCTGATCTGCCCGGGGTGGTGACCAGTGATGGACTGTTGGAAAAAACAGACATGTTTGAACATCTGGTCATCATAGGCGGCGGTGTTATTGGGATGGAGTTCGCCTCTGTTTACACCGCCCTTGGACGTAAGGTTACTGTGATCGAGGCACTGGACCGGATCCTTCCGGGAATGGATAAAGAGATTGCCCAGAACCTGAAAATGATCCTTAAGAAGCGCGGGGCAGAGATCCATGCCGGTGCAAAGGTGGAGTCCATCCAGGCAGCAGGGGATGGATCCGGCCTCATATGCCGGTATGTGGAAAAAGAAAAGCCCTGTGAAGCCAGGGCGGATGGAATCCTCATAGCCACGGGCAGGAAGGCATATACAGAGGGGCTTATTACACAGGAGAGCAGCCCTCAGATACAGTCCATGGCCATGGAACGGGGCAGGATCGTTATCAATGAATACTATGAAACCAGTGTTCCCGGTATATATGGGGTGGGTGATGTCACGGGCGGCATTCAGCTGGCCCATGCTGCCACTGCCCAGGGCCGAAACGCCGTATCCCATATGGCGGGAGAGATCATGGAGATCCGCACGGAGGTGGTGCCCTCCTGCGTTTACACCAGCCCT
Organism: Clostridium sp. FS41; assembly: GCF_000954015.1. Classification (NCBI taxonomy): domain Bacteria; kingdom Bacillati; phylum Bacillota; class Clostridia; order Eubacteriales; family Clostridiaceae; genus Clostridium; species Clostridium sp. FS41. The sequence continues at coordinate 4,219 of NZ_JYHN01000090.1, forward strand.
GAGATCGGATGCGTGGGCATCAGCGCGGATGAAGCAAAGGAGCAGGGGCGTCCGGTCATTACAAAGAAATACCTGATGTCTGCCAATGGGAAGTCCGTTCTGTCCCAGCAGGAGCGGGGATTGATCAAGGTGGTGGCTGACAGCGAAAGCCACAGGATCCTGGGCGCCCAGATGATGTGTGCCAGGGCAACGGACATGATCAGCCAGTTTGGGGTGGCTATTGTAAACGGCCTGACGCTGGAAGATGTGGCCAGGGCCATTTTCCCCCACCCCACGTTCAGTGAGGGGATCCTGGAGGCTGTGCGGGATTAAGAGTATATGACTGAGTAAATCTATGAATGATGACAGGAGGTGCCGGGATGTGCGGAAGATATCACTTCAGCTTTGATCTGATGGATGAGGTGGCAGGGCTGGTGGAAGGGACGGATTGGAAGCTGGAGCTGGGCCTGATGGATAAGGATATCCATCCAGGGGAAGTCGCTCCTGTGATCACGGTCCGGACAGAGGCGGCATATGGCGGGGAATATCAGAAAGGCGCCCCCGAAATCCAGAACCACAGGCAGGAAACCGGCGCCCCCGAAATCCAGGACCACAGGCAGGGAACCGGCGGTCCCGGACTTCAGATCCGCAGGCAGAGATGGGGATTTCCCGGACCGGGAGGCAAGGGGCTGGTCTTTAACGCCAGGTCGGAGTCGGTAACGGAAAAGCCCATGTTCCGGGAGGGCGTGGCCAGGAGACGCGTGGCTGTCCCGGTGTCCTGGTTTTATGAGTGGAATAAGAGCAAGGAAAAGTATACTTTTACCAGGGAGGGCAGCAGGGTGCTGTTCCTGGCGGGTTTTTATAATAGGTACCAGGACGGGGAGCATTTTGTGATTCTCACAACAGAGGCCAACAGTTCCATGGCTCCGGTCCACAGCCGTATGCCTCTGATCCTTGATAAGGACCAGGTCAGGGACTGGATCCTTGACAGTGACAGGACAAGGGAACTGCTGGGGCAGGTGCCCCCTGAGCTATTAAAGTCATGTGAGTATGAGCAGCAAACCCTTTTTTAGGGAAAAAATCAGTTAGTTGGAAAACTCTGTCATTGCCTTCCCGCCTTATTTCAATTATACTATTTGAAACGGCCGGGTTTTGGCCCGGGTATTAAGTGCCGGTGATCGCGGAGGATACTATGACAGAAGAGAAATCCAAGTTCCATGACCGGGAACAAAGGGCGGAAGGAAAGGCGGTCAATATGCAGTTTGCGCTCCTTTCCGCCCTGGGAATGTTCTTTGTGGTGGACGGACATCTGAATAACAGTTATCTGGATATTGGGGGTCTGTTTCCCTATTATTCATTCCATATGCCCTTGTTTGCTTTTATATCAGGGTATTTTTACAGGCCGGGCAGCGAGGAACGGATAGGGGAGTATGCCAGGAAAAAGATACTGCGCCTGCTGGGCCCGTATATGGCGTACAACCTGATCTACGGGATCGCGGCACAGTTCCTCCACGGGGCGGGCTTTTCTTTTGGGGGCAGCCTCAGCTTCAGGAGCCTGTTCCTGGAGCCGTTTATGACAGGGCATCAGTTTGAATATAACCTGGCGGCCTGGTTTGTTCCCGCCCTGTTCCTGGTGGAGATGGCCAATGTGCTGCTGCGCCGGGGAGTGAAAGGACTTAGAACGTCCGGGACCGCGTGGAATGAGTATGGTATCACGGTTCTGTACCTCCTCATCGGTGCAGGGGGGATCTCCATTGCCATGAGCGGACGGTTCCAGCAGGGATGGCTGACCCTGGTGCGCATGATGTTCCTGCTTCCCTGCTACCAGTGGGGAACTCTGTACAGGCAAAAACTGGAGGAAAAGGACCGGGCCGGAAGTCTCCTGTATATGGGAGTACTGATCGCCATCCAGTTCATTCTCGTGCTGTCGGGCCGGCCCCTGATCTACTCCGTGGCGTTCTGCAACGGCTTTACCGGGCTGCTGCTGCCTTATGTGACGGCTGCCACAGGGATCGCCTTCTGGCTGAGGGTGTCCCGCATAGGCGCCGGGGTGGTGAAGAACAGCGCCGCCCTGCGGTATTTCGGCGGACATACATATGCGGTGATGATGCACCATGTCATGGCACTGATGGTGTTAAAGACCCTATTTGCCGCATTTGCGAAATATACGTCCCTGTTTATGGGATTTAGTTTTGAACAGTATAAGACAGACCTTTGGTACTGTTATTTTCCCAAGGACCTGCCTCAGTTCCGTGTGCTATATTTAATCTGGGCCATTGCCCTGCCGCTTGTGTTCCAGTACCTGTTAGACCGGGTCAAAGGTGTGTGCCGGAAAGGGTGGATGCCCTCTTCCTGGGCTCCGCCGGCTTGAGAGGATAGCTGTGGTGGAGTACCAGATTATTCACCGTGTCCCGGCGTGTCTCATAATAGATCTTGATAACACGCCGGGCTATTTTTTCCGTATCTTCCCCGGATACGCCGGATACCATAACCAGATATTGGCAGCTGCTGTACTGGGTATAAATATCTCCCATGCGCAGGCTGTTTTGCAGTTCCTTACCAAGCAGGTCCATTTCCCGGTCGCGGATGTCCAGGGAAAGAAATTCATTATTCTGATCCGTTAAGGTAAAGAGAATGATGTATACGCTGCGCCGTTCCCTGGCCAGCCTTCGTTCAGTCAGACGGTATACCTGTTTAAATGTTTCGTAATCCTGGCAGTATGCGCCGGGTATGATATCTTTTTCTTCTATTTCCCCGGCGATCAGGTCCATATCCAGATTGATGCTGCCAGGGGCGGTTCCTGATTTTGTGCGGGGTGTCCCTGTGTTGCGCTGCCGTTTCATTTCCATTATTTTCTGATCCGCACAGTCAAAGATATTCTTATACCGTTGTTTCCCAAGACTGTCTGCACCTGCTATGGTGATAGATAGTTTGATGAGAATGGAGTTTTTCAGGCGGATCTCCTGGAAACGGCTTTTGATCCGCTCAAACAATTCTTCCATATCCTTCGCGGACATGAGACGGGGCATGAAGATAACAAACTCATCGCCGCCAACTCTTCCCACCAGGCTCTGACGGCCGGACATCTTGTTCAGGATCGTGGCCACACTGCAGAGAAGTTCGTCTCCTATGATGTGTCCGTATCTGTCATTGACTTGCTTAAAATGGTCCAGGTCCAAAACGATCATGGTTCCGGGCAGTTTCTTTTTCAGATATTCATCGACCCTGCATTCCATGGCGCCCCTGTTGTACAGGCCGGTAAGCCAATCACGGTCCGCAATATACTGAAGCCGGCTGTTTTCTGCCTCCAGCTGTTTTTTTGTCATCCTGCCGGGATCTGTGTATTTGGACTGTCTCATATCTCATTCCTCCTCATATATTCCCCCTTATGTCTTATTCCCCTCCATGCGGGACTGTTGGTTGCTGCCCGAAGGACTCCATACAGCGGTCCATAGCACGCTCCACTTTTGAATAGGATATAGGTTTCATACAAAAATAGGTGATGCCCATGCGGTAGGACTGGGCTGCAAAATCCAGGTCAGAGATCCAGATGAGGTCAGGAGCCAAAGGCTGGGCGCCGGTAACCGTATCCAGACCGCGGACACCGTCTTGAGCTACCAATACCACATCCGTCCGGCTCTGCTGCAGGGACTGGGCCAGGTCGGGCCAGTTTTTACATTGGTCAATGTGCACAGGGATATCCCTGGCTGTACAGTATTGGGTGATATGATCTGTGAGTACGTACAGTTCTGCTTTTTCCTGGGTGCAAATAATAATATTCAAGCCACGGTCCTCCTATACTCAGGTAATCTGTATCCTCAGCGTACAAGGGTACAATACCAACATAACGGATTCATCGGCATTTTTCAATCATGTGGCTTGAATCAGCAGATTTTGGCCTGTTTTTGCATTTGATTTAATGGGGAGATTTTTGTAGAATTGTAGTAGATGCAACTGTTTGTTAGGAGATGGGATTATGCGAGCTGCCATTATAGATGATCTTGCCATGTGCAGGAAAGATATAAAGGAATGTCTGATACGATACCTGGAGGATCATTATGCGGGGGAGCTTCCTGTGATAGAGGAGTTTGGGAGTGGAACTGCATTTCTGGACAAATTCCTCCCGGATGCCTATGATATCATCTTTATCGATCAGTATATGGAGGAGATTTCGGGAATTGAGACCGCAAAGCAGATCCGGCAAAGGGACAGCCTTACGGCACTGATCTTTGTCACTACCAGCCATGACCATGCGGTTGAAAGCTACGGGGTGAGGGCAAGCGGTTATCTGATAAAGCCCCTGTTGTACAAGGACTTTGAACAGGCTATGAGTCTGGCGCATGTGGAGAAGATCCTTCAGGCCAGGTTTATTTCCATTGACGGCAATAAACTTCTTTTGCGGGATATCCTGTGGTGTGACAGGGATGAGCACTATGTACGGATCCATATGGGCATTCATGGAATCATACGGTACCGTATTCCGTTCAACGGACTGGAGGCGCTTCTGGAGCCGTATCCCCAGTTTCTTTCCTGCTATCGCGGCCTGATCGTAAATATGGACCGGGTGCAGAGGATGGAGCAGATGGATTTTTGGATGGATACGGGGGAACGGGTTCCATTTCGCAAGCGGGACCGGGCAGATATCAAGGACCGGTTTTACCGCTATATGTTTCAAAAAGAGAGGGAGGGCAGTCTGCTATGACAAATACCCTGATGACACTTCTGTTTCCGTTTCTGGATTTTATTCCCTTTGGACTGCCCAGGTATTGGCTGCACCGGGAGCGGCTTCGTATCCCCTTTAGGTATGTTGTAGTGATGTTTCTGGTAATCTCATCTGTAAACAGTGCTGCATTTTATTATATAAATCTGGGCGGCTATGAGACGGCTGCCAAATATACCACGCTGATGCGCTATGGATTTATGCTTCTGAACCTGTTCCTTTCCTTTGCACTGATACGGGAAACATTTTCCAGAAACATGTTCTCCTATTTGCTTCTGCTGTCCTGGTCCTTTTTTGTATTTGGAAACGCAAATTTTATTGAGAGCCGTTTTTTCTGGGACTTCTCAGACCGGCATCCTTATCTGGTATACAATGTGTGCCGGATCATCCTTTTAATGGCGACCTATCCTTTTATGCTGCATTTCCTCAATAACACGGTGACCGCTGCCCTGAGGATCAGGGATGACGGCATGTGGAGATATATGTGGAAGATACCGCTTTTTTCCACCCTGTTCGGACTTTTGTACTGTACTGTTACGGATGTCTATGCCTTTGCATCCTGGCAGTTTCTTGTTTCACGGTACCTGATGCTGTTTGGCACCTGCTATGTATCCTATGTGGTGCTGAAAGTCCTGGAAATATCTGACCAGAGGACCGTTCTGGAGTCCGCCCTTAAATATGCGGACAGGAGCCTGATGGCCCAGAAAAAGCAGTTTGACAGCCTTGCAGCCCATATGGAGGAGATGAAAAAGGCCAGGCATGATCTGCGCCAGCACCTGGCCGTGGTGCAGTCCTATATCAGCCGGGATGACAGGGATGGCTTAAGGGAATATATTGAGATCTATAAGACGGAACTTCCTCCGGATATCACAGAGGTTTACTGCCGCAACCAGGTGATCAACGCTCTGGTCTGTTATTACGCGGCACTGGCCAGAAAGGACCGGATCCAGTTTGACGCCCAGGTGAGTTATCCGGATAACTGTCCGGTATCAGATACTGAGGCCACGGTGATCCTGGGTAATATGCTGGAAAATGCAGTGGAGGCGTGCCAACGGGAGAGTGGGACAAGGAAAATCATCCGTCTGCGCATCCGCCAGAGAAAGGAGAGCAGTCTGCTCTTTCTTACTGATAATACTTGTACCGTGCCGGACCGTTTTACCGAGGATATGAAAGTACCCCTTTCCTCCAAACGGAAAGGGGCGGGAATCGGTATTATGTCGATCCGGGAAATTGCAGATCGATATGACGGGGACGTTCGGTTTGAGCAGAAGGAGGGTATGTTCTATGCTTCCGTATCCCTGCAGTTTCCCTATGAGGATTCCTCTATATCTGGCTGTCATTCATGGGAATGATCAGCGCAGCGATGAAATAGGCGATGATTCCGGGACCGGAGCATATAAAGATGGCCCAGATCAGTCGGACGATGGTGGGGTCAATATTAAGGTATTCCCCCAGACCGCCGCATACGCCGCACAGCATTTTGTTGTTATTGGAACGGTATAATTTTCTATCCATAGTATTCACTCCTCGTATTATAAATGTTCATCAAAATTGACCAGTATGGACCCTACGCCGCATTCAAGTTCCATGGTGTAGGGGGCGTTATTGTTCACATGGGTCTCATGGGACAGCATGGTGTAGTGTGAGCTTCCCACCTGAATGGTCCCCACTCCACATTCGATCTTGTAATTGTAGTCACTTTGGCGGCCGGACAGGTTGAGGACCACGTCCCCCACGCCGGTCTCCAGTTCCACATCCCCGGTAACGGTTCCGGTAAAGGTAACGGCACCCACTCCGGTGTCAATATCCAGCTTGGATGTGTGGATCTGGCTGATCTGGCATGCGGCGGCGCCCATGTCCACGGATACCTTGTCAAACTGGTAACCGGAGGGAACCAGGACTTCTATCCGGGGATCGTCCACCCTGTGCCGCAGCTCATCCCGTTTGATTTTTAAGGTTTCTTTGTCCATATAGCACTGGGTTGCATTGAATCGGTCCGTGACATTGATCTCAATCTGGGAAATGCCCTCCGCTTCACGGATCCGGAGGGAACCGCGGTCCACATCCACATCCAGCTTCCTGGCATTCCTGAAGTCATCGTTTGCCCAAGTCTGCTGTGTTCCATTGATTCCGGAGACATCCGTAAAATCATCATCCGTGTAGTCATCATCCGTGTAATCATCATCTGTAAAATCCCAGTCATCCCACTGGGCCCAGTGGTGACCGCCTCCGTAATACCAGATCCTGTTCCATATACGCCGGGGAATACGGTTGGAAAAGCGGCCCCCAAGAGCAGCGGACACAGAGGTGATTCCAATGCCTGCCAGCAGTAGGATCAATCCGGTGAGTGCGCAGAATTTAGTAAACTTTTTCATGATTTGCACCTCCCTCTGTGGAGTAAGCGGTTAAAGGTGTTGATAATGCTGCGGATCAGGAAGGGAAGGAACCTTCCGTAAAACAGGACCGCAAGCGCCAGCAGCAGGACTCCGATCCCCAGGAGGATCAGCCCTGTGCCGGAAATAAAGAATCCGTCCAGGGGCTGGGTAAACATATGGATGATCCCAAAGGGGATCATGGCCACCCCGCTGATGAGCATGGCGGCAGTGAGGACGCCTATGAGTACCAGGGCACCCACCAGAAGCCCCAGAAGTCCTCCTGCAATACCCAGGACTCCGCCGCCCAGACCTATGAGCATGGGAGATATGATTATAATAAGGATGACCCAGAGTATGATCTTTAGGGTATTGCTTGTTTGGGGCCGGCTGTGTTTTGGATCATGGGACTGCTGCCCGCTCTGCCAGTCCCGACCGTGTCCTGTTTCGTCCTGCCAGTCCTGGCTGGGCTCTGTTTTGCTGTAGTCCGTTTTGCTGTTATCCCGCCCTTCCTGCTCCTGCCTTTCAGGCAGGTCAAAGCGCCTGGCTACCTGATAGTTGGGATCCCTGAACCGTTCGTCCTGATAGCCGCTCTCTGTAAATTCGCCGCCGTTTTCCAGGTGGCCGGCTATATCGGAACGGATGATAGCAGCGATCCGTTCCGGGCTTCCCAATTCCCGGATCACTTCATCTTCCCGCTCAGGTCCGGCTTCATCAAAATAATCCATATAATATTGAAGAGCATCTTCTTTGTCTTCATCCTGTATATCCTGTAAGAGATATGCAAGCTCTTTCATAAACCCATCCCTGGTCATAGACTAGCCTCCTTAAATATCTGGGATATCTTCTGTGAATAAGTTGCCCATTCACCCCGGTACAGATTCAGCTGCACCCGGCCTTTTTCCGTAATTTTATAATATCTGCGGTTTCTGCCGTCAATGGCCATGTCATATACCTCAAGGCAGTCTTCCTTCTGAAGCCGCCGAAGCACCGGATATAAGGTGGATTCGGATATATCGATGGCACACCGTACATCCTGGGTGATCTTGTAACCATAAGTCCCGTCCGCATCCCTGGACACCACTGCAAGCACCACAGCGTCCAAAAGTGCAGAGCCTGTGTTGAATATCATAAGCACCCCTCTGTTCTGTTGTTATTCATATTATTGGCTGCGTCATATTATATATCGTATAATATAACTATACTATACAGCATATAATATTATATGTCAATAAAAGAAAATCAAAAGATAATGTTATAATTTCTTAAATCTCTTTAGAAACTATTTAGCAACAGGTCAAATTTTTGTCACAAATTCCAGGTATACTTTAACCATAAACAAGCAGTCAGAGCTTTTAATATAGATTCATATATAAGCCGGTGGGATTGGCAGAGGGCCTTTCTTACCGGCTCAACCTATTTTATAGGGATTGGGATGTTGAAAATAAACGGGGAATCAGTTACAATGGATAGATCAATGTTTGATCAAAGAAGGTAAAAGAATGAATGCAGGAATTATTGCAAAGCAAATGCTGGTTCTGTTTCTTATAATGATGGCGGGATACGCCGCATTTAAGAAGGGTATTGTTTCTAAGGAAGGTGCAGGAAGTATTTCTTCAGCCATCATCAATATTTTTAATCCATGTCTGATCATTTCCGGAGTCCTGAACAAGACAATTACATACAGTACGGCGATGGTTACAGAGAACCTGGTTCTGGTGGCTCTGTTTTTTGTTGTGCTGATCATACTCAGCCGTTTATTTACACGGTTTATGAAGCTGGAACCGGGAGAGGTAAATTGTTACCGTCTAATGATGATCTTCCCTAATCTGGGATTTATGGGGATTCCGCTGGTGCGCAGCCTTTACGGCGAGGAGGCTGTTATTTTTGTGGCATTTTATATTGTGGGCTATAACCTGCTGGTTTATTCCTATGGTATCATGCTTGCCATGGGCGCGGAGGCGGGTGACAAGAAGGCTCTGCCCTGGAAAAAGGTATTTAATATTGGTACAGCGGCCTGTACAGTGGCTATCCTCATCTTTGCGTTCCATATACAGGTGCCTGAGGTGGTGGGAACATTTGTGGACACGGTGGGCAATGCGGCCGTGCCCTTGTCCATGATGACCGTGGGTATCATGGTGGCGCAGTCCGATCTGAAGGAACTGGTCACGGACAGGAAACAGCTGATGCTTTCCTTTATCTCCATGCTTGTGATACCGGCCCTGTGCATTCCCCTTATGAAGCTCCTGCCCATTGATCCTGTATCCTACGGCATATTCATCCTTTTGATCGCCATGCCCGTGGGCAGTGTGGTGATGATGGTGGAGAAGGAGTATGGCTCCACGGACGGGAGCATATCGGCCAAGAGCATTGCGCTCACCTCTGTGCTGTCAGTCATCACCATTCCGGTGATCACATTTCTGGCATAGGCCACAGGGGCGCAGCCGGCCTTTACAAATGGAATAGATAAGGACGGAAAAACGGGGGCCTGATGTTACGGCCTCCGTTTATGCCGTATTTTCCATAGGACTGACGGGATACACAGCAGGCACAGGATTGCCGTACAGATGACGGTCAAAAGCATTGCGTATTCCACAAAGGTTTCCGTGTCATGCTCATAGGCCCTGTTTAAGATGGGGATGATAAGCACGGCCAGGTAGTACCAGAATACAGGCGGGACGCACCTGAAGATCAGATCACGGAGCCAGGCACCGGATCTTTTTTGAAGATCCGTATCCATGGGGCTGTCCGGGGAGGACTGATCGACCGTAGGGGCAATGCGCCCGGAGGCATGGTCGGCCATTCGGTACAGGGCGAACAGGGAACTGAAATATATGGCAATGCCTATGGCGGTATGAAGTCTGCCCGGTGTGAGCCATCCATCGTACAACCCGTATTGGCGGGCATAGCCGGGGATATAAATAGATGCAGTAATACGGATACCGTTGATAAAAACAGTGGCCGCATAGGAAAAAGCCAGACTGAATGCCGTCCAGGCCGCCCCTTGCCAGGATGTCCTCATTCTGTGCACAAAGGAGAAGAGGAGGGCGGCTGTGGACAGGATCATAAAACGGACACCGGAGCAGGAGGATGCTATGATGAACCGATAGTCATAATTGATATATCCTGCATCCGGATCATATTTAAAGGGGATGCCGCTTAAGGTTCTGACCCACCAGGCAGTGGGGGCCAGAATCCATTGAAGCTGTCTGCAGCCTGCCTGGCTGTAAAAATATTTAATTCCGATCACAAGGATGAATCCGGCCAGATAGGATATCCAGTGTGTTCTAATGCAGCTGTTCCTGAAAAATTCCGCGATTTTTTTCAATGCCATATTCCTCTTATGAGTGGTTCTGTTTTTTGGCGTCGCCCTTTTTTCTGGACCGGATCAGGATGTTTCCGGCAATTATGGCTGTGGCTGCAGGAACCAGTATCATGGTTCCCGGCTCTGAGCCAATGGTATAACCGCCCCCCACGCTGAGGTCGGATACGCCCTGGGGCAGAGGCAGCGGCTGGTCCACGTCCCTGCCGGCCCCATCCGGATTTCGGACTTCCTCCATCACTGCGACAAAGGAGGTGTACGGGGTCATCATACTGTATTTAAGCCCCAGTTGTGTAACCTCTTTCTTTATGGAATCGTCCTCCTCCAGGCCGGTATTGTAATCCGTAAGGTTTTCCACCATGGTGCGGGCCCACAGGTAACTGATCCCAGGATTGGATCCAATGGACGCCTGGGACACCTGGATGTCCTGGACATAATCCCGGTTTCCGGACCTGCCTGTGACCTGTATGCTTCCCCCTGGTTCGCCCCGCCATTTTCCAAACAGGACAATGGGCCGCTGGGCAAACAGGGTTGGAAGGGCGGCGGGCTCCACATCATAGACCTCAAATCCATTATAAGAAACCTGGATATCGGTTAACAGAGGCGCCTGTATGTAGGTACAGAAACGTTTGGCCGTATCCAAGGCATCCTTGTCATCTGTCACCACAAAAGACTCCCCAAGGCCCACTTTGGCGATTCCGTCAATGAGATAGCGGTTTACGGAATCTCCAATTCCAAAGGAGAAGAAATCAGTGTCGGCCAGATTCTGGCTGATGATGCCAAATATCTCCTTTTCACCGGAAATATAACCGTCTGTGATGGTGATGATACTCCGGGACGTGCCTTCGGTTTTAGGAATGGCAAGGGCATCCCGGAGCGCGGGAGCCATCTCTGTCCCGCCGCCGCCCTCCTGGCGGTCGATGAGTTCAACCGCCCGCTGGATATTCTCAGCAGTGGCCGGCACCGACACAGGCGACATCCGGCTGGATGCGCCGGAGAACAGAATCAGGTTAAAGGTATCCGTATCACGGAGGCTGGTCACCAGATCCTTGATCAATCCCTTGGCAGTGTCCAGGGGAAAACCGTACATAGAACCGGAAACATCCATAAGGAATATATACTCACGGGGAGGGATATCTTCAGGATCATACCGTTTGGGAGGCTGTATCATCAGCATAAAGAAGTTCTCCTCCTCCCCCTGGTCCAACAAAAGTCCGCAGTTTACGTCCTGCCCGGTCAGCTTATAATCAAGGATGAAATCCCGGTCTCCTGCAAAATCCTCGGGATCTTCCAGGGTGATCCGGGCAGCCGAGGCGCTGCTTTTGTCAATTTTAATGGAATGGGACCTGCATGTGATGTCAGTGACAGGCACACCGGTGGAAAGGCTGACGGCTATATCGTACCGGCCCGAAGGTGTCTTTCCCTCTTTCAGGTAAGGTGTGCTTACCCACTGGTTGTCATCTTTTCCCGGATCCTCCGGGGAGCTTGTATAACGGGGACCTGTCACGGTGGGAAACACAAACTGGTATGATCCCTCCGTGGAAACGACCATTTCCGTGTAATGCAGTTCTATGACCACCGTATCGTTGGGCATTACATTGGCCACGTCCATGGAAAACACGTTGGGCCGCTGCTGTTCCAGAAGGGAAGCGCTCTTTCCCTGGTTCTTGGCCTCCTCAAACTCCTCCCTGGCCTCCTCCTTCTCCTTGATCCTGGCAGTGATCAGCCTGTTCCCGATCTGCATGGTCATGCCGTGTACGCTGGCTTTGGTGGATGCGGGAAAGATATATTTGGCATTGATGGGAGTCTTTCCCTCATTGATATAGGTCTGGGTTACATAGGTATCTGCAATGACCCCGTTGATTTGGGAGGATACCTTTGTTTCCTTCAAGGGAAAACTGTCCGGATCAGGATCCGCCCCTTCCACGAAAAAGTAGGGAGCCAGGGTTTTGTCCGGGTCATCCTCCTCTTCCATGCCATAAACCGCCCAGGCCTGGGACAGGACAAGGAGCAACGTAAAAAATACACACAGCCATTTCTTTTTCATCTTCATCTTGATACCTCTTTTGTTTTATGATGGATTGTTTATATCATATAAGTTACAATACACCGGCATCAAAATAGCATCAAAGATGCATCAAATTTGCATCATCATTCTCTTTTTCGCTTTAAAGCTTTGACTAATTGGCGTAAATGGGTTAGTATAATAAGGCCGGCTTATTAATATAATAAACATGCCGTCAAAATGTACATCTAAAGGAGAAGTCATGAGTAAGCATAAAGGTATGGAATCCTCGTCAGCCCCAGTGCATCAGAACGGCGGCTTTGGCAGCAGTTTTGGGTTTGTTCTGGCCTGCGTGGGTTCCGCGGTTGGAATGGGAAATATCTGGATGTTCCCATATAGGGTCGGGCAGTATGGAGGAGGAGCATTCCTGGTGCCCTATATCCTGTTTATAGTTTTATTCGGCCTGGTGGGCCTGTCGGCGGAGTTTGCCATAGGAAGGCGTGCAAAGACAGGGACCCTGGGGGCCTATGAATATTGCTGGAATGCAATAGGAAAGGGAAAGCTTGGATATATACTGGGATGGATCCCCCTTCTGGGCTCCCTGGGAATTGCGATCGGCTATGCCATCATTGTGGGCTGGGTGGTCCGCGCCCTGGCAGGCTCCCTTACAGGGGCGATCCTGACCCAGGATGCAGCGGCGTACTTCACCCAGGCAACCGGGAATTTCGGCAGCGTGCCGTGGCATGTGCTGGTGATCGTCACAGCAGCTGTGATCCTGATGTTCGGCGCCACCAAGGGAATCGAAAAGATCAATAAGGTACTGATGCCTTCCTTCTTTGTTTTATTTGCCATACTGGCTGTGCGCGTGGCATTTCTTCCAGGCGCTGTGGAGGGATATAAGTTCCTCTTTATGCCGGACTGGAAGGACCTTTTGAAAGTGGACACCTGGGTCATGGCCATGGGGCAGGCATTTTTCTCACTGTCCATAACCGGGTCGGGCATGATCGTGTACGGAACGTATCTGTCTAAGACAGAGGATATACCCAAGGCATCGATCCGCACTGCATTCTTTGACACCATTGCCGCCATGATGGCCGCGCTGGCGATCATGCCTGCCGTATTTGCCTTTGGCATTGAGCCTAACGCAGGCCCGCCCCTTATGTTCATCACACTGCCCAATATATTCAGGCAGATGCCCATGGGACGGCTGTTTGCAACACTGTTCTTCCTGTCCGTGGCCTTTGCGGGAATCACAAGCCTGATCAACATGTTTGAGGCCGTAAGCGAATCCTGGCAGACCAGGTTTAAGCTGTCCAGAAAAGGGGCGGTTGCCCTGTGTGGCTCCATTGCGCTGCTGGTGGGGATCTTTTTGGAAGCCGAGCCAAGCGTGGGCTCCTGGATGGACTTTATAACCATCATGGTAGTGCCCTTTGGCGCGGTTCTGGGCGCTGTGTCCATCTACTATATCCTGGGATATAAGGAGATAAAAAAGGAACTGGAGGAGGGACGGGAAAAACCATTGAAAAGCTGTTTTGGTCCCCTGGCCAAGTTTGTGTATGTACCTCTTGCGGTTGTGGTATTTATTTTGGGGATCATATATGGCGGGATCGGATGATCATTCTTGTCATTGACAAATACTGGGGACAAGCCGTATGATTTTCATGGTAAACGTATTATGAAAAGGGGAAATCGTATGGCAAGACCGAGAAGAAGCGCGGCCGCGGCAAGAGTTAAGGAAGAGGCCAGGGATCCGAAGATTTTGTGATTCAGCTGTAATATAAATGAATAATCAACCGCGAAAACGCCGTCTGTGGGATATGTTCCCCCAGGCGGCGTTTCTGCAGTACGCCAGGAGGCGCACGTTTCTTAAGGATTATGGGCGGTAGGTTATAATTTCATCAAAACATCCGGCATCCCGCTGTATGGTCCGGTGGTTTCCCACCGTGACAACGGGACCCTGTTCCAACAGGGCATGGATGATCTGCGATGCCCCGGCCTGGTGCTCCAGCCGGGCATTCTTGATGTCTGCGATCATTAGGTTGATCTGATCCGTATGGATTCCCGCCATGGCCCTGCGCATGTACCTCATCCGGTTGTTTAAGTTTCCGGAGGGCGGAAGGGCCTGGGCATAGGCGCTGAGGATATAACCGTCCAGGTCCTGCTGGGTCAGGGAAATGTCCATAAGCGCCCTTCCCGCATTGGAAAACAGGTCCAGGGTTGACCTGACATCGGGGTCCGCGGTGCTCCACAGGGTGAAGTAACCGGCCGGGATGTAAAAGTCGATTCCGCTGTCATATGCGCCTCCCTGATAACGGATGGCAGGTTTCAGGTATTTGTCCGCACATGCCATGAGGAAGGGCAGATGCCTGCCCTGAAAGGCTGTATTGTCACGGAAATCCCCCATCATGCGGGTTTCCTGGGTGGGAGCATCCACACATACGGCCAGCTTCCGCTTTCCGGGCAAAAGGATATAGGGTGAAACACGGGCCGGTGTCCCGTGACAGGATCCTTCTGATTCGGTTTGGCCAAGAAGGCCCAGCTGGCGAATGGCTTCCCTCTCTACTTCTTCCAGGGCATCCGCGGCAGCGGCTGCCATAAACACAAGGCGCTTTCCCTGTAATAGGGCGGAAGAGATATGCCTCAGTGCACCGGACACCTGAGCGGCAAATTCCGGCTCCGCCTTCAGCCTTTTACTTACATCCTTTAAAAAATAATAGACTTCCTGGCTGTTAAGAAGGTTCCTGAACCTGCACTCCTGCCTGATATAACCTTCCGCCAGGCTGAAGGAAAGGGAGGAGGCCAGGTCTGCCCTGGACAGGTCATAGTCTGGAAGATATTTTTCCAGCACACGCTGGATGGTGGGGATATCACTGTAGTCCCCTCCGCCCATAAGGTCCAGAAGAAAATCCAGGCTTTTGGCAAAATCCTCTGTCAGTCCATACCAGAACACGGTCATCATAGGATAGCTGCAGGCCCCTGCCCGGCTGTCCGGGAACACTTCGTCAAAGGTACAGTCGTGAAGATACTCCTGCTCCATGGTTTTTTGCTGCTCTACGGTATAGCGGGAGGTATCCAGCTCCGTGAGAAGCATCTGATACAGGGAGATGTAGTTAAGCTCATCCTGAGGGATCAGGCTTAAGTCAAAGTAGATCTGATAGCTTCCCACAGCGTCCGCAAAAGCGGGAGCCGTATAGCTGGTAATGGGGCCGAACTGTTTTTGCAAAAAAGGAGCGCCCGGCGTGGGGGCCGGAAGGTCCATGGGGCGTATGAGGAAATCCATGTTTCCCCAGTCCTTGGAATTCCACTGGCGGAAAGCGGCCGTGCACTGGCACAGACAAAGGCGCTCAGGACGCGTCATGGATTCCAGGGTGGCCTTCAGGTACTGTTCCTTATCAAGTTCCAGCGCCTCCGCCATTCCGGGACAGGGAACCGTTACCACCGTTGCAGTGGTTTTGGGGGTCAGGGCCCGGGCAGCCAGGGATTTCAGAATAGACTGGCTGCTGTCGGAGGCGAATTTACGGGCGGATACCTCATAGAGCTGAAAGTAGTCGGTCTTTCCAGTCTGGCTCCAGTACCTGCCGATCTCCTCGGAAATGTTAAATCCCAGATGGGAGCCCTCCCTGGTAAGGGCATCGGAAAGTTTGTTTTCCTTCATGGCGGCCTGGTATAGTTCCTGTGCAACACCAAGGGAGCTGACCTCCCTGAGAGCGGACTGAATGGTATGGCAGAATTCGTCCTTCTGGTGTTCATCCCCGTTGCGAAGACGGAATCGCAGGGATGGATTGGGCAGCAGAAGATCCAGGTACACCTCCATTATGTTGTTGATGCCCGACTCCCTTGCCAGCCGGTGCCAGGGGGAGGTGTCGCTGTCCAGTATATCCGCAAACAGATCCCAATAGATCAACTCTTCCTGGCTGCTTCCCGTAAGGTCGATGGCATAGTCAATGATGGAAGCCTGTTCCCCGGGGCTGTCCTCGTAGGCAGGGCTTTTGGCAACCAGGCAGCGGTGGCCCGGCTCAGGGATCTGGTTCATGGCAGAAAGGGAACGGTGATCTTCCTTTTGGGGCAAGGGGGGATTTTTGCGGGATGAATGCTTTTGGGCGTTCAGGTGTTCCCTGTGAAGGAAATCCAGCACGGGCCGGTAATCCATGTCGCCGTAAAGGACCATCAGGCAGTTGGAGTAGTCATAGTATTGCTCAAAGGCCTTTTGCACGCGTTCATAGGTAAGTTCCCTGTAGTGGAAGTGAAGCCGTCCCAACAGGTTGGAGGCGGGAAGATCCGGGTACAGGGTTTTGGCAGTAAAGCTGTCGGCATTTTCCTGGATATCCGTGAGATGTCCCCAGTCCTCACTGAGAACCGTGCCCTGCATGGCCAGCGGGCCGTCAGGCTGATCCAGCTCCAGGCGCAGCGCTTCCCTCAGATAGAAATTGCGTTCCTTCAGCGCATCCGGCGCCTCCATGCAGCACAGGTATACGTCCATAAGCTTAACCAGCTGTTCCTGGCTTTGGGTACAAATGGGATAGCAGGTATATGTATTGTCCGTAAGCCCGTTCATAAAGGTGGAATAGCTTTTGCTGTCCATATCAAAGAATATGTCCCGGCTGGGGTATTTCCCGCAGGAGGACAGAAGAAGGTGTTCCAGAATGTGGTTGGTGTCAGTCTCATCTGTCTGCGGTGTCCGGTAGATCAGGTTAAATCCCAGTTCGGGGTCATCGTTCTGTATGTATAAAAGCCGGGCGCCGCTGGCCTGGTGGTAAAACTCAGCGGTCTTTGCGCCCAGCATGTGTATGAATCCAAGTTCCGTTACGGTAAAACCCGATATGGTTTCACCGTGCCCTGGCAAAGATACCATGGTGAATCTCCTTTCAAATGCAAAACCTTTCTATACTATAGCATTGAGGGCGGCTGCTTTGCAAGGAGAATTGAGAATGTGGTTATTGGCGGCTCCCGCTGCAAGCTGGTTAGCTCTTAAAGCCGGAAAAATCAAAAAATAGGTACAGAAAAGCCGCCCTTGTAAAACACCGGCGTGTTAGATAGGGCGGCCAGGCACCTTACTGATACCGGTCCGCAAAACATATCCTGGGCAGCCCCATAAGCGCCGCGGCCCCTGCCAGCGTAGTGCCGTAAAACAGTATTTTGTCCTTCAGGTGCAGAAAATTTACAATACTTCCGTTACAGACCGTGCTGCCCGTGCACAGCACCAGGTCGGCCCAATCACAGACAGCAGTGCTGACGCCGTCCACACGGCCGTCTTCCACCAATACTCCATAGCGCTGCTGGCCGATATTTACAGGGCTTAAGTCCACAACACGAACTGGGAACTGGCCGGACAGGCGTTCCAGGAGGGAAGGCTGGTATCCGATCAGCCCGATCCTGGGATGGCCGTAGCTGGCTTCAATCAATCCGGCCGCGTCAACCGCGCATTGCTCCGGCCCATTGTTTCGGCAGTGGACCGTACATTCCACCTTGCCCAGGTGCTTCATGACAGCGTTGAGGGATGCGATAAAGAGTCCGCGGTCATGGGAACTGCCCTGTATGTCCAGTGCACATATTTCAGCCAGGGTCCCGCGAAACGCGGAGGGTGCATCTGTAAACGCCTGCCCCAAAGCGCCCATACATTCTGCCTGGACCATGACATCCTTCCCTGTAATGATGGGAAAGTCCCTGCGTTTTGTAATACCGATGGCTTCCTCGGGCGTGAGGGAGCGGGTATTGATAATAACCTGTTCTTCCAATATCCCTTCTGTTTTCAGAAGGTCAAAAAAGCGCTTTCTTAATTCACCGAAAAACTGTTCCGGACCCATACTGCCCGTTACGGCTGGTGTTGTTCCATTGTTCATGTTCATTCCCTCCCAAGAAATTGTTCCACTTCTTCACAATAATGTTCATCCGTCAGCCTGTCTGACGAAACAACGGCTTTAAGCTCACCGTTTAGCAGGATCCCCACCCTGTGGGCCAACAGCCTTGCCTCCACGAAATCGTGGGTGACAAAAATGATCGTACACCTGAAATGTTCATGGATCCTTGTTAACTCCAGGTAGAGCTGCTTTCTGGTTGCCGGGTCCAGTGCGGAGAACGGCTCGTCTAACAAAAGAACTTCCGGCTCCAGCGCCAGCGCCCTGGCCAGCGCGGTCCTTTGGCTTTCCCCTCCGCTGAGGGTGCCGGGGTACTGGTTCTTAATATGGGTGATGGACAGCATCTCCATAAGGTCTGATGTGCGTTTTCTCTGTTCCTCTTTGGAGAAACCGTGCATTTTCAGGCCGTAGGAAATATTATCACAGACCTTCATGTGGGGAAACAGGCCGTGATCCTGATATACAAAGCCCAGCCTGCGGCTGCGGGGCGGAATATCCATCACGTCAACGCCATCATACTGTATGGAACCGCCGGTGCCGGGGAACATACCCCCGATGGCTTCCAGAAGCACGGTCTTCCCGGACCCTGTACGTCCAAGTATAGCAAAAATTTCCCCTTTTTCAATGGTAAGGGACAGGGGTTTTAGTGTAAAACTTCCCCTTTTTACGGAAAAATTGTGGATAAGGATTTTTTTCATCTTTCCCTCCCATTGAGATTCCTGCACTTGGTGTAATTAATCTGTCCGCCTACCTGCCGTTCGTGCTGATACCAGGATTTTCCCATAAACTGGGCCAGAAACAGGGTGCATCCGGATATTAAAAGCATCAGCATCGCGGTAGCCATGGCCGTGGGATTATTCCCTGTTGATATACTCAGGTAAATGCTGCCCGGCAGGGTCTCGGTTTTAAAACGGGTGACTCCCACCAGCATAAGTGTGGCCCCGAACTCTCCCAATGCCCTGGACCAGGTGAGGATAAAGGCGCTGATCAGGCTGCCCCGGCACAGGGGAAGCAGGATGGTGAGAAAGCATTTCCAGGGAGAGGCACCCAGGGTCTGGGCAATGAATTCCAGCCGCTGGTCAGAGGCCTCAAAGGCAGTGCGGATCAGCCGGATCGCGTAGGGGAGGTTGACCAGGATATGGGCCATGACAATGCCAACAGGGGAAAAGACCACTTTGAAGCCGTGTCCTTTCAGCCATTTGCCGGCAGGGGAGGAGAAGATGATAAGAAGGCTGAGGCCTAGCAGTATGTAGGGCAGTGAGAGGGTGAGCTCGATCATCAGCCCGGATAATCGTTTAAATGGCATATCTGTCCGGGTAAGGGCATAGGCGGTGGGAAGAGCCAGAGCCATGACAATGATTGTGGATATGCTGGCAGTGGTAAAACTGAGCCGGAATGCAAACAGTACCTCCGGTGACCGGATGGTTTCGGCAAAACAGGGGATTCCGCTAACAATCACAGCACTGATAGCACTGCCGATGAAGAATATCACCAGCAGTGCTGTCATAATGGTTATGGCTGAGAATAAATCGAACCGTATATGCCGGTTTTTATTCCACGATTTCATATCCGTATTTCACCCATATTTCTTTGGCTGTGTCCATGTCCAGATACTGGTTAAAGGCTTCCAGGGCATCCTTGTCCGCGGCGCAGCTTAAGGAAGCGGCCGGAATGGTCTTAATATATGGATCCAGGTCCGTTGTGTTTACGATTTCCACGTCCTGGGCATCGCAGTTCTCCTTCCACACAATCGCCGCATCCGCCTCCTTGGCGGCCAGGGCAGTGGACATCTGGGGAGCAGTGGCGGTGGTTGCCTCAATCTGTACCTGGTCAAAGATACCTGCATCGGTCATTGCCTTTTTGGCGATCTTTCCAATGGGCGTGGAGTCCACATCTCCCATGATAAGCGTTACCCCATCCCCGGTCAGATCCGCCAGCCCCGTAATGTTTTTTGGATTGCCGCTTTGGACCGCCAGCACGGGTATATGTTTTACCAGTTCTTTTTTTCCTTCCACATAGGACTCTACCGGTTTTAACTCATCCCCGGATCCTGCGATAAACAGATCGCCCTCCTCGGAAGTGGTGATCTGTGACTGTATCTGGCCTGCATTGGCATAGGTCACGTTCATCTCACATCCGGTATGGCTTTTAAAGGCATCGGCAATTTCCTGGAATGGTTTTGTCATTCCCGCACCGCAGTAAATCATCAGGGTGTGGCCGGTCAGGTCGGGAAGCTGAATGCCGCTATCAGTACCGGACGCAGTACTGGAATCAGTGCTCTCCGCTGTTGTGGAAGCCGGGGGGGCAGATGCCCCTGCATCATTTCCCTTACCGCATCCCCATAGCATGGATGCACCCAGCGCTGCGGCCAGTAAAACTGCCAGTGTCTTTTTTTTCATTGTAATACCCTCCAATTAGTAGATTTAGTAACATTTACCATATTATACTGGAAAAGCGTTATTGTCAAGAAAAAATAACGGTGAGGATGTGAAAGCTTAAAGGCCCTGTATGGCGGGTGTGGATTTTAAAGAGTTGGTCCTGTCGGGGACAGGACTGGTCAAAGTGTCCAATCACTTACTAAAAGCACTGTGATAAAAATTGTAGAAACAAACGTATTCATAAAAAGGGTAAAGTGATATTTTATTAACAGATAGTTAAGTGATACAGTTCTCATGGAAAGTGAAGGTATGGATTATGAAAACAAGAATGACAGAAATATTGGGGATCAAATATCCGATCATGCAGGGAGGTATGCAGCATCTGGGTGTGCCGGAACTGGCTGGTGCCGTATCGGAGGCAGGAGGCCTGGGCACAATTAATGTGACTATTTATCCGGATCCAAAGGATCTGCGCAGAGCGATCCGGAAGGTGAAGGAGATGACGGGCCGCCCCTTTGCAGTCAACATTTCCCTGATCCCCAGCCTGCGCCCCGGAAAGGAGCTTTTTGACCAGGTAAATGTGATCCTGGAGGAGGGGGTGCCCGCAGTTGAGACAGCCGGAGCCAGTCCGCAGGAACTGGCAGATATCCTTAACGCCCATAAGGATCAGGTAAAATGGATCCATAAGGCAGCATGTGTAAAACATGCAAAAAAGGCTGAGAGCATGGGAGCGGACCTTATAACCATGGCAGGATTTGAGGTGGCGGGCCATCCCCATACGGACGGGGTGGGAACCATGGTCCTGGCTAACCGCACTGCCCGCGAGGTCAAGGTTCCGGTGCTGGCAGCCGGAGGGATCGCTGATGGGCGAGGTCTTTTGGCAGCGCTGAGTCTGGGCTGCGAAGGCATTGTTATGGGAACCCGCTTTGTGGCCAGCAAAGAATGCCTGATCCATCAAAACCAGAAGGAGTGGATCGTAAATTCCGATGAGAACAGAACGGTACTGTGCCAGAAAAGCATCCGGAACATGGTGCGTGTGGCGGATAATGAGGCTGCCAGAAAATGCCTTGAGCTGGAATCCAGGGGAGCTTCCCTGGAAGAGCTGATGCCTGTGATCTCAGGAAAGCGCGGCAAGGCAGCCTATGAGAGCGGTGATGTGGATGAAGGCATGTTTGCGGTGGGGCCGTCCTGCGGGCTGATCCATGAGGTAAAGACCTGCGGGGAGATCCTGGACAGTATCATGGAGGAAGCCGGGCAATGTCTGGATCGGCTTAACGCAATCCAGGGAAATAGATGACAAACACCAAAAGATACCATTAAGGAGGAAGGCATAATGAGTAAAAAAGCACTGGAGGGTATCAGGGTCCTGGATTTTACCACCATGGCGGCCGGTCCCACGGCAGGAGCCATGATGGCGGATTATGGAGCGGAAGTGATCAAAATTGAGCGGCCGGTCAGGGGAGAGGACGGCAGGAAGTTCCCGCCCATGGTGGATGGAGAGAGCTTATCCCACTGTTGGTTCAACCGGGGCAAGAAGTCTTTGGCAGTGGACCTTACGGATCCTGAGGGGTTGGAGGTTGTAAAAAAACTGCTCCCCACAGCCAATGTGATTTTGGAAAATTTCCGTCCCGGGACCATGAAAAAGTATGGGCTGGATTATGAGAGCGTACGGACCGTAAAAAAGGATATTGTATACGCATCCCTGACAACCTTTGGACAGACAGGAAAATACGTATCAAAGCCGGGCTATGATATTATCGCCCAGGCAATGTCCGGTATCATGAGTGTTACCGGGGAGGCGGACGGAGCACCGCAGAAAAGCGGATTCCCTCTGGGGGATCTTCTTGGAGGACTCAATATGTTTACCGGCGTCATGACGGCGCTGTATCACTGGCGTGATACCGGGGAGGGGCAATATGTGGATATTTCCCTGCTGCGCACCCTGATCTATATTAATACGCCGCTGATCCACTGTAACCTTGGGCCGGAACGGATGAGCAAAAGGCAGGGCAACCATCATCCCACCATGTGCCCCTACGGGGTGTTTCACTGCAAGGACGGGAATATCGTTATGGCAGCGGCAGGCAAGAGGATATGGGAGAGCCTGTGCGACCTGATGGGGCGTCCGGAATGGAAGGAGGATCCGGAGTATGCGGAGGTATCTGACCGGGCAAGGAATCAGATGACATTGATACCTCTTATCAATAAGTGGCTTACGGATGCTTATGGAGGCCAGGATGAGGCACTGAAAGCCCTGGACGCCGCAGGGGTGCCGTGCTGCCGGGTCTACAACGAATATCAGGTGTGGAGTGATGAGGAATTCCGTCTCAACGGCTGGCTGCAGGAGCAGCCCACCATGCCGGGTATGGACTCCAAGCCGTCCTTTATCACCAGGACCGGAAACTGCGGCATGTCCGAGACGCCGGCTGAGTTCAGACGCGCCCCCCTCCTGGGAGAGCAGAATGAGGAGATCCTGAGGGAACTTGGATACAGCAGCGAGAAGATTGCCCAGCTGGAACAACGGTGGCCGCACCAGAGCCTGGACAGACACGGGAAAGGAGGTTTATAAGCCTGAATGGATGGATTATATGATATGACTGAGGACCAGCAGAGTCTGGTGGAGTTGATACGGGATTTTATGACCAGGGAGGTCAAGCCCCATGTCCTGGAATGGGAAAAAGAAGGGCATTATCCCAAGGAGATCATACAGATGGGGATCGATATGGGACTGCATATGATGCAGGTGCCCGAGGAATACGGAGGCATGGGGCTGGATACCACCACCACGGCCATGATGATCGAGGAGGGGGCCAAGGTGGAGAGCACCTATATGGGGATGTTTAATGTGACCAGTATGGGCGGCAAGATTGTTATGGCGGCGGGAAACGAGGAGCAGAAGCAATATTACGCGGGCCTTTTAAATAAAGGATCCATAAGCGCGTTCTGCCTGACGGAGCCCGGGGCAGGGTCTGACAGCGCCGCGGTCCGCACAACGGCTGTGCGCAGAGGCGGTTCCTATGTTATTAACGGGACCAAGATGTTTATCACCAATGCCTCCCTGGCGGACATGTTCCTGGTGGTTGCATCCGTGGATCCCTCCAAGGGATCCAGAGGCCTGGCCACGTTTATCGTGGAGCGGGACCGCAAAGGGGTCAATGTCAGCAAAAAGATCGATAAATTCGGAATGCGCCTGTCCAACACGGCAGAGGTGATCTTTGAAGATGTGGAGATCCCTGCATGCAACCTGGTGGGAACGGAGGAGAGCGGATTTGCAAATGCCATGAAGGTACTGACCGCCTCCAGGCCCATGATCGCGGCTTCCAGCCTGGGCGCCTGCCAGCTTGCCCGGGATCTGGCCGTCCAGTACTCCAAGGAACGGGTGGCCTTTGGAAAGCCCATCTGCGCAAAACAGATGATACAGGAAAAACTGGCTGATATGGAGATGCTGATCCAGGCCAGCCGCGGCCTTGTCTATCACGCCACCATGCTTCTTGACCAGGGGAAACCATGTAATACGGAGGCCTCCGTTGCCAAATGCTTTGTGACGGAAGCTTTTGGAAGGATTACCGATCAGGCGCTGCAGATTTTTGGAGGCTATGGGCTGTGCGATGAATATCTGATCTCCAAGCTGTACCGGGATGCCCGGGTGAACCGGATCGTGGAGGGGACCAATGAGATCCAGCGTGTGGTGATCTCAAAAGCAATGCTCCGTTAAAACTGACCAGGCCCACTGGTTGTTTTAACCAGAAAGCAGGGGTTATAAAAATGTTATTTTTGTGACAAGTGCAGTGGGTGTTTGAGGCCGGCTTTGTTATTATTATAACATCATAAGATACAGTACGAAAGGGGAAGAAAATGCTTAGTTTATTTGGTATTGTGGTTGGTCTGGCTCTGTTTATCCTGTTGGCCTACATAGGTTACAACACGATCATTGTGGCCATTGCCGCCGGTATGGTTGTAGCTGTCTTTGGGGGCATGAATCCATTCTCACTGCTGTCGGAAGCATTTATGCCAAAGGCCGTAGGTTTCATGCAGGGCTATTTCCTGATTTTTCTGTTCAGTGCGTTGTTTGCGCGCTTTATGGGGGATTCGGGCGCTGCTCCCTCCATTGCCATCAAGGTGGCCCGCATTGCAAAAAGGGCAAAAAACCGGAATGTACAACGGTGGCTGGCAGTTATGGTACTGCCCATCATCCAGCTGATCCTGACTTACGGAGGCGTAAACGTATTTGTTGTTGTGTTTATTCTGGTTGCCATTGCACGATCCCTGTTTAAGGAACTGGATATACCATGGTGGATGTACTCCTGTTCCTGTCTGGGTTCCTCAACAGTGACCATCGGTATGCTGCCCGGATCCCCACAGATCCAGAATATCATACCCATTGAATATTTTGGCTCCACCACAATGGCTGCTCCGGTCCTTGGGATCCTGTGTTCACTGCTCACATTCGCCCTGGGTTCAGGATATATCTGGTGGCAGTGCAAGCGGACCAACCGGAAGGGGGAGAGCTTTCTTCCCACAGGAGAACTGATTGACAAAGAGCAGCTGGTGGAAGTTAAGGTAGATGATGAAAAGCCTTTATGGCAGTGCCTTCTTCCCATGATCGTTGTGATCCTTGTGCTCAATGTGTTAAAGATGTCCGCGGTTATCTCCCTGTTCAGCGGATGTGTGGTCGCATGGCTGTTATATGATCCCCGCAAGCAGGACCTGAAAAAGATATTTTCCGGCGCCATGCCTCAGGCCATCATGCCTCTGATCACGGTGTGCTGTGCATCGGGATTTGGCGGTATCGTATCAGCTGTTCCTGGTTTTCAGGCCATTGTAGGCAGCCTGGACGCCCTGGGCACCAATCCCCTGACCATTGTTCTGGTAGTGAATGTATGCGCCGGCATCTGCGGCTCCGCATCCTCCGGTGAGAATATTGCCCTTCAGAACTTTGCCGACCGTTTTATCGCCACCGGGATCCCGGCAGATCAGCTGCACAGGCTGGTTGCCATGTCCTCCATCGGCCTGGATACCCTTCCCCACAGCGCGGGTGTCATCACCATGCTGTCCACCACAAAGCTGACCCATAAGCAGGCATATATCAACAACTTTATCCTGTCCCTGGTGCTCCCTATTGTGATGGCATGCTTTGCCGCACTGCTGATCTCCATGGGTTTCTACCTGTAAACACAGTTACATATAAACACAGCTGCATTTCCATAACGGGGATGACATTCCCGGCAGGAATAAAAAATGGAACGCATGGCTCCCTTGCAGAGGGGCTGGTGCGTTCCATTTTTAAGCGTTTCATTGTTATACTGCCTGTAAAAGCCGGGCGGTCATGTTCCGGAAAAACGGGGAGCCCTTTTTTCCAGGAAGGCATAGACGGCCTCCGCATGGTCAGCCGTGTGGGTCAGCCGGTCCACATAATCCGATTCCATAGCCATGCACTGGTATAGGTCCGGATAGAGGATGCGGTTGACGGCCCCTTTGATCTCGCGGTAGGAGACTGCCGGCCCTGCGGCCAGTTTGGCTGCCAGAGCGTTTACTGTCTGCTCCAGATCGCCTGCAGGCACGGCCTGTGTGATAATATCCAGCCTGGCCGCCTCCCCGCCGGTAAAACGGCGTCCGGTCATAAAAAGATCCGTTGCCCTTGCCGGACCCACGCGCCGCATAAGCATGAGAGAACTTCCCATGTCCGGGGCCAGTCCTACATTGACAAAGGCAAATGTCATCTTGCAGCTTTCATCGGCAATGGAAAAGTCGGATGCCATGGCAATACTCAGGCCGCCGCCCGCGCAGGCTCCTTCGATCCAGCTTACAACCGGTTTTTCTATCTGGCGGATGGCCAGGATCAGACGGTTAAAACCAGCCATGTTTTCCTTTGTCTGGGTTTCGGGCCTCAGACCCCGGGCGTAACAATCCACACGTTTTTTCATGGAAGTGATATCACCGCCTGCACTGAAATACCCGCCTGCACCGCGGAGCACGACCACCCGGACATCCGGGTTGAACCGATAGGATTCCAGTGCCTGGCAGAGTTCGGACGCCATGGCCTTGCTTAGGGCATTCCTCTTTTCCGGGTCATTCAGGATAATGGTCCCCACCTTATCCTTCAGGGAAGTAACAATATAGTGGCACATAGGAAGACCTCCTTTTCTTTAAAGTGTACTCTCGGAGACTTCGAGAGTACACTTTAAGGGAATCTTAGCGTAAAACAAGGGGAAAGCATATGGAGGAACATACGAAAATCGGGTGGGGAACAGAGGGTGTTCTTTGTGCAAAATCGCATAGATAATTTTTTGACAAATTGATAGAGTTATACCATAACCACAGACTCTGTGAACGTATAAGGAGGGGACTATGATAAAAACAAAATTTACAGAAATGTTCGGGATTGAAAAGCCCATTGTCCAGGGAGGAATGCAGCATCTGGGAATTGCTGATTTTGCATCGCTGGTGAGCAACGCAGGCGGCATGGGGACCATGAACATTACCTGTTATCCTGGTATTGATGAGTTCCGCGAAGATATCATCAAGATGAAGGAACTGACAGACAAACCATTTATTGTGAATATTTCCCTGGTGCCGGACCTGACCAAGGGCGAGGAGATTTTTCAATATATTGATGTGTGTGCCCGGGAACAGGTGGCTGCCATTGAGTTTGCAGGCGCGTCTCCGGTAGAGTTCATGCCCGCGTGTAAGGAAGCGGGGATCCGGATCATCCACAAAAGCCCAAATGCAAAGGTGGCGGCCAGCATGGCGAGAAAGGGCGCGGATGTGATAACCATTGCGGGATATGAGGTTGCAGGCCATCCAAGCCTGGATGGGATCGGGACATTTGTGATCGCCAATAAGGCGGCTGCGGTGTGCGGGGAGTACGGCGTGCCGGTGCTGGCAGCAGGCGGAGTGGCGGACGGAAAAGGGCTGGCGGCGGCTTTGGCCCTTGGAGCCCAGGGCGTGGTAATGGGCACCCGGTTTGTGGCAACAAAAGAATGCCCTATATCGGATAATCACAAGCAGTGGCTGCTGGAACATACGGAAAAGGATACGGTCCTGGTACAGAAATCCATCCACAATGCGGCCCGTGTTGCCAATAATCTGGCAGCTAAACTGACACTGGAAATGGAAGCCAGGGGCACCACGCTGCAGGAACTGATGACGGTGATCTCCGGCAAGCTCAGCAGACAGTGCTATAAAAACGGAAATATTGACGGCGGTATCTACGCACTGGGACCGGCAATGGGACTAATCCGGGACATCAAAACGGTTCAGGAACTGATGGATGGAATGGTGGACGAAGCAGAAGCAGTGATCAACGGCTTGCGATCAGGCATCTGCTAGTCTATGAAATGGGATAAGGAGACGATCAAGCATGGGAGAGAGTACAGATTACAGACCATTGGAGGGTATTAAGGTGGTGGAGCTTTCCACCATGGTGGCGGCCGGTTCCTGCGGCAGGATGCTGGCGGACTGGGGAGCAGAGGTGATCAAGGTGGAAAGCGCGGGCGGGGATATGTTCCGGAGTTTTCCAAAGACATTTTTTGTACCGTGCACCATGGATGAAAACCCGCTGTTTGACAACCTGAACGCGGGAAAAAGAGGCATTGTGCTGAACTTGAAGACACAGGGGGGAATGGATGCCATGCACAGGCTGCTGGCAGATGCGGACATTTTCCTGACCAATACAAGGCCCAAGGCCCTGGAACGCCTTGGACTGGACTATGCGTCCCTGAAGGAGGCATATCCAAAGCTGATCATGGCTAATGTAAATGGCTTTGGGGAAAAGGGACCCAAAAAGGATAATCCGGGATTTGATACGGTTGCATTTTGGGCAAGCTCCGGCTTTAACGCTGATATGATGGTGGACGGACCGGACAGCTACCCGGTGTACAGCTCCGCCGGGCCGGGGGACATTGTAACGGCCATGGGCCTGTGTTATGCGATCACCGCAGCCCTTTATAAGAGGAGCCAGACCGGGCTGGGGGATCATGTGTCCAGTTCCCTGTACGGCACAGCCCTGTGGTGTTTCCATATAATGGCAGTTGCCACGGAGAAGCAATATGGTTACACTTATCCCAAGACGCGTGAAAACAGCGCGCCTACAGGGGCGCCCTTTCGCACCAAGGACAATGAGTGGGTGATGACCACCATCCTGCAGATAGAGAAGCAGTGGCCGATTCTTTGCAACGCCCTGGGAGTTCCGGAACTGGGAACAGACCCCAGGTATAACACGGCCATAAAGCAAAGGGATCCGGAAGTGAGAAAGTATCTGATGAAACGCTTTGAGGAGATTTACAAGACCAAAACAGCGGACGAATGGTGCAGGATCCTGACCGATGCGGATATTGTAAATGACAGGCTTGCACACTATAAGGATATGGAGACCAGTGAACAGGCATGGGCCAATGAGTATATCCATGAGGTGACCTGTCCCAATGGCAAAAAGTCAATTCTTGTCCGCCCTGCCATGCGCAGTGAAAAAATGGGGATCCCCCAGTGGAAAAGAGGGCCCATGCTGGGAGAGCATACAGAGGAAGTTCTGAGGGAATACGGCTATACGGATGAACAGATCGAAGAGATGAAAAAAGAAGAAGCGGCCGTCCAGCTGGATGTATCCGGCTATCCCCACCTGGATCAGTCATCCATCCTTCCGGATGGGATGACCGGCTTTTCAGATGGCGGGCAATCATAAAATTGTCTTGGCGGGATATGGCAGCGGTGTTCTGCAAAGATACAGGAGTTTGACATGGAGAAAAAGTTCGAGTCATTCATAGGTATTTTCAAAAAAGCAATGGAGGAGCATCCGGACAAGACAGCGGTGATCGTGGATGACAGGAGGCGCACCTATGGGGAAATTTTTGAACATGCAGCAAAGATAGCAGGCCATCTCAGCCGCTGCAATATTAGGAAAGGGGATCCGGTTGCAATCATCTCCGTCAACCATGCTGACTATGTGGAGACAGTGCTTGGATGTATTATGGCAGGGGCCGTGGCTGTAAAGCTTAACTGGCGTCTGGCTGCCCCGGAACTCCATTACCTGCTGTCCTTTAACCATGTAAAGTATATGTTCTTCCGTTCCGGGGATGCGAAGATCCGCGGGGAGATGAAGGAACTTACATTCTCGCTGTGCCCTGCCATGGACATGGACCTGATGGACAAAATCCTGGAACAATGGGAACCTCTGGAGGAGTTCGTAAAACGGGATGACGACCATATACTGATGCATCTGCACACCAGCGGCACCACCGGTTTTCCAAAGGTGGTGCGCTATACCAACGGGGAGTTTTTAAGGCAGATGGAATCCTGCATCGGTTCCCTGCTCTTTGAGAGCAGCACAATTTTCCAGATGATGAGCCAGATGTTCCACTCCGCCAGCATGGGGACCTATGCATGTCTTGCATGCGGCGGCACTGTTGTGGGGTTTAGCAGATTTGATCCCGTCCGGTATATGGCCAGTGTTGAAGTCAACCGGGTGACCAGGTTAAGCGCGATTCCCACAGTGCTCACAGCCCTTCTGAATCATCCGGATCTCGGCAGATATGACATGAGCAGCATACGTATGATCAGCTACTCCACCTGTCCCATGCCCCCGGAACTGATACGGCGCGCCATTGACCGGTTCCACTGTGATTTCCAGCAGTCATACGGGATGACGGAAATGTGTTCCATTGTGACGATCCTGTCCCCGGAGGATCATCTGCGCTGCAACATGCGGTATCTGAACTCAGTGGGCAAACCCATTGCCGGACATGAGGTGAAGATCGTCCATGAGAACGGCGGGGAGTGCAGCGCGGGAGAGGTCGGGGAAATCTGCGTAAAAGGTCCCGGCATGATGAAGGACTATTATCAGATGGAGGAGGAGACCATGGCGTCCATCAGGTGCGGATGGTATCATACCAGGGATATGGGAAGCCTGGACAAGGAGGGATACCTGTATGTGCGTGGCAGGAAAAATGATATGATTATATCCGGGGGAGAGAATATATTTCCACTGGAGATCGAGAATGTGCTGAGCACCCACCCTGACATTGCGGAGGCTTCCGTGATGGGTGTCAGGGATGACTACTGGGGGGAGGCGGTCCACGCCTGTGTGATCCTGAAGCATCAGGGAACGCTGAACGGACAGGACATCCGCGACTACTGCCGCGGAAAGATCGCCGGATATAAAATTCCCAAAAAGGTACATATCTATGAAGAATTTCCCCGGACAGCCACCGGAAAGGTGATGAAGGCAGGGCTGGTTGAACGGATCGAGAAGGAGACGGGGAGTTGAGGGAGAGATAGGAAGGGGGCAGATGGCGCTATTTTAGTTTGGCCTTTTGCCGGAAATGATCCCGGCGGTTTCTGTCTATTATTATAACAGTTCAGGACGGCTCATCTTCTTGGCCGTCCTGAACTGTTGCCTATTATTTATTGTATTCAGGCGTTCTTTTTTCCAGGAACGCATTGACTGCTTCTGTAAAATCAGACAGGCGGGAAGCTGCTGCAATTTCTTTTCCCTCATCTACGGCAAAATCAGCCAGTCCCCCATAAA
The DNA here is from genome assembly GCF_000954015.1 of Clostridium sp. FS41. NCBI lineage: Bacteria > Bacillati > Bacillota > Clostridia > Eubacteriales > Clostridiaceae > Clostridium > Clostridium sp. FS41. The sequence continues at coordinate 35,372 of NZ_JYHN01000090.1, forward strand.
AATATTTTTTAATAAGACGCTTTTGGCCTGCATGGGCGGCGCTGGACTTTCCGGCAAGCTTTGACGCCAGATTGTAGGTGGTTTCCTGCAGCCTGCCCTCCTCGGCCAGAAGAGTGGCAAGCCCCATACGGACACAGTCCTCCCCGCGGCAGGCGTCCCCGGTCATCATCAAAAGCTCTGCCTTGTCAGGACCGATAAGGCGGATCAGGTTATAAATGCTTCCCGTATCCCCGCAAAGGCCCATGTTTACAAAGGCCATGATCATTTTGCTGGAGGGCGCCACCACCCGGAAATCACAGGCAAGGGCGCAGCTTAAGCCTGCACCGGTGGCCACGCCGTTGATCATGGCAATAACCGGTTTAGGGCATTCGCGGATAGCGATGGACATGTTACCCGCATCAGCTACACTGTCCCCGTCCAGATACTCTTTGCTGTCTATGAGTGCCTTAAAACGTTTGATATCCCCTCCTGCGGAGAAGTGCCTTCCCGCCCCGGTGACGACAATGGAACCCACATCCCTGCGGGAACCCAGGTCCTTCATGGCGTTTGCTATTTCCACATAGGATTCCCTGGCAAATGCGTTGCTGTATTCCGGACGGTTCAATGTCACGGTGGCGATCCTGTTTTTTACAGTTACAAGAATGGTCTGATAATCCATGGCTTCCTCCTATTAATTAAACATCTATTCCAAATTCTTTAAAGATAGCTTCGTTGTCAGCGCCTATGGGGCGCGCCTGCTGGGCTGCGGGCATGTCCATGCATCCCATTTTAACCGGGGGTACGGCCAGTGTGACGGCATCCCCGTTGGGGTAGGTGATGGGACTCATGTAGCCATTGACCAGGGCCTGTTCACTGCTGTGGTTATCCTTAAAATGTCCCAGCTCGCTGGCAATGATATCTGCGTCCACCAGCTTGGGAAGGATTTCGTCAGCATTTTTCCCGGCAAAGCATGTTTCAAAATAGCGGATACAGTCCTCCCGGTTTTTAGGGTCAAAGGTGGCCTGTTTGGTGCAGAACCGGGGATCTTCCATGATCTCCTCAGCCCCCACGGCCAGGCAGAAATCCTTCCAGTACCGTTCGTATTCATTGACCACCGGAAGGATCCAGCGGTTATCTTTGGTTTTGTATGGAACCCCCATGGGTCCGCCCTGGTACCGGCCCCGGGGCCACTGGTAGCCAAACTGGGTCCCTGTGGACATAACGCTGAAAAGCCACATGGCAGCCCCGTACAGGGAGAGGGATACATAATCACCCTTGCCGCTCTTTTCCCTTGCGTACAGGGCGGTTCCGATGGCGCCGGAAAGGATGGTCCCGCAGATCAGATCCCCGAAACCCATGGGAAGGTAAACAGGGTAAGCCTGGTCGGAATCCACCATCATGTCCTGGATAAAACCGCCTGTGGCAAACATGGCAATGGCGTCAAAACCCGGATAATTGGTCTTTGGCCCCTTTTCCCCGTAGCCCAGCAGCACTGCATAGATGAGCCCGGGGTAACGTGACTCTAAACTGTCATAGTCCAGGCCCATTTTCTTCAATGCCTGAGGACGGTTATTGCTGAGAAATACATCAGCTTTTGCCAGGATTTCATGAAATATTTCCATGTCCCTGGGTTTCTTTAAATCCAGCATTAAAGCTTCCTTGCCTCCGTTTAAGGTGTCATAGATTGGGTTTTCCTCGTCTGTGGCAGGTGCAAAGAGAGTGGGGCCGAACGTCCGCTCCACATCTCCTCTGGGGGATTCCACTTTAATTACACGGGCGCCCTGAGTGGCCAGGATACGTCCGCAGGAAGGGGCCGCAATGTAGGTTGACAGTTCTACAACGGTAATGCCTTCTAAAGGTTTCATAGGTTTAGGTCCTCCTTATTTTAGGGGTATAAAATGATGCATACCAACATGTTTCTACCATTGTATCAAAACAGGAAAAAGGAACAAACTGTAATTGCTCCAAAACCGGGTTTGTGAAACAGAGCGCAGATTGTGCACTACAACCACAGAAAAGGAGAAAAGAAAACTTAAGGTTAAAAAGCACAAAGAGAACGGACGGCGGAGACGCATTTTTTGGAATTTATGAAGGTGAAACATGAAGGGGTGATGATATAAAATGTTAGCATACTTAAAGTATATTCTGATAGGGAAAGGAGGATTTGTTGTGGAATATGAAAATTTTAAGCTGGAGATAGATGAGCAGGGGATTGCTCTTTTTACAGCGGACCGGCCGGAAAAAATGAACGCGCTTAATGATAAGTCATGGGCGGAGATAAATGATTTCTTTTTTTGGGCGGATCAATCGGACGAAGTAAAGGTTGTGATTATCACAGGGGCGGGCAGCAAGGCATTTATTGCAGGTGCGGATCTAAATTCCCTGAAAGTGAAAAAGCCCACGGATTGCCTGGGCGGAGCGGGGCAGAAGGCGTTAAACAGGATCCAGAAATGCTCCAAGCCGGTCATTGCGGCGGTAAATGGATATGCCTTTGGAGGGGGATGCGAAACAGCTATAGCCTGTGATTTCCGGGTGGTCTCGGAGAACGCGTTGTTTGCCTTGCCGGAAACCGGACTGGGCATCCTTCCCGGCGCCGGCGGCACCCAGAGACTGTCACGGCTGATCGGACTGGGAAGGGCCATGGATGTGATCCTTATGGGCCGGAAGATCGGGGCCGAGGAGGCCGTTGAGATCGGGTTGGCCACCAAATGTGTGCCGCAGCAGGAGCTGCTTTTGGAGGCAAAAAAAATGGCGGGCAAGCTGATTGCAAAGGGGCCGGTGGCGCTCCGGATTGCAAAACAGGTGGTGATTGCTTCCCTTTCCAGCAGCCAGGAAACAGGGGAACTGCTGGAGATGCTGGCGCTGAGCACGCTCTGCGGCACGGAGGACAAGATGGAGGGCGTATCTTCCTTTTTGGAAAAACGGACGCCTGATTATAGAGGAAAATAAAACAGTAGAGGTGAAATTATATGAATATTCTGGTTTGCATTAAGCAGGTGCCGGACACGACTGAGATCAAGATCGATCCGGTAAAGCATACTTTGATCCGTGAGGGCGTGCCAAGTATAGTCAATCCTTTTGACGCATGTGCCCTTGAGATGGCGGTCCGCTTAAAGGAAAAAGAAGGCGGGAAGGTCATGGTTGTCAGCATGGGGCCGGCCCAGGCCAAAAATGCGCTTAAGGAATGCCTTTCAGTGGGGGCGGATCAGGCCTTTCTGGTAACGGACCGGGCCTTTGGCGGCTCAGATACGCTGGCTACCAGCTATATACTGAGCAGGGCGGTCAGGGCAGTGGAACAAAAGACAGGGGAATCTGTGGATGTGATCTTTTGCGGCAAGCAGGCCATTGACGGGGATACCGCACAGGTGGGGCCTGAGATGGCAGAGCATATGGACCTTCCCCATGTGACACTGGCAACCGGCGTGGAAATGGCAGATGGAAAGCTCCGGGTGCAGAGGGACACGGATGAGGGCCATGATATCATTGAGGTGGACCTTCCCGCCCTGGTCACTGTCACCAAAACCTCATACGATCCCCGTTATCCCTCCATTAAAAGCAAGATGGCTGCAAACAGGGCGGTTATCACTGAGATCACAAACAGCGATCCTGATATGATCTGTGACCAGGAACGGCTGGGGCTCAATGGTTCCCCCACAAAGGTAAAGAAGACCTTTACCCCGGACCAGACTAAGAACGGTGTTATCATCAGCAATGAGACAGGCCCGGATGCTGCTGCCAAACTGGCCGCCATGCTTAGCGATGCCAAGATTATTTGAGAGGTGTAGGGATTATGAGTGAGTTTAAAAACAGGGATATATGGGTGTTTATCGAGACAGATGAAGGAAAGGTAAAAAGCGTGGGACTGGAGCTTTTAAACCCCGGCCGCATGCTGGCGGATAAGGCCGGTGAGGAACTGGTGGCAGTGATATTGGGCCGGGATAATGAGGAAGCGGTTGCCCAGGTCCGCCAATACGGAGCGGACAGGATCATCAGCGTGGAAGGGCCTGAGTATGGGAAATACAGTTTTGACGCATATACATACGCCATGGCCGAGCTGGTCCAAACCTATGGGCCGTCCGCCGTCCTGATCGGCGCCACCAACAATGGCAGGGATTTTGGACCGCGCCTGTCCTGCAGGCTGCGCACCGGGCTGACCGCGGATTGTACCAGCCTGGACTATGATGCGGAGAGCGGCAATGTGGCCTGGACAAGACCTGCCTTTGGAGGCAATCTCATGGCAGTTATCATGTGTCCCAATACGCGTCCGCAGATCGGTACAGTACGCCCCGGCGTATTTAAGAAGCTGCCGGTGGATCAAAAAGAAGTGCAGGTCATCAGGGAGAACATTTCCGTGCCGGCAGAAAAAATCCGTACAAGACTGGTGGATTCCGTGCGGGAAGCTGCATCAGGCATTGTCAATCTGGAGGATGCCGAAATCATAATATCCGGCGGGCGCGGCATGGGCGGACCGGAGAATTTTAAGCTGCTGGAGGAACTGGCAGGTGTTCTGGGAGCTGCCGTAGGCGCATCCCGCGCTGCGGTAGATGCAGGGTGGATCGGCCATGCCCGTCAGGTGGGACAGACCGGAAAGACCGTGGGACCCAAGCTGTACATTGCATGCGGTATCTCCGGCGCCATTCAGCACCTGGCGGGCATGTCGGGATCCGATTGTATAGTGGCTGTTAATAAAGATCCGGAAGCCCCCATTTTTAAAGCGGCTGACTATGGCATTGTAGGCAACCTGTTTGAGGTGCTTCCGGTCCTCACAGAAGAAATCAGAAAATTAAAGGCGTGATCCTTATTCATAAAAGCTGATGGCTCCGTTTGACGGTGCCTCGATCGCGGGAGCCGGCTGGATGTGCCCTGACTGCAGTTCCAGGATCTTAAAGGAGATCAGAAGTCTTAGGCGCACATCCGGGTCGTTCAGATCCAGGCCCAGGATCTCCTGGATCTTGTTCAGCCGGTAAATCACGCTGTTGCGGTGCATATGCATGATCTTGGCAGTGCTGGATATGCTCCTCTCGGTCAGCAGATAGTTGCGCAGGAGTGCCAGGTTATCATACCGATCTTCCGCCGGATCACTGAGAAGGGCCAGCTTCTGTACGGACATATCCTCCAGAGCGTACCGTTTTTTATAATCATCCAGCATCTCATAGATATAATAGTGGGAATAGAAGTAAATACCTGTCTCGGGGTTTAGCATCATGCCGTATCTTGCGGCTGTAACAGCCTGGCGGTAGGCGATATTCATCTTGAGGAGAGGAAAATTGGCAGTGGAGAATCCTGCATGTCCCTGGCATATTTTTAAAAGCTCCCCGAATTCATCAAAGGATTCATTGATCTCCTCAATCAGTCTCAGGCTGGAAATATCCCCCTTCAGAAGGAGGAGAACGGACTGATGATACAGAAGGACCCGGAAAAAGGGAAACTTCAGACAGGATCTCAGCCTGTTCATGATGTAGTCGGCCTGGGGAAGCACGAATTTATCCCACTGTATGACACAGAGCCGGTAGGAAGCGTCCAGGGGAAGGCGCAAGGAGCGGGCGCGGTCTTTCAGGAAGGTTTCATCTTCGCGGGTATGGTCAATGAGATCTGCCATAAAAACCTCCAGCGGGGTGGGGGTGGATGCGTTTTCGCCGCTGTTTTCCAGATAATATTTGCGCACCTTGCGTGCAAAGTAGGAAAACAGCTGGAACTGAGCCTCAGTGGGCTCATCCTCAATAAAATAAATGGTGATAAAGCCGAGGAATATGCCGTTGTCCGCATGGGTGGAAAGCACCATGAGAGGACAGTCCATATAGTTGGGCGGATAGAGGACGGTCGGGGTGGTATATTTGATCCCATTGGCCTGATAGCCCATGCGTGCCAGACCGTCCGTCATGTCCTTGGAGTAATAACCGTTCTTCAGGATCGCATTAATACGCTCATGGGAAGGCGAGGAAGGCATGCTTCCTGCGATAAGGTTATAGGATGAATTTACCATTATGATCGGATTCTTACCAAAGAACCGGGTGCCAATGGAGATGATGGTCTGATAGTCCTTTTTGGCAAGGATCGCCATTTCCAGATCGCTGCTCCATTTCCGGATCTCGTCAAAGCCCGTATACAGCCGGTTTGCCACAGAGGCCAGGGAATAGAAATCTGGTATGATGATCAGGTTGGAATCGTGCCGCTCCGCCAGGGGGAGGATTTCATCCCTGGAACCCATGCAGACAATACAGGTCATCTCCCAAAAAGAGGGGTCCAGTGTCTGCACCTGCTTCCATGTGCCCACATAGAGAACGGATTCCTCCGGTGAGATCGGGATATCATCCAGCAGGTGGATCTGCCGGAAGGAAAAAGAAGCGCTCTCCGGGATCAATGATTCTGGTTCAAATGGTTTTAACAGATCAAGAATAATGCTTTGTGCTATTTGCATAATGCCCCCCCTTCGGCTGCTGAAAAAAACAGGACGTTTGTGATTAATAATATCAGAAAAAGATAGAAAATTCCATATAAATTTGTATTTAAGACAGGCACCTTCAGTGTATGGTTATTTTAACCACAAAGGGCATAAGAAGAAAATGGCTTTTTTGTAGCCCGCACCGTAGGTCACATGCAGTTGTTCTGTTATGATAAGGACAAAGCGGCAGGCTTTATTTCACTTTAGGAAAGGATGGTAACAGTATGGTAGATGTAGCAGCAGCGGGATTGGTATTAACTGGTGAAGACAAGGAGATCGTGGATATGGTCCATGATTTTGTGATGAAGGAGGTCCGCCCAAAGGCCGCTGAGCACGATATCAGCGGAGAGCTGGACTGGGATGCATACAACAAAGCGTTTGAGATGGGACTGATCTGTGCAGACCTGCCTGCGGAGTATGGCGGACAGGGGCTGAGCAATGTGACCGCTGCATGGATACGTGAGGAATTAATGTATGGGGATGCAGGATTCGGACTGACCTGCGGAACAAATAATCTGGGCATCAAACCCGTTCTTCTGGCCGGAACCGAGGAGCAGAAGAAGTGGTGTGTGGACATACTTACAAGTGACAGGCCGGGCAGAGATCCGCGCTGGCCCCAAAAGCGCAGTGGTTTTGCCGCATTTGCCCTGACAGAGCCTGATGCGGGATCTGATGCGGGGTCTTGCAAAACCTTGGCGCAAAAAGTCCTGGACGGGGACGGCAGTGTAAAGGAATATATTTTAAACGGCCGCAAGTGCTTTATCACCAATGCCTGTTACGCGGATTTCATGTGTGTGGTCGCCTCCGTGGACCGTTCCCTGGGATACAAGGGACTGACCATGTTCCTGGTTGACGCCCATCTTCCCGGCGTAAGCATTGGCAAACATGAGGATAAGATGGGAATCCGCCAGTCCGCCACCTGTGATGTGATATTTGAGGATGTACATATCCCGGCATCGGCTCTGATCGGCAAGGAGGGGGAGGGATTTAAGATAGCTATGAAGACCCTGGAGCAGGGCCGCGCCGGTGTGGGCAGCGGCTGCGTGGGTATTATGAAGGCGGCCAAGGACGTCTGCGTTAAATATGTCCAGGAACGGGTGAGCATGGGCAAACCGATCTATAAGAACCAGGCGATCGGATTCAAGATTGCGGATATGGAGATTGCAATTGAGACCAGCCGGGCCATCGGCATGAAGGTTGCGGCCCTTTTGGACGCAGGGGACCCGTCTGCAGCCACGCTGGGCCCCATTGCCAAGTGCTACTGCTCAGATGCCCTGAACCATGTGGTGACAGAGGCGGTCCAGATCCTTGGCGGTTACGGCTATATGAGGGATTACCCGGTGGAAAAGCTGATGCGTGACGCCAAGATCTTCCAGATATTTGAGGGGACAAACGAGATACAAAGGGTAGTGATCAGCGGCAATGTGATCCGCGCTAACAGAATAAAATAAAACTTGCCTGGTACTGCGTTGCATGAAAAAATACGCTTAAGGGGAGGAAAGAGAATGCTGAATGAATCTGCCGTAGGATTATCCCTGAAACAGAAGTTTACATACTCCTGGAGGGACCTGATCTTATATAATCTGAGTGTGGGAGCCGGGCAGGATGAACTGGACTATGTCTATGAGAAGGGGCTGAAAGCAATCCCCACATTTGGTGTAATCCCCTGTGCCGGGACATTTGGGATGGATCCCTATGATCCCTAGCCACAGATGCCAACCAGGATGATCCCGGGACTGCGCACGGACGGAACCCTGCACATGGACCACAAGCTGGTACTGCACAAGCCCATAGCTGTTAAGGGGGCACTTATGATCGAGAAGGTGATCAGCGCTGTCTATGACCGGGGGGAAGGCAAGGGCGCCAAGATCCAGGTGGATGTGATCGGAAGGGATGAGAATGGTGAGCCTGTATTTACCAACACCATGGGCTATTTAAACCGCTGGACCGGAGGATTTGGCGGGCCGAAGGCAGCCTGCAGCACGGTGGAGATTCCGGATCGGAAACCGGATCATGTGTGCAGGAATGGATATCCACTCAATGCACCGCTGCTGTACCGCCTGACCGGGGACACATACCCTCTTCACGCGGATCCGGAATTTGCCGCAAAATGTGGGTTTGAGAGGCCGATCATCCATGGGCTCTGCAGCCTGGGATATGCCTGCCGTATGATGGTGGGAGCTTTATTTCCCGGGGAGCCGGAGCGCATGGTTTCCATTGAGAACCAGTTCAGGAGCGTTGCCATGCCGGGAGAATGTTTTTCCCTCCACATCTGGGAGACCGGATCCGGGAAGGCGGTATTCCGTATGGTAAAGGATACGGATGGGAAGGCGATCCTGGATTTCGGGCAGATGACCTGGGTCTGACAGATGGATAATATAAAACGGAAAGGCTGGATACGCAGTGAAGACTGCAGTCCGGCCTTTCCTGGAAACAGACGGCTCATCAAGATTTATTCAGTCATGCTGTTTGACCGAATGTTCCGCCAGGAGAGCCTGGATCTCATCATTCGTATAACCCAGCTCCCCTAATATGCCCACCGTGTGTTCACCCAGCATGGGGCCGCGCTTAAACGGGGGAAGTCCCATGCGTTTGCTGTTCAGGCAGCTGCGTACCAGGGCGGCCTCCTGCCCGTTGGGATATTTCATCTGATAGATAAAATCATTGGCCAGCGCCTGGGGATCGGTCAGTATGTCATCATAGCGGTACAGGATCTCGCAGCAGAGACCGGCCTCGCCAAACAGGCGCTTCCATTCATCGGCAGTCTTGGCCGCAAAAATCCCCTCAAACCGTCTGATCACAGGGCCGCAGACCTCCACACGATTAAAGCTGGCACGTGACGCGTACAGCGGATCATCCGCCATGTCATCGGCCCCCAGCAGTTTGTAGAAGACCGGCGCGTCCCGGCTGAAGTTGACGATCTGGGGCATGAACCACCGCCCATCGCTGCACTTGAAAGGCGCTCCAAATGGACTGGAGTCTTCACGGCGTTTGGGAAGGCGGAAGCCGTACTGGGAACCGGAAACCAGAATATTGGCAAGCCATACCGCGGTTCCGTACAGGCTTAAGGATACGCGGTCCCCTTTTCCGGTCTGGCGGGCGGCCAGTACCGCAGACACGGTGGCGGCCATCATTCCCATTGCGCAGGTCACATCCCCAAACCCCATAGGCATGTACACGGGATATGCCTGTTCATTGTCCCCATAGATACTCTGGCTGAACAGGAATCCGCCCCTTGCCCAGAATGCCGTGTTGTCGTATCCGGGGCGGGAAGCTTCATCGCCCTTTTCCCCATATCCGTCCAGCTGGCTCATTACCAGTTTTGGAAAACGGTCCTTCAGACTGTCGTAATCCAGACCGGATTTCTGCAGGGTACTTGTGCGCAGGTTTGTCAGAAATACGTCCGCTTGTTCCAAAAGCCGGAACATGACTTCGCGGCCGGATTTGGTTCCGGTATCCAGGCTGATGGCACGCTTGTTGGCATTCAGGTTGTCAAACAGGGGATCAAAATCATCATCAGCCGGAGCTCCGATCCCCAGAGGCCATTTCCGGAACGTGTCCCCTCCTTTGGTATTTTCCACCTTGATGACATCCGCTCCCCAGTCTGCCATCATACGCCCGCAGGATGCAGATGCCACCATCAGGGATAACTCCACAACCTTCACACCTTTTAATGGTTTATATTGCTCCATACAACTCCTCCTTTATGTACGTTCAGATAGGTTAATCTTATACAAATACAGGAGGAAAAACAATTGCCATGGAATACAAAAGATTTTACCGGTTTTGCTGAAGATTGTGGTTGTTTTAACTACAAGATACAGAATTGCACCAAATAAAGATGTTAAAGAGAAAAGGAGAATGAATATGCATTACTCACCTGTAAATGAAACATGCCCTTTATCGTTAAATCCGTTTAAGGCCTGTGTGGCGCCCCGGCCGATTGGGTGGATTTCCACGGTGAGCAGGGAGGGTGTGGATAACCTTGCGCCCTTCAGCCAGTTCCAGAACCTGTCCTATGATCCTCCCATGGTAATGATCGCCGTAAACCAGGGCGGGGATGAAGATGCAGTGCGCCGAAAGGATACGGTAAATAACATTGAGTCCATGGGCTGCTTTGTATACAATGCAGTACCCTGCGAATTGAAGGATGCGATGAACATTACAGCCTCAGGGTTTGGGCCGCAGGAGGATGAGTTTGAAAAGGCCGGCCTGCACAAGGCTGACAGCGTGCGTGTGGCTGCAAAGCGTGTGGCGGAATCTCCCATCCAGTTTGAATGTGAGTATATGCAGACCATACGGATTCCGGGGAGGACTGCAGGGGGAAAGGGGACCGTGGATATGATTATCGGGAGAGTGGTGGAGATCCATGTATCAGATGAGATCATTCTCCCGGACGGAAAGCTGGACTATAAAAAGCTGCGATTGCTTGGAAGGGCTGGATACTGGGACTACTCGGTGATGGAGGACACATTTTCCATGCGGGTCCCGGGTGTCAGTGCAGCGCGCATGGCCGCGATGGAGGGAAGGCGTCCTAATGAGAATGGCAGGGATTAGAAACGGAGACAGGGTATGCTGAGTTTTGCTGGCATTGTTGTGGGACTGGCGCTGCTTGTGGTATTACGCGCCTTGTCCGGAAGGGATTTATATATTCCCTTTACATTACTTTTACAGTACTCTGGTAACATAGATCCGATATTTAGGATATGATGGTCCCATAAGCAAAAATCCTGGCAGAAGCGCTTCTGGGTGAGGTGTTTCAGGGGGAAACGCTTAAAAATAATTGTAAAGGAGTCCTGTGAATGATAAAAACCTATGTGCTGGATACCAATATTCTGATACAGGCGCCCTACGCCGTCCATTGTTTTGAGGACAACCAGATCGTCCTGCCCGTGGCCGTACTGGAGGAACTGGACAATCTGAAAAAATCAGAAGGCGAGAAAGGTGCCAATGCCAGAACGGCCATCCGGCTTTTGGAAGGGCTGCGCCAAAAAGGGGACCTGCTGTCGGGCGTCATGCTGGAACGTGGGGGAAGCCTGCGGGTGGAGAAAAATTTCGTGGATATTGTACTGCCTCCCGATCTTCCTGATGATAAGATGGATAACCGCATCCTCAAGGTATGCAGGGGGCTGGCAGGCCAGCAACAGGACGGAAGGGTGATCCTTGTGACCAAGGATATCCTTTTGCGGATCAAGGCCCAGATAATTGGGATCCAGGCAGAGGATTTTCTAACTGAGCAGGTTTCCGACAAGGAGGAACAGTATACGGGCCGAATTGAGGTATATGCGCCTGAGGATTGTTTTAAGGATTTTAAGAAAAAGGGAATCCCTGTAAATATTGTTTACACTTCCAGCCAGGAAGGCGTGCATACCACTCCAAAACTCTGGGAAAACCAGTTTGTGATACTGAAAGCGGACCAGTCTGCTAAAAAAACAGTACTGGGGCGGGTGGAGGGAGAGCGGATCGTGGGGCTGGACTACAAAAAAGCCAGACCCTACGGAATCGCACCAAAAAATTCCGGCCAATATTTTCTCCAGGAAGCCCTGATGCAGTCCGCCGACCGGGCCCCTCTTGTGATTGTAAAGGGAATGGCGGGCACTGCAAAGACCTTTTACTCCCTGGCGGTAGGGCTTGAGAAGCTGCTGAACGACCCTTCCGGCGAATACCGGAAGATCCTTATCAGCCGTCCCAATGCTCAGTTTGACTCAGACATCGGTTTCCTTCCCGGGGATGAACAGGAAAAGATCTCGCCCCTGATGCGCCCCATCATAGACAACCTGGAGCAGCTCATTGATTCCTGCGAGGAAAAACGCTATGAGAATGAATCTGAGCTGAAAGGGAAGATCGATGAGATATTTGACCGGGGACTGGTTCAGGCAGAGGCGCTGAACTTTATAAGAGGAAGGTCCATTGTAAGGACCTACTTGATCATTGATGAGGCCCAGAACATGACACCTGCCCAGGTCAAGGGGATCATTACAAGGGCAGGAAAAGGCACTAAGATCATCCTTTTAGGCGACCCCAACCAGATAGACCGCAGTTTCCTGGACGAGCGGACCAATGGATTGAGCTATGCGGCAGAGCACATGAAGGGGAGTTCCCTGTGCTGGCAGATTACCCTATGCGCGGAGGAATGCCAGCGCTCCCAGCTGGCCATGGATGCAGTGAAGAGAATGCAGTGAGGAGAATGCAGTGGGGAGAATGCAGTGGGGAGTACGCATGCCTCCCGGCCACAGTTTCTAAAAATACCATTAAGAATCCCGCGGCCGCATTGATTTTAAGCGGAAATTAGGTTATAGTTACTGTCATGCGAAGGGCTGATCCCAGTGGCGCCGTCCGGTACCGGAACAGGCAGAGCTCCGGTATCAGGGCTGCCGGTTGACCGGCATCAAAACCGGCAGAGAGCCGGCACCAGGACAGCCGGCGGGAAAGGAAATGGATAGGGATGAACCGGTTAAGAGAGAAATTTCAGCGTTTTATGATAGGCAGGTACGGGATGGACCAGCTGGGCCAGTTTATGGTATGGGCAGTTCTAGTATTGATCGTGATTAATTTGTTTGTGCGGGCTTCGCTCCCGTCCACGATCCTTGACACATTGGAACTGGTGGGGCTTATCACCATGTATTTCCGTATGTTCTCAAAGAACGTGGGAAAGCGTTATCAGGAAAACCAGGTGTTTCTCAGGATGCGTTTTTATGTGACTGAGTACTGGCGCAAAGTGAAATTCAGTTTTACACAAGGGCGCAAATACCGGATTTTTAAGTGCCCAAACTGCGGTCAGAAGATCCGCATTCCCAGAGGGCATGGGAAAGTCAGCATCCACTGCCCCAAATGTAAGACGGATTTTATTAAAAAGACGTGAACCTGCCTTACAGTATCACGGCTTTTCCGACAGCAGCTGTATGGATGTGGCGTATTCCGATGGCGTCATGGTCGTCAGTTTTTTGAACTGCCTGGAAAAGTAGTGAATGGACGTGTATCCAAGTTTATCTGAAATCTGCGTAAAATTCAGCTGGTGGTCACGGATCATCTGTTTGGCCGTGTCCACCTTCATCATGGAGAAGAATTCAATCACCCCGCAGCCCTGGGCATCCCGGAACAGCTTTTGCAGTTGGGAACGCCCCACCAGGTTATCCTTACAGATCTTATCAATGGTGAGCTGCTCATTGATATGCTCCTCCATATACCGTACGATCCGGTTATAGGTATCGCTGCCTGTTCCTGACTTTGCGGTCAAAAAGTCCGTGGAGTGCACGGGCAGTGGATAGGAAAAATACCTTCGGTACAAATGGATCATAAGCTGCTCCAGGTAGTGGCTGATCAGCTGTGCGGACCCAAAAGAAACAGGATGGTTCAGAAACACCAGTTTCTCCTGGTAGGGATCATCCAGACGGCCGTCAAAGATGTTGCGGGCCTCCACGATGATCTGGGCCAGCAGCTCTTTTTCCGTATCCTGTATGGTCATGAGCTGGTTTTCAAATGCCTTCATGCAGGGGGAATGGCAGTCAAATCCAATTACCACCAGACTGGGCGATACCAGGCCGTTGGTAAGTACGTTGTGGAATTCATTGGGCTTGTGGAACAAAATGCTGCCCTTTTTCAGCGTCAGCCGCCGGTCATCGGCAATTGCGTCTATTTCTCCACGGTCCACACAGACCAGCTCCCAGAAATCATGGCTTTCCCCTGGAAAGGAAAAGTCGCTCATATACTGGAAATAGTGGATGGATATGATATTTTCTATGGTGATGCTGTCCTCCAGGTGCACACTTTCATATGCCATAAATCCTTCCCCCTTCTTATTGGGTTTACTCTTGTCCCATTGATTCTATTGTATCATACAAATATTCCATGTAAAGAAAGATAATGCAAATAAAAGAATAGAATGTGCAAATATAATTAGCCGATCCATCTTGTGCCAATTTCCCGATTTGTATATACTGAGGTTATTGAACAATTACCATCTGTGTACAAGGAGGAACTATATGTCCAAGACAAAAGGCAGGGTGACACTGCCCAGCGAATCACATTTTCTTGAGGAGACAAAGGAATTAATGGAGCGTTGGGGGGCGGATGCCATCCGTGACAGTGACGGCACAAAACTGGACCAGGAGATCAAATCCCTGGATGCGAAGATATATACCACATATTTTGTGGCCAGAGGGCACAATGAGTTTGCCGGGGAGCACATGGAGGAATGCCAGCAGCTCTATCTTATGTCCAGACGGCATACCGCGGCGGGGGCAGGGTTAAGGATCCGGTTTATGGAGGGATATTTTGACCAGCAGGTGGTTCCTGACCTGGATCACGATCCGAAGAAATGGTGGGAGGTTATGGACAGGACCACAGGAGAGCCGGTTCCGGCAGAGGGCTGGGAACTGTCCGCAGAGGATGGGGACATGGCGGCGGTCATCCTCCGGGCGGAGCCTTTTCATGAGTATACGGTATCCTTTCTTGTGTATGCCATATGGGATCCCACGCAGATGTACAACCACATCACCAACCATTGGGGAGATAAACCACATGAGATACCCTTTGACGTGCGCCAGGCAGCTTCCGGAGCATTTGCAAAGAAGTATCTGATCCAGTGGCTAAAGGACAATCCTGACACGGACGTGGTGCGCTTTACCACGTTTTTTTATCATTTCACCCTGGTGTTTGGCAGTGATGCAAAGGAAAAGTTCGTGGATTGGTTTGGATACGGGGCCACTGTGTCCGTGAAGGCCCTGGAAGAGTTTGAGCAGGAATATGGCTACAGACTGCGTCCCGAGGATATTGTGGACAACGGTTACTACAATTCCACATTCCGGATGCCCACAAAACATTACAGGGACTATATGGATTTTATCCAGCGCTTTGTGGCCGGAAAGGCTAAGGAACTGGTCAGCCTGGTCCATGAGGCAGGCCGGGAGGCCATGATGTTCCTGGGGGACAACTGGATCGGCACGGAACCTTACGGTAAATATTTTCCTGGAATAGGGCTGGACGCGGTGGTGGGAAGTGTGGGCGGAGGAGCCACCCTGCGCCTGATCTCCGATATTCCAGGCGTGAAGTATACAGAAGGACGGTTCCTCCCCTACTTTTTCCCCGACACCTTTTATGAGGGAAATGATCCTGTCCCGGAAGCGGTTGAGAACTGGCTGTGCGCCCGCCGTGCCCTGATGCGCAAGCCGGTGGACCGCATTGGATACGGAGGATATCTAAGCCTGGCTTATAAATTCCCCGCCTTTGTGGATTATATTGAAAAGGTAACGGATGAATTCCGGGAGATATATGGGAATATCGGGGGAAGCAAACCCTACTGCGGGCTGAAGGCGGCCGTACTTAACAGCTGGGGACGGCTGCGGTCCTGGCAGTCCTATATGGTAGCCCATGCGCTGTGGTATAAGCAGACCTATACGTATTTCGGCATACTGGAGGCATTAAGCGGCGCCGGTGTGGATGTGGTCTTTATCAGCTTTGACGACATCAGGGAGCAGGGCATCCCGGAGGATGTGGATGTGATCATCAATGCAGGCGATGCGGGAACGGCCTGGTCCGGCGGGGATGAGTGGCTGGATGGGAAGCTGGTGGCCGCGATCCGCAGATGGGTCCATGAGGGCGGCGGTTTTGTGGGTGTGGGCGAACCCAGCGCGGTTCATCACGCAGGCCGTTTCTTCCAGTTGGCCGATGTGCTGGGAGTTGACAAAGAACTGGGATATTCCCTTTCCACGGATAAGTACTATGTGAAACAGGCGGAGAGACATTTTATCACAGAGGACCTGATCCGGCAGCCAGGGCAGTGGGTTCCCACAGGCGGGCAGGCGGTTTCACAGGACGGCAAACCAGGCCCGGCGGACAGGATATTACCCATTGATTTCGGCGAAGGTATGAAGAACGTCTACGCCCTTGGCCCGGACACGGAAATTGTGGAATATTCCAACCATGAAGTGCATCTGAGTGCCCACTCTTACGGAAAAGGCCGCAGTGTGTATCTGGCAGGGCTTCCTTACAGCCGGGAGAATACAAGGATCCTGCTGCGAAGCATGTTCTATGCAGCGTCCAGGGAGAAGGACATGAAGAAATGGTACGGGGATAACGTGTACTGTGAGGTACACGCTTACCCGCAGACCGGACGGTATGCGGTGGTGAATAATTCCAGTACACTTCAGGATACCGTGGTGTACGATGGACAGGGGAATGCACGGGAAATAAAGCTAAATGCCTGTGAAATACGCTGGTTTACGATCTGATATGGATGTATTCTTTTGATTGGGCAGCAGGATGGCGTCCCTTAACGCAGCCAGTTTAAGGGTGTGACCGTGGATCACGCAACCGTGTGCACTTCCTTCCCGGCGCCTGTTCCCTACCTTGTGATTGCCGGAACTCAATGCAAGGGATACCGCGTTTTTAACGGAGGCGGTATCCTTTTTTTAATTGGTTAGATCAGGCCTTTGACGAATAATGGTCTGGGTTAATTCCAAAAAAGTAGAGACAATGGGGGAAAGCACTTCATCAGTACGGGTTGCAATGGAGATGGAACGGGTAGGATAACCCTCCAGATATTTGATTGCTGCTCTACGAGAGTAATTGTTTAGAATCAGTTTGGGAAGGACGGTACAGCCAAGGCCGTTTTCAACCATGGCTAACAAAGCAAGATCATCGTGCATGGTAAAGGCCACAGAAGGATTGAAATTGTGTTTATGACACAGATAAAGGATATCTGTATTGCTTCCGTCCGTAGGCATTAAAAATGGTACCCCATTCAACTGTTGGAACGTTATGGGGGAATCAGAAGATGACAGCGGATGGTCAGGCGGAAGTACCAGGCACAGGGAATCATCAAATAAATGGATTTGATTCAGCCCTTGAGCGTTAGAGCCGCTGACAAAGCTGCAGTCAGCAATTCCATCTATAAGAAACTGTTCCATTTCAGGATAGCTTCCCTCGCCGGTCAGCATTTCAATCTGCACATTGGGATAAAGCTGATGAAACTGACCTATGATAATAGGCAGAAGCACAAGGGATACGCTGGTAAAAGCACCGACCTTAAGGGAACCAATCTGCATTCCGATAATGGAGTTGGCGGTAGCCAGGATTTTATCTTCACATGAAATAGCTTCGCGGATATAAGGCAGAAGCAATTTTCCTTCGGTGGTCAGTTTGGTACCGGAACGGTCACGCTGTAAGATTTTAATCCCAAGTTCTTCTTCCACCGACTTAATCTGGTGACTGGCTCCGGATTGGGTGTATCCCAGCTCGGATGCTGCTTTTGTCAGATTTCCTAATTCAATCGCTTTGACCAGTAACCGGTATTTAATGATATTCATAGAAGCTTCTCCTTATTTTTATATGATAATGATGTCTCTATTATTCTTTCATGGATTATGCTGAGTGTCAATAGAATAACCTAAATTACATGAAAAAAATTAATGGAATATAAGAAATATATGAATTTTACATATTGTAAAAAGTGATATATAATAACAAAAGAAAAGAACGGAAAATGTATTTATTGCATAAAAATGTGTTTTGCCGTCAAACAAAATGAAATGGAGCAAGGAGGCTGAATATGGGCAAAGATATGGGGAGATATATTGTCAAGCGTGTACTGATCGCAGCAGTAACGCTCCTGGCGATCACTTTTTTGCTTTTCTTATTAATGGATCTGTTGCCGGGATCGCCATTTAATAATGAAAAGCTGAATGAAGCGCAGAAGGCGCTTCTGGAACATAAATATGGTCTGGACAAACCATTTTTTGTCCGGTATTGGATTTATTTGAAGAATCTGTTCCACGGGGATTTTGGAATATCTTATGTGATTGCCGTTGACCAGCCGGTATCAAATATGATGGCCACACGATTACCGATCACAATACGTATGGGTGTTCAGGCCATGCTGATCGGTGTTGTCATCGGACTGGTTCTAGGAATTATTGCAGCACTGAAGAAAAATACCTGGATCGATACGGTCGCAACCGTATGTTCTGTGATTGGATTCAGCGTACCTGCTTATGTGTTCGCACTATTTCTGGTATTTTTTGCTGCATTTAAAATGGGGTGGTTTCCCATTCGGTTCGCGATCGATCAGCCGGTCTTTTCCAGTATCCTTCCAACCTTATCGTTATCTGCTTATATCATAGCAACCATGGCACGGTATGCAAGGTCGGAGATGATTGAATGTCTGAGCAGTGATTACATTATTCTTGCAAAAGCCAAGGGAATTAATGAACGTAAAGTGATTGTACGGCATGCGTTACGAAATACCCTGGTTCCTATTATTACTGTATTATCTCCTCTGATGATTGGGCTGATTACTGGAAGTGTTGTTGTAGAACAGATTTTTGGAGTTCCCGGACTTGGACAGATGCTGCTTTCCGGTGTACAAAATAATGATTACAATGTGATCATGGCGGTGGCACTTGTTTACAGCTTTTTGTATATTGTAATCATGCTGGTGGTTGATGTATTATACGGATTTATAGATCCGAGGATTCGCGTGTCTGGAGGTAAAGCATAATGCAGGAAATCAATATGAATATACCGGATATTCCAGCGGAGAAACTGAAACTGGTACATAAAGATCCTTCTGATTTTCATGAGGTTTCTGAAGTATATGAGAATACCTCATATGGAAAAGATGTGGCTTTAAAAATGCTTCATAACAGAGGTGCCATGGTGGGACTTGCCATGATTGTGGTAATTATTTTGTTTGCAATGTTTGCACCGGTCGTATCTGCCAGGGCATATGATCAGGTAATATTGGAACATAATTCTCTCTCGCCCAGAATACCGGTACTTGAGAATTTTGGTATTTTCAATGGTGTAAAGGACGGGGTTGATGTTTACGCACAGCGGGGAATACCGGATGATGTTTATTATTATTTTGGTACAGATTCCCTGGGAAGGGATTTGTGGACAAGACTCTGGAGCGGAACCCGCCTCTCCCTTTTGATTGCGGTGATTGCGGTTGTGATTGATCTGGCCATAGGAATGAGCTACGGGTTAATTTCCGGGTATTTTGGAAAAAAGGTGGATTTTCTGATGCAGCGTTTTGTTGAAATATTGAACGGGATTCCGCAGGTGGTTCTGGTCACGCTGTTTGCGCTTGTATTGGAACCTGGAATTGCATCGATTATCCTGGCGCTTCTTGTAAGCGGCTGGATTCCCATGAGCCGGGTTGCAAGGGCGCAGATGCTGAAGCAGAAAAGCCAGGAATATGTACTGGCTTCCCACACCCTGGGAACCAATAACCGCAAAACAATTTTTGGAGAAATTGTTCCGAATGTTCTCGGTCAGGTAGTTACCATGAGTATGTTCTCCATCCCCAGTGCCATCTTTACGGAGTCTTATCTTTCCTATATTGGTCTTGGAGTAAGAGCTCCCATGGCATCCCTGGGGTCCCTGGTCAGTGACGGGTACGGTTCATTCCTGTCATATCCGTATCTGGTAATTGCGCCGGTTACGGTTCTGGCCATATTGATGATCAGCTTCAATCTGTTTGCGGACGGGCTGCGGGATGCGGTTGATCCGACCATGAAGGATATGTAGGAGGAAATGAAAAGATGGAACGAGAACGAGTTTTATCAATTAGAGATCTGGAAATTTCCTTTGATACGGTGCATGGGAAGGCAACGGCTATCCGGGGAATGCGGTTTGATCTGTACAGAGGGGAAACAGTGGCAATTGTGGGGGAAAGCGGCAGTGGGAAGTCTGTTACCATGAAAGCCGTTATGGGTATTATCAGTAATAATCAGCATATTGACCATGGCTCCATCAACTACAGCTGGTGGGATGAGAACGGACAGAAGCAGACCGTAGATATTGCGAAGATGTCGGAACGGGATGTACGCAGCAAAATATGCGGACGCCATATTTCCATGGTATTTCAGGATTCCATGACATCCCTTAATCCCACCGTGACCATTGGAAACCAGATCATGGAAGGAATGCTGGAACACTATAAGCTGAGCCGGGAAGAAGCAAAAGCACGGGCAATCAAGCTTCTGGAAGAGGTTGGAATTAAAAACCCGGAAAAGAGGTTTAAACAATATCCTCATCAGCTTTCCGGAGGAATGTGCCAGAGGGGCGGCATCGCAATCGCGCTGGCCTGCGATCCGGATATTCTGATCTGTGATGAGCCTACAACGGCACTGGATGTTACGATTCAGCTGAAGATACTGAATCTGATTAAGAAGATCCAGAAGGAGAAGCAGATATCGGTTGTCTACATTACGCATGATCTTGGTGTTGTAGCCAAGGTGGCGGATTATGTGTGCGTGATGTACGCCGGCAGAATGATCGAAAAGGGAAGTGCAGAGGAAATATTCTATGATCCAAGGCATCCCTACACATGGGGCCTGCTTTCCTCTATGCCGGATCTTACCACAGACTCGCCGCGTCTGTTTGCTATTCCGGGGGAGCCGGTCAACCTTCTGCGCGAAATCAAAGGAGATGCCTTTGCGCCCCGTAATCCGTATGCGCTTAAAATTGATTTTGAGCAGGCGCCTCCGATGTTTAATGTGGGCGGAAAGCACAGGGTTGCCTCATGGCTGTGCCATCCCAACGCGGAAAAGGTCCGGATGCCGGAATCCCTGCGTACCAAAATTGACCGGATGCTGAAGGGGGTGAGCTGATATGGAAGAGAGGGATGTGATTTTAGAAGTAAAGCATTTAAAACAATATTTTAAAATCAACCATAAGTTTACCGTAAAAGGTGTGGATGATATTTCCTTTAAGATTTACCGTGGAGAGACGTATGGCCTGGTAGGCGAGAGCGGAAGCGGTAAAACTACAACGGGACGTTCGATCATACGGTTGTATGATGCCACAGACGGAGAAGTTATTTTTAATGGTAAAAAGATCAGCGGTCCCATTGACAAAGCCACAAGGGATTATCTTCGCACCAATATGCAGATGATTTTCCAGAATCCGATGTCATGCCTGAACCCGCGAAAAAAGGTGATCGACATTATAGGGGAAGGGCTGGACGCCCATCACAGCTATAAGAGCAGAGAAGAACGGGAAGAAAAGATCTATGCGATACTGGAAAAGGTGGGGCTTGACAGGGAGCATGCCACCAGATTTCCACATCAGTTTTCAGGCGGGCAAAGGCAGAGAATCGGCATTGCCAGAGCGCTGGTCATGCTTCCCCAGCTGGTGATTGCAGATGAGTGTATCAGCGCACTGGATGTTTCGATCCAGGCGCAGGTGGTGAATCTGATGCGGGACCTTCAGGATGAATTGGGGATCACCTATTTATTCATTGCCCATGATCTTTCCATGGTGAAATATATCAGTGACCGTCTTGGAATCATGCATCTGGGCCATATTGTGGAGACCGGGACAACGGATGAGATTTTTGCCGATCCGGTACACCCCTATACCAGGTCGCTGCTTTCCGCTATTCTGGAGCCGAATCCCAGGGTGGCGGCGGCTAAGGTTCCCGTATTTTATGACCCAGGGGAGTTGGGAATCGATTATACAAAAGGTACGGTTCATGCATTAAGCGAGACACATCAGGTACTTGCTGCGGAGGAAGAATTTACAAAGTGGATAAATAATTTAAATAAAGGAGGATCATTATGAGAAAAGGTAGAAAGGTATTGGCGTTGCTTGCAATGGCGGCGATTACTGCCGGAGCATTGGCAGGCTGCGGATCAGGGGCGGCTGCGGATACGGGATCATCTGCATCTGTTAACGGATCATCCGCGGCTGGTACGGAAACGGCAGAAGCGGCAGAAGGAGGGCATGTGCTGAATATTGCAAAACTTGCAGCATTACAGGCATGTGATCCCCACAAGGTAAATGACCCCATGTCCAATGAGCTTTTGACAGCGGTGTTTGACGGTTTGTATACTCTGGATGAAAACGGCGCCTTAGACCCGCTGATGGCAGAAAGCTATGAGATATCAGAGGATGGCCTGACCTATACCTTCCATCTTAGAGAGGCTTACTGGAGCAACGGAGAACCGGTTACTGCTAACGATTTCGCATTTTCCTGGAAACGTCTGGTGGATCCGGCTACCGCGGCAAAGAACAGCAACGAAGCAGTTGCAGTAGGCATTAAAAATGCAAAAGCGATTGTAGACGGAGAGATGGACCCGGAACAGCTGGGGGTTACTGTAATTGATGATAAGACACTGCAGGTCGAGCTGGAAGCAATCGTACCTTATTTTCTGAAAACCCTGGTACGTCCTGCGTTCCTTCCCATCAACCAGGCATATTTTGAGTCAGCCGGTGAAGATTATGGCATGAAACCAGAGGCAACCATCTATAACGGCCCGTATACCTGGACTTACTGGGATTACGCCACCAATATCAGGGCGACTAAAAACCCTGATTACTGGAATGCGGACAATATCGATATTAATCAGCTGAACTGGCAGATTGTGACTGATTCCCAGACCGGCGCTTTGATGTTTGAAAACGGAGAGCTGGACTTTGTAGAAATCAGCGGAGCTTTGATTAATAATTACGCCGGCAGTCCGGCATTTACAAAGGCGCTGGAAGTACATATGTGGTATATATACCCTAATTTTGAAAATGAAGTACTGGCCAATGTTAATATCCGGAGAGCGCTGGCAACTTCCATCAACAAAGATGCAATTGCAAAGACAGTACTGAACAATGGTTCTCAGGCAGCCAATTACTTAGTCGGGTATAATCTGTGCTTTGCTCCTGATGAAAAGACCCAGATGCGTGATACCAACGGTGATCATTTCCTGGCATACGACATGGAAGCGGCAAAGCAGTCCTGGCAAAAGGGACTTGAGGAACTGGGGAAGGACAGTGTAACGCTGCGCCTGATGTACTATAACAATAATGACGCATCCATCGCCCAGGCTGAATATATTGCTTCACAGTGGCAGCAGACTTTGCCGGGGCTTAAAATTGAGCTGTACAGCTATCCGTCCAGCTCAGCTCTTACCTATGCACAGAGTGGAGACTTTGATCTGTTCCTGTTCCGTTGGGGCCCGGACTATAAGGATCCGATGGCATTCCTTGAACTGTTGGGAAGAAAGAATGAGCATAATTACGGACGTTATGACGGAAAAGAATTTAATGATATTATTGATGCAGCTTCTACAGCAGAGATGTTGAAAAATCCGCAGGCAAGATGGGACAGCCTGGCAGAGGCGGAAAAGATTCTGCTGGATGAGGATGTGGCCGTATTCCCGACTGTACAGAATGGTCTGGCTATGCTGATCAATCCAAAAGTACATGGGTTAGAGGTACGTAATACCAGCCTGACATGGAACTACCGTTTTGTTACAATGGATGACTGAGCGATCTGAAATCGCCGGATGATATTGATGAGGCTGTGAAAATGTGGTTTGAATCTGCATTTATCACAGCCGCATCTGTCTCATGTAATAGTATTAGGAGGAATTTGCTGTGTTTAAAGAAAAAGGTTCATTTATGAAAATGTTGAAAGATGGAGAGCAGGTGTTTGCTTCAAGCGTATGGGATTGCTTTTCTGCAAAAGCTGCGGAGCTTTGCGGATACAGGGCGATGCTGCTCAGCGGCGCGGCTGTGTCAAAGGGGCTGACCGGTATGCCGGATCTGGGATTGATGACGGCGGATGAGCTGATTTATGTGACGGAACGGATTACTGATTTTTCACCCTTGCCATTGATCGTGGATTTTGATGAGGGGTACGGTGACAGCCCGCTGAACGTATACCGGAATATTAAGAGACTGGTCCGGGCCGGAGCCCAGGGTTTTACTCTTGATGACGGGCAGGGCGTCAGGGGATATGAACGTCTGGCTTATTACCGCGGAACCGGGAAAAAACCTTATGATGTTATGCCGATGGATGTTTACCTTGCCAAGATAAAAGCGGCTCTGGCCGCGGTGGAAGGAACGGATTGCGTTGTAATTGCGCGGACAGAAAGCAGAGCTGTCAATGGATTTGATGATGCGATGGAACGTGTGGCCCGCGCCCATGAGCTGGGAGCACCAATGACCCTGATCAACCGTGTCAATGATATGGAAGAGTGCAAAAAGGTTGCCGCAGCTGTTCCCGGCTGGAAGATGTATCCGGATATTGACGTAATGCCTGATGGCGTGCCGATGGTTACCATGGAGGACGTGAAGGAGCTTGGTTTTAATTTTGTGACAATCCACTGCCTGGAGAAAGGGGCAATGTGGGGCATGGTACTTTATGGAAAGAATAATTTCCAGAATAAGAACGGCATTTTTTCCGGCCGTCATCAGATGGATGGTCTTACAGAAGAGGAAAAGAAAGAGGCATTTAATGTTTATGGAACGCAGTGGCTGCAGTTAGAGAGAACGTTCCAGGAGATGAAGTGATTCAGGTGAAACCGGCCATTATGTAAAACACGGAATACGTGTTTGAAGGAGGAATCAGATGGGATTGGAGACATGGGTACTTGGGGCCTTTCTGGTGGCTCTGGCCGTGTGTATAGGTACAGGAACAGAACTTTTATATGCACTGCTGTTCGGAATGCTCTGTTTTTCCTGGTATACTGTAAAAAAGGGGCGGACGCTGGGAAATGTATTGAGATTATTGCTTGGCGGCATGGCGCGGGTGGGAAATATTATAATCATTTTTGTGCTGATCGGCTGCCTGACAGCAAGCTGGCGGATTGGAGGCACAATCCCTTTTATCCTGTATCACTCTGTGGATTTGATCGAACCCAGGTACTTTGTGTTGTGTACATTTCTTTTGTGCTGCATGATGTCGTTTCTGACAGGTACCTCGTTTGGTACCAGCAGTACCATGGGAGTCATCTGTATGATGATTTCCAATGCGGCGGGACTGAATCCGATGCTGACAGCCGGGGCTGTTTTATCCGGTATTTTTTTCGGAGACCGTTGTTCTCCCATGTCTTCAAGCGCAATACTTGTATACTCCCTTACCGGGACAGATATTTACCGGAATATCCGGGGGATGATGAAAACCAGCGTGGTTCCTTTTCTGGCTTCCTGCGTTCTTTATGTGGTGCTGGCGGGAGGCATGGCTGCGGAACCGGATCCGACCGTGACCATACTCTTTCAGGAAAATTTTTCCCTCAGCTGGCTAACCGTCATGCCGGCAGTGCTGATGCTTTTGCTGGCGCTTCTGCGGGTGGATGTGAAAATCGCCATGGGAGCCAGTATTGTGACAGCGTCTGCGGCAGCAATCATGATTCAGGGAATTACACCCGGTGAGCTTATACGCACATTATGGACAGGAGGCGTCTTTGAAGAAGGAAGCCGGCTGGCCGTACTGCTGGATGGAGGCGGGATTTCGTCTATGGTTGAGGTCGGGGCAATTGTGCTCATATCGGCTTCTTATTCCGGAATTTTTTCGGTTACACCGCTTCTTTCCGGGATAAAAGACAGGCTGAAGCAGACCGCTGTCAAATTAACGCCCTTTGGCACCGTGATCCTGACTTCGGTTCTTTCTTCTATGGTCAGCTGTAATCAGAGCCTGGGAACAATTCTGACCTGGCAGATCTGTGATGATCTCTATCAGGATAAAGAGGAACTGGCGATTGCTCTGGAAAATTCGGTCATTTTAATTGCGGCATTAATCCCATGGGCGATTGCCGGTGCTGTACCGGTGGCCACGATCGGAGCAGAGATGACCTGCCTTTTGGCTGCGTTTTATCTGTACCTGGTTCCGGCATGGAATCTCTGGATATCTCTCAGAAAACAAAACTTTAATTATATAAATAAATGGAGGAAATATCATGATAAGAAAATGCATTGAAAAAGAAACTGTCCGGAAGCCTGCCCCTTTTCAGGGCACCGGTGAGATTACCGTCCGCAGTTTGTTAAACGGCCCTGATGAAATGAGCCAAAAAGGCCGTGTTTTTGGCCATACCACCGTCTATCCCGGTTCTGAGATCGGTTATCATGTTCATACCGGCGACAGTGAAACTTATTACATATTGAGCGGTACCGGACATTACAATGATAATGGAACCATGGTTACCGTTGGTGCCGGCGATGTAACCTATTGTGCACCGGGTGAAGGGCACGGACTCGCCTGTGCCGGTGAAGAACCCATTGAAATGATTGCCTTGATTCTGTACGAATAATATTTTATGAAATATAAAAGAGGGCTGTCGCACCAGTGATGATGAATCTGATGATTTAAATCACGGATGGTGGGAGAGTCCTTTTTTATATATTGTCATACATAAAACGGCTGCATATGTCGCATATGCCCTGATATAAACATATACCAACATTATATTTGTATAATATATATAAAAATAGTCTTATCGTCTAAATATAACGATAGATTGTGCAAAGAATATTATGTGCAATTTTACTATACTTGAGTTATGAGAAATGTATTTGAAGGGACAAAAATACAAATATATTTAAGGAGGAAGTATTATATGAAAAGAAGAAAATTATGGGCACTGGCACTGACAGCGGCAATGGCCGGCTCACTGACCGCATGCGGAGGCGGCTCCAAACCGGCAGAAACGGCAGCGGCACCGGCGGCAGCGGAGACAACGGCGGCAGCGGCAGGTGACAGCGCAGCAGCTGACACACAGGCGCCGGCCGGAGATGGAGGAAGCCTTGTATACTGGTCCATGTGGGAGTCCACAGAGCCGCAGGGACAGGTGATCAAGGAAGCGGTTGACAAGTTTGCGGCCGATACGGGAATCGCAGTTGACGTTCAGTTTAAGGGACGTACCGGTATCCGCGAGGGTCTTCAGCCGGCGCTGGATGCAGGAACCAACATTGATGTGTTTGACGAGGATATCGACCGAGTGAACAAGACATGGGGCGCATATATCCTGGACCTGGAAGACCTGGTAAAGGAGAACGACTACGAGGCAACCGCAAGCGCGAGTCTGATGGGCGCGTGCCGTGAGGTTGGGGACGGAACCCTTAAATCCATTCCTTACCAGCCAAATGTATTTGCATTTTTCTACAACCAATCCATTTTTGACGAGGCGGGCGTGACAGAGGTTCCGAAGACATGGGCAGAGCTGGACGCGGCATGCCAGAAGATCAAGGACGCAGGCTATACGCCCATCACATGTGATGACGCCTACATTCTCTGCATGTTCGGATACCATATGTCCAGGATCAACGGATATGATAAGACATCTGACATTGTGAAGAACAATAAGTGGGATGATCCTTCCGTACTGGCCATGGCTAAAGCATATGAGGATTTTGCAGCCAAGGGGTATTTCTCCGAGGGCATCGGCTCCAACGTATGGCCTGCAGGACAGAACCAGGAACTGGCAATGGGCACTGCTGCAATGTATCTCAACGGCTCCTGGCTTCCAAACGAGGTTAAGGACATGGCAGGGGACGATTTTAAGTGGGGATGCTTCAGCTATCCGGCGGTAGAGAACGGTACAGACGGCACGGAAGCAGCTAACTTCGGCGCGCAGGTTCTGGCCATTAACAAGAATTCACAGAATGCAGAGGCTGCATTCCAGCTGATCACATACATCACCAAGGGCGAATTTGACAAGAAGCTTTCCGTTGAGTCCGTAGGCATTCCTTCCGATTCAACCAACACTGAGTGGCCGGCACAGATCGCATGTGTACAGCCGGTAATGGAAAGCCTGACCACACGTTATCCATGGGCGGCCGGCGCAGAGGACAACGTAGACATGACGCCGATCATCAAGGAGAACATGATGAAGCTCTGCGGCGGCTCCGTCACAGCGGATGAGTTTGTGGCAAATTTGCAGGCAGCCGGAAAGTAAAGCTTACAGGCAGCAAGAGTATCATATAAGCAACATCATCATTGAGGTGGCATCGTTTAACGCTGCCGCCTCTTTTAAATTTTATGCAGCAGCATAATTTTTAAGTAAGGAGGCACTGGTGTGAAAAGAAACAAAGGAATGATCATAGCGTTTATGACACCGGCAGTCGTGATGTTTGTCCTGGTGTTCCTCTATCCCATCGTCAGAACCGTTCTGATGAGTTTTTTCAAGATTGAAGGCATCACGGACGCCATGTCAAAATGGACCTTTACCGGAATTGATAATTACGTTAAATTGGCTAACACCACCTTGTTCCGCATGTCCATGTGGAATCTGGTCCGTATCTGGTTTATCGGAGGCATTATCGTCATGTCCCTGGCACTTTTGTTCGCAGTGATCATAACCAGCGGTATCCGTTTTAAGAGCTTTTTCAGGGCCATGATCTATCTGCCCAATATCGTCAGCGCGGTTGCGCTGGCTACCATGTGGCTGCAGTATGTATACAGCCCCAAGTTCGGCCTGTTAAAAACATTTTTTACATCCATTGGACTGGATTCCATTGCCAAAATCCAGTGGCTGGACAATGACCACAAGTTCATGGCATTGCTGCTGGCTTACTGTTTTGGTATGGTGGGATACCATATGCTGATCTTTTCCAGCGGGATCGAGAGGATCAGCGAGGATTATTTTGAAGCGGCAACCCTGGACGGAGCCAACAAGTTCATGCAGTTCCGCTACATCACACTGCCCCTTTTAAAGGGCGTGTTCAGAACGAATATTACCATGTGGAGCGTTACAAGCGTTGGATTCTTTGTGTGGTCACAGCTGTTCTCAACCGTTACAGCCGATACCCAGACCATCACGCCCATGGTTTACCTGTATATGCAGATTTTTGGCGCAGGAAACAGTGTGACTGAGAGAAACTCCGGTGTGGGCGCAGCGGTGGGCGTTATGCTCAGCGTGTGCGTGGTCGCCGTATTCTGGCTGTGTAATCATCTTTTGAAAGATGATGATCTGGAATTCTAGGGAAGGGGAACGTATATGTCAGGATTATTTGGTAAAAAAGAAAAGAGATACAGTGAACCCATCCGCTGGAGGAGGGAACTGAAGCTGGGTCCGGGTTATCTGCTTTTGACCCTGTGGATCCTCTTTACCTTTATACTGCTGGGCTGGGTGCTTCTGGCCAGCTTTTCCACCACCAAGGAGATCTTCTCCAACAAGCTGCTGGACAGCGGTTTCCATTTTGAAAACTATGTGAAGGCGTGGGTCAATTCCAATGTGTCCACCATCTTCTTTAATTCATTGTTTTATTCCTTTGTGTCCTGTACCCTGCTGATCGTGATCTGCGCGCCTGCGGCCTATGCGCTGTCACGTTTTGACTTTGTGTGTAATAAGCTGATACAGACCGGGTTGGTTGCATCCATGGGCGTTCCGGTTGTGATGATCGTGCTTCCTCTGTTTGCACTGGTGGCCGGACTTAACATCCTTAACAATGTAACGGCCAATATGGCCACGCTGATCTTTCTGTATATCGGCATCAATGTGCCCTACACCACCATTTTCCTTACTACCTTTTTTGCCAACCTTTCCAGGGCGTTTGAGGAGGCGGCAGCCATTGACGGGTGTCCGCCGGTGAAGACGTTCTGGCTGATCATGCTTCCCATGGCCCAGCCCGGCATTGTGACCGTGACCATTTTCAACTTTATCAATATCTGGAATGAGTATTTTATTTCCCTGATATTCGGCAACTCGGACCGGGTGCGCCCTGTTGCGGTCGGACTGTATTCCATGATCAACTCCATGAAATACACAGGCGACTGGGCCGGCATGTTTGCGGCAGTGGTCATTGTATTCCTGCCCACTTTTATCCTGTATATTTTCCTGTCTGAGAAGATCATCGCAGGTGTTACAGGCGGCGGTGTTAAGGGTTAGGTCATGTCGAGACACAGAATAAAATCCAGTAAGAGAGGTAGATAAGCATGGGAAAGAAACCTGTATTGGTGATTATGGCGGCTGGTATGGGAAGCCGCTACGGGGGATTAAAGCAGATCGACCCGGTGGATGAGTATGGCAATATCATAATTGATTTTTCAATTTATGATGCAAGGGAAGCCGGATTTGAGAAGGTAATATTTATTATCAAGAAGGCCATTGAGGAAGAGTTTAAGATCCATATAGGGAACAGGATCAGTAAGTACATGGATGTGGAGTATATATTTCAGGAACTGGATAAAATACCGGCAGGTTTCCAGGTGCCAAAAGAGCGGGTAAAGCCTTGGGGAACCGCCCATGCGGTCCTGTGCTGCGCATCCAGCATAGACGGTCCTTTTGCGGTTATTAATGCGGATGATTATTATGGAAAAGAAGCGTTTCACATGATTTATGATCAGCTTTCATCCGTGGAGGATAATGACAGATACCAGTATACCATGGTGGGCTACCGTCTTTATAATACCCTTACGGAGAACGGATATGTGGCCAGAGGCGTGTGTACGGTGGATGAATGCAACTGCCTGACCGATGTCCATGAGCGCACCAGAATAGAAAAGCACGGCGATATAGCTGAATACACGGAGGATGGCGGGTCCACATGGACGGAACTTGGGGAGTCCGCCATTGTGTCCATGAACATGTGGGGATTTACGGCCAGCATCCTGGCGGAACTGGAAAAACGGTTCGGGGCATTCCTGGAAAAGAACCTTTCCGCGGATCCCTTAAAGTGCGAGTATTTCCTTCCCTTTGTGGTTGATGAGCTGTTAAAAGCAGATCAGGCCCAGGTTACGGTGTTAAAGAGTGTGGACCGCTGGTATGGAGTCACCTACAAGGAGGATAAGGAGATGGTGGTAAAGGCCATCAAAGGATTAAAGGACAGCGGACTGTATCCACAGAAGCTGTGGGAGGGCTGAGAGATGAGTACAGAGATAGAGACATGGATACTGGAGGAAGCGTCCGCGGCTTTTATGACACAGGGACGCATGGTAAGCTGTGAGCGCTACGGGAGCGGACATATTAACGACACCTTTAAGCTGGTGTGCGACCGTCCCTATATCCTTCAGAGAATGAATGATGAGATTTTCAGGGACCCGGTGTCCCTGATGAGGAATATTGAAGGCGTGACCACATTTTTAAGGCAGGAGGTCATAAAAAACGGAGGAGACCCTGACCGGGAGACCCTGAACCTGGTAAAGACAAAGAAGGGGGAAGCCTTTTACGTGGACAGTCAGGGCAGCTACTGGAGGATGTACCTGTTCATTGAAGGAGCCACCTGTTACAACCTGGTGGAAAAGCCCGAGGATTTCTACCAGAGCGGCAAGGCCTTCGGCCATTTCCAGCGCCTTTTGTCCCGGTATCCGGCCAAAGAATTGTCCGAGACCATACCGGGCTTCCATGACACGCCCCGCAGGTTTCAGCGCTTTCAGGAGGTTGTGGATCAGGATATCTGTAACAGGGCGGACCAGGTGAGGGAAGAGATCCGGTTTGTGACGGACAGGGGCGGGGATATGGGCCTTGCCATGGATATGCTGGCATCAGGGGCGCTTCCCCTGCGGGTAACCCACAACGACACAAAACTAAACAACATTATGATCGATGACAGCACAGGCCAGGCCATCTGCATCATTGATCTGGACACAGTGATGCCAGGACTCTCCATCTTTGACTTCGGCGATTCCATACGGTTTGGAGCCAACACGGCGGAGGAGGACGAGACGGATCTGAGTAAGGTTTCCCTGTCCCTTCCTCTGTTTGAGACCTACACCAAAGGATTCTTAAAGGGATGCGCGGGGAGCCTTACGGAGGAGGAGGTAAAAATGCTGCCCCAGGGCGCACGCCTTATGACCCTGGAGTGCGGAATGCGTTTCCTGACAGATTACCTGGAAGGGGATACCTATTTTAAGACCGCCAGGGAGAAACATAATCTGGACCGGTGCCGGACCCAGTTTAAGCTGGTGGAGGACATGGAACAGAAGTGGGAAGAGATGCAGACAATTGTGGAAATGGTTTCCGCTGTTTCCCTTTGATCCCCCCGCCGCCTATCCCGCACGGTAGGTGGTGGGGGTTATCCCTGTAAACTTTTTAAACAGCACGTAAAAATATTTAATATTGGAAAAGCCCACACGCTGCGCAATCTCCTCCACGGACTGGTCCGTATGCCTGAGAAGGCGCATGCTCTCCTCCAGACGGCATGTGTTGATATAGTCGTTGATGGAACGTCCGTAAGAACTTTTAAACATGCGGCCCAGATAGGCATTGTTCATCTGGATCATGTCTGCAATGCGCTGGGAGTTCAGGCTGCTGTCATGGTAGTGTTCCTGGACGATCTCTTTAATGTGGCGGGCCAGTTCAGAATATTTTTCCGCCTTTTTTTCACTGTAATTATCACAGATGGATACAAAGGCCCTGTCAAAGGCCCGGTTGATCTCCCCCAGATCCCTGATCTGCTCCAGGGATTCGGGGAGAAGCTTCTGGCCGTCTTTCAGCAGATCGCTGGAAAACTCATTTAAAATATTGCATATGGTATCCTCGGCCCGGTATAGGATGTACTGAAAGTCATCGTACCGGTAGTTTTTAATGGTGTCCAGGATTTCCAGCCATTTGGCCCGGCTCAGGTCAAGGCTGCCTGACTTGAGGCGTACGATCAGGTCTGTAAAATCCCTGGTGGTAATGGTATTGGCCGGAGTTTTTATGGCCAGGGCTTCCTCATGGATCACAAGTTCCTCCTCATTGAGGATCAGGCCCAACTTGCGCAGTTCGTTCAGGTTGGAAAAATGGGAGGCCAGGCTCTCAAAATCCGTAAACAGGGAACTTTTAAACAGGCGGCAGTTGAGTGACTGGGAAATAAAAGCGGCCAGGTCTTTGTAATCCTCCTCAGATTCCCAGATGCCAATGCAGGCATAGATGTGGGAGGATTTGGTGACTACCATTTCCGGGTGCTGTTTTTCCACCAGCTCGTAGATGTCTTTTCTGTGCTGGGCATGGACCAGCATAAAACCAAATGGGCCTTCCTGGTTCTTAAAAAGTCGGGAGGAGGACAAAGAGAGCTTGCCGGCCAGCATGTCATACAGGACCTGCTCCAGGCTGGCGCGCTCTGATTTGGACACCACTGCATTGATCTGTTCCCTCAGGGGAAGGGAGGGAGCGTTGGGAGGACCGGGCATGTCGGGTTCATTTCCCTCCAGAAGCTTGTCAATGGTCTTAATGGCGTCCTTTAGCCTGAGCATGGGCATCAGGGCAAAGATGAGCAGCACAACCAGGGCAGCGCCGAAAATGGAGATCAGCGTTACCATAAAACATACCACGATCCGGCGAAAGTACAGGAGGCGGGGAAGGGTTTTTTGCAAAGGGGAGATCTTCATGTAGGTATGGCCCGTTGTCAGGGACTCATAATACATGCAGATTTCCTTTTTCTTATTGTCTATAAAATACCCGCTGTTTTTTTCCTTGGTGATCATGGGATAGTACTCGGTGTATTTGTCCAGGAGGGAGTCGCTTGCGGACACCAGGATATCCCCGTGCTTGTTGATGACGATCAGGTCTGAGGACGGGTTGGAGGCCAGCAGGGACTTTTTGTACCAGTTGCTTTTGATGGTAATGATCAGGGTGCTGGGCTTGGGGGTTCCGTCAGGGTATACCTCGTAGAACATAAAGGTGTAGTACTCTTTTCCGCCAGGTCCGTTTTCATGGCAGTAGATGGGTTTAAAACGGTCTTCATTGGTCCTGCTGATCAGGAGCTGGCGGATGGGGGACTTCTTATAAATATCAATGGGCTGGTCCGGGAAGGAGGGATCAGTGGAGTATACGTGCTCCGTGTAGCCGTTGTGGATGATGATGGACTCTGCAAAATCCGTGGAGCTTAGGGACGTATTCAGATCCCTGGTCATGTATACACGGTCCGTGTTGGAAAAGGTTCCGGATCCCATCATGGTTTTTACCGCATCTGAATAAAACAGCTGCATTCCATAATTTACAATGGAGGAGTTGATGGTTTCTGTAAGGGAATCGATCTGGATGGCAAAATCACGGTTCAGGTCGGAAATGGAGTCATAGGTGATGCGCTCGAAAATGCGGAACAGGGTGAGGAAGATGATGGCAAGCACCACAAGAAATCCTGAACCAAGGGCCAGGATGTGGATGAGTTGTCTGATTTTCTTGGGGTTTTTTACTGCTTTCTCCGTCATCTTACCGCCTTTGGGGAAGTTTAAACTTTGCAGGGTTTAAAAATTGTACATCGGCTCACTTCCACATTTTTCATACTTTACATATTTTAGCATAAAATTTACAATCAAATCAACTGCAAAACAAACAAATTGCACAACAAAATATAAGAATTTTCGTATGTGCAAAAATTAAACGTACTCAGGGAGGTATAGTTATGAAGAAATCATTGGCAGTCATCCTTGCATCAGCTATGGCAGTTTCATTGACAGCATGCGGCGGTTCCGGCAACGCTAAGACACCGGAGCCAACAACGGCAGCTGAGGCTCCTAAGACAGAAGCTCAGGCAGAAGGCACAGAGGCGGAAAACGGACAGGAAGGGACTGAGGCAGTTTCCTCAGATGCGGAGGCGACCGGCAATGTAATGCTGTACTCTTCCATGCAGGAGGATCAGCTGATGGCCATTAAGCAGGGATTTGAGAAGAAATATCCTAATGTAAAGATGGATTATTACTTTGCAGGCACAGGAAAGGTGATCACCAAGATCGCCACCGAGCACCAGTCAGGACAGGTGGCGGCTGATGTGATCTGGGTGGGAGACCCCTCGGACTATATTGGATTTAAAAATGAAGGCATTCTTGCAAAATATTCATCCCCGGAGGCCGGCGCCATTGCCGATAAGTTTATTGACCCGGACGGATACTACACTGGTGCACGTATGATGAACATGTCCGTGGGATATAACACCACCCTGGTTACGGAGGAGGAAGCGCCCAAGACATGGAATGACCTGTTGGATCCAAAGTGGAACAACCAGATCGTAATGACCGACCCGTCTTCAGCAGGCACCACAAAGTATTTTGTGGGAGCGCTCCTTTCTGATCCATCTTATGGTGAGGAATATTTTAAGAAGTTAAAAGAAAATGGATGTGAGCTGGAATCCGGCACCACCGCAACCCACAACCAGGTGGCTGCAGGCGCCTATAAGGTGGGGATCATGCTGGATTATGTAACACAGAACCTGATGGATGAGGGTTCGCCTCTGGGCTTCAGGTATCTGGACTCCGACCTGGTTTCCATCTTCTCACCCATTGGCCTGGTTGAGGGATGCGCAAACGATACCAACGGCAAACTGCTGTATGACTTTATCCTTTCCAAGGAAGGCCAGGAGATCCTGGTAGACAACAACCTGCTGTCCGTAAGGGATGACGTGGACCAGAAGGGCGCCAGCGTGGAGGAGATCGCAAAGTCAGCCATGAGCGTTGACCTTCAGTCCCTGTCCGACAGCTCAGATCAGATTATTGAGACATTTGACAAGATCTTTAAGTAAGGAAAATATATTAAAAGTACATTAAAAGTATAGCAAGGAATGTATAGCAAGGAAAGCGGGAACATGTAAGCGGGGCCGGAAGAAGTTCCGGCCCTGTTTTATCCGCATGGATGGAATTACATTTACAAGGGACAGGAGGACCTATAATGGCTAGTATTAAGTTCGACAATATATCCTTTTCCTATGGGGACAGACAGATTTTAAAGAATTTTTCCCTGGAAGTGGACGACAGCCAGATCATGTGCCTGGTGGGCCCCTCGGGCTGCGGCAAGACCACGCTGATCCGCTGTCTCCTGGGATTTAACAAGCCCAGCACAGGGGAGATCTGGATTGGGGACAGGTGTGTATTTTCACAGGCAAGGCGTATCAATATTCCGCCGGAGCGCCGCGATGTGGGCGTGGTGTTCCAGGATTATGCGGTTTGGCCCCACATGACGGTTCTGGAAAATGTGTGCTATCCCATGAAAAAGCGCAGGATGCCAAAGACGGAGGTCAAGCAGAGGGCGGAGAACGCACTAAAACAGGTGCGCATGAGCGAATACGCGGGCTACCTGCCCAGCCAGCTGTCCGGCGGCCAGCAGCAGAGGGTTGCCATTGCAAGGGCATTGGTCAGCTCCGATGCGGTGATCGTCATGGATGAGCCAATCACCAACCTGGATGCAAAGCTGAGAGAGGAAATGCTCATAGAGATCCGGCAGATCCAAAAAAATATAGGGACCACCATCTTCTACATCACCCATGATCAGGAGGCATCCCTGCAGCTGTGCGATAAGATGGCCATTATGAACAGGGAAGGGGAGTTGTGCCAGCTGGGAGCGGATGAGGATATCATACTCCGGCCCGCCAACCGGTTTGTATTTGAGTTTATCGGTGTTTCCAATTTCTTCACACTGTGCAAAAAGGGAAAGGACTGGTGCTTTTCCGGCAACGGAAAGATGGTATTTGACGGGAAGGTGCCTGCACAGTATGAACAGGCGGGAACCGTGGACATGGGCGTGCGCCCCAATAACATTACGTTTGACTCTGCATCACCCCTGAAGGCAGCGGTAAAACGCTCCGTATTCCTGGGTAGCGAGTATGATTATTTTGTGGATTTTAACGGCAAGGAGATCCGTGTTCAGAAAAATGCCTTTGACGCCAATCAGGCAGGCACGGTGGAGCGGGAAGGGGAAACCGTGGGTCTTAAATTCATAAGCCCTGAGTTTTATCCTGCAGTTGGAAAGGAGGAAAACCTATGACATTCAGGAGACGGCGTGCCATGACAAGCGGCTCGGAGCTGGCTGCCATGGAGGGCAGGAAGTTCGGCCTGGACCAGGCCATGACGGGCCTCAGCTTTGTATTGCTTCTGGTCATTGTGGCGATCCCGATCTTTATGATCGTTTACAATGCGTTTTTCTATGAGGGCAAGTTTGATATCAGCCTCTTTGTATCAGTGATAGGAAATATGGATAACCTGAAGGCAATGTGGAACACCATTGTTATCGCCCTGGCGGTGACGCTGTTTGGAACCATTATGGGTCTGTTCTATGCCTGGCTTCTGGGGCGCAGCGACATTCCGGCCAAGGGCTTTATGAGGGCTATGTTTACCATCCCCTACATGTTTCCTCCGTTTTTTGGTGCCATGGCATGGGATCTGCTTTTCTCAGGAAGGGCCGGCTATGTGAACAAATGGCTGATGGCAACCTTCCACCTGGCCAGTGCGCCCATTAATATCAACAGTATCGGCGGGATCATTTTTGTGGAGTGCTCCTACTATTTCCCATTTGTGTTCATGCAGGTGGTAAGCGCCCTGGAGCGCATGGACCCCACCTTGGAGGAGTCAGCCAGGATCGCTGGGGCAAAGCAGGGGCAGGTCATAGCAAAGATTACGATCCCCCTGGTAAAACCAGCTATTTCCGCAGGAGCGCTTTTGATCCTCATATCCTCACTGGCTCATTTCGGAGTGCCGTCCATTCTTGGTTTTTCCAAGAATATTTATACACTGCCCACCA
The DNA here is from genome assembly GCF_000954015.1 of Clostridium sp. FS41. NCBI lineage: Bacteria > Bacillati > Bacillota > Clostridia > Eubacteriales > Clostridiaceae > Clostridium > Clostridium sp. FS41. Next base: position 72,938 of record NZ_JYHN01000090.1, read on the forward strand.
TGATCTACGCCCTGATCTATAAATCCTCGGGAAGCTTTGAGGGAATCCGCCAGGGCGCCGCGCTGTCCATCCTGCTGGTGGCGGTGGTGGCGGTGGCACTGGTGATCCAAAAGCGGGTGCTCAGCTCAGGAAGCTATGACATTATCAAGGGAAAGTCCATGCGGCCTACCCTGATTAAGCTGAGGGGAGCCAAATACCCGTTGCTGGCATTTGCCTGCCTTACACTGATCGTTATTGTTGTGGTCCCTCTGGTCATGATATTCCTGGTAGCCCTGGTCAATGCATATGGGCTCCCCCTTACACCGGAGAACTTCTCCCTGAAGAATTACCAGAAGGTACTGACCTCCACGGCCACTCTGGATTCCATCAAAAACTCACTGTTCCTGTCTGTTACGGCCGGGATCGTGTGTATGTTCCTGGGTGTTATGGTGGCTTACGTGATTAACCGCATTAAACCAAAGGGCAAAGGTATTCTGGAGATCCTTTCCGTGCTGCCCTATTCCATACCCGGAACCGTGCTGGCCATCGGCGTTATCCTTTCCTGGTCCGGCTCCATCTTTGGGATTAAACTGTACAATACCATATGGATCATACTGGTGGCCTATATGGCAAGATACCTGTCCTTCTCCATGAAGAGCGCCTCCGCATCCCTGCAGCAGGTCAACTCCTCCCTGGAGGAAGCTTCCAGGGCCTGCGGCGCCACCCACACGGAATCCCTGAAGGATATCACCCTGCCTCTGATCCGCCCGGCCATGGTATCGGGATTCTTCCTGATCTTCCTGCCGGCCATGAGGGAGCTGACCACATCCATTCTTCTCTACGGGCCATATACCAGGACGCTGGGGGTACAGATCTATTCCTTAAGGGACGCAGGCATGATCCCTCAGGCATCGGCCCTGGCCTCACTGGCCATTGTAATCATTATTATATGTAATACCATTGTCACGGAAATCACCAAAGACAGGAAGGGAGCGTAGGTTATGGCACAGGATCAGGTAGTTTTACAGCATGTTACAAAGCGCTTCACAACCAGAACCATGGGTACGGTCACGGCGGTGGATGACTTTAACCTGAATATTCAGGAGGGGGAGTGTTTCTCCTTCCTGGGACCATCAGGCTGCGGCAAGACAACTACCCTGCGCATGATCGCGGGGTTTGAGGATCTGTCTGAGGGCGAGATCCACCTTTGCGGCAAGCCGGTATCCATCAAGTCAAAGAACCTTTATGTTCCCCCTGAGGAAAGAGGGCTGGGAATGGTGTTCCAGGCATTTGCCGTGTGGCCCCATATGAATATTTTTGACAATGTGGCGTTTCCGTTAAAAATACAGAATGTAAATAAGACGGATATGACAAAGCGGGTAAAGGAAGCCCTGCACCACTGCAGCCTGGATGGGCTGGAGGAGGTGTATCCTTCGGAACTTTCAGGCGGCCAGCAGCAGCGTATTGCCCTGGCCAGGGCAATTGTCACCAACCCAAAGGTGATGCTTCTGGATGAACCCCTCTCCAACCTGGATCCTAAATTAAGGGAATCCATGCGGTTTGAGATCAAGGAGCTGCAGCGCAAATTCAACTTTACCATTATTTTTGTGACCCATGACCAGTCTGAGGCCATGGCTATCTCGGACCGGATGATGGTGTGCGACATGGGCAGGATCATGCAGGTCGACACTCCGGCAAACCTTTACAACAAGCCCAATTCCCGGTTTGTGCACAGCTTCCTGGGAGAATCCACATTCATTAATGTTGTGATCAAGGATAAAAAGGCATACCCCAAAGGCGACATGAGCCAGGCGCTGGATCTGCCCGTGCCGCCGGATGCTGCCAGCGACATGGTGGTCGCCACCAGGCCCAATGCCATACGGATAACCGGGGACCAGGGATTTAAGACCCGTGTGGAAAAGAGGATCTTTCTTACGGATAAGACAGAGTACCTGGTATCGGTGGGTGAGCAGCTGGTAAAGGTGGAAACGCCCCACCGTGTGGTGTTTGCGCCGGGTGAGACCTGCTGTATCCACATCGCGGACCCCATGTGGTATCCGGCTGAGGATAAAAAGGCGCAGGAGGAACGGCTGAAGAGACAGCTGGTGTGATTTTCTTTGGCTATTGTTTACTCCCTGGGCCGCTTGAAAGAAATCAGGAAACATGATATCATAGAATATAAATGTATCCTAAAAACTGAGATCACATCCTTTTAAAGGATAGGCCTGCCCTGTCAACGGACGACAGGGTAGGCATTATTTATATACTATTTATATCTGCTTGCCGGGAGCAGGGATAAGCCAAACTCCTTGGACAGGTACGGGAGGGGAACATGACGGAAGATTACAGGGAGAGCATACCCAGAAAGGTCAGGAAAACAGACCTGAAAGCCCAGGTGGAGGAGGAACTTCTCCGCTTTATCAAACACATGGATCTATCTGTGAACAGCAAGCTTCCCAGGGAGGAGGAGCTGGCACGGATGCTGGGAGTCAGCAGGATCACACTGCGCAGCGTCCTGGACGACCTGGCGGGAAAGGGCATGATATTCCGCAGACATGGAAGGGGGACGTTTGTCAACAGCAGCTTTTTTGAGATGAAAGCCAGCTTTAACCCTGTGATGCATTTTGCGGATATGATAAGGAACAGCGGATATGAACCCAGGGTGGAGATGATCCGGCACCAGATTGTCAGGGCGGACCGGGATGTGGCCGGCCGCCTGGGCATGGAGGAGGGGGCGCAGGCCCTTGTGTGTGACAAGATCTTCTACGCGGATCAACAAATCTGTGCCGTGACCCGTGACTATATCCCCCTTTCATACCTGAGAGGGGTGGATATGGGAGAACTGGACCGTTATGTGAATTCCGTGTTCTACTTTATGTACAAGGCCAGCGGCAAAAAGCTGGAGTGGGACAAGGTGGAGCTGAACGCGGTCTACAGTAGGGACGTGGAATTGCTGGACAGCCTGTTAAAAACAGCAGGGATCCCGCCAAAGGCATTCCTGCTGCTAAAGGGCGTTAACTTTGACGAGGACGGGACCCCGGCAGTTTACACATGGGAATACGTGGACACAAACATCTTAAAATACAGCCAGATACGCAAGCGGATCCTTCATTATGACAGGATGGATGAGGATGAAGGATCCAGGATATCAAATATTAAAACGGATTAGCGATCGCTAATCCGTTTTACATTGTTTATGGCTGCCATTTGGAATACCCATATATCATAACAAAAATACTCACGATCAAAAGTCCGTTCCCCAGGTTGATAAACAGGGGATTTTCTGCCAGGCATCCCATAAAAGAACCGATCCCCATGATCACAGTTCCTATTAATGCGCTGAATTTATATCTGTCCATATGTATGTTCCCCCTTTTACGCTTCCTCGGCAATGCTGCCGGCTGCCCGCTGCTTATTTACGGCCATCAGTGCGGTATAGATCGCTGCGCCCAGAATGATTCCGTTTAAGGACGGAAGGCCAAATGGGATCATGTACACCAGGGCGATGGAAATGGCCCAGGTGATCCAGGGGACGGGATTCCATTTGCAGAATCTGGCTTTGTCATACGCCGCATAGCTGCCTTTGTGGACCAGGAAATAGTCTGACAGGATGATTCCGGATAATGGCGGGACCACTGTACCCAGTATGTTGAGGAAGGTGAATAAAAAGCCGATCTCATAGGGTTTTGTAAGGGTTGCCAGGGCTGACAGGGCCAGCAGGATGGCCAGCATTTTCTTGCGCTCCATCTTAAATGCATTGGAGAGATTTAAGGATGTGGAGTACAGGTTGGCTGCATTGGTGGTAAAAATGTTGGTGGTCATAAGGATCAGGCTGGGAATCACCAGGCCAAATCCCAGAAGGATCACGGTGAGGTCGCTGTTCTCCATGGCAATGGCTGCAATGGCGCCGCATACGATCATCAGGATATTGCCTCCCAACAGACCTGTGAGGGTGGCGGATATGGCTGTCTTGGTGTCCTTGGCATAGCGCATGATGTCGGCGATACAGGTTGCGGTGGACAGAACCCAGGTGCCGATCACGGCCGTGATGCCTGTGAACAGGGGCATGTTGGCGGCCGGAAGATAGGAGAACAGGGCATCCACCCCTCCGATGACGCCCAGGGAGCGGATGGCTGTGGCAATGGACAGGAATACAATGGCGGGTATGGCGATGTATCCCAGGATGGTGATGGCGCTGATGCCGAACATGGCAAAGATGCCCATGATAATGGCGCTGGCAGCCATACATAATCCCTCGCCCACCTGACCCATATGAAATACCTGGGCCACAAAATGTCCGTAAGTGGCTGCCTGGATGGTGTACCAGCCAAGGTTGACCACGGGTACAAAGATGGAGGCGGCCTTGGAACCGCTGGAGCCAAAGCTGTACCTGGTCAGCAGCGCGAAGGTAAGGCCTGTCTTACAGGCAATGATGCTGATCAGTACGGCAATGATGCTCAGAAAAATGTTGCCGCCCAGTGTTGCCAGTATGATGTGCTTAAAATCCATTCCTGCCGCAAGCCCGCCTCCGGCCATCATGCTGGTAATGACAAATACAAATCCCGTCCACACAATGGTAAGGCTGAAATAGGTCTTGCGTTGGTTCAAGGGTACGGCGCACCGGGAGTATTCCGTGTCCGCTGACTGGTTCTGATTCTGCTGTTCCATCTCATATCCTCCTCGTCATCTTCTTGATTGATCAACTGTTCCAGTAGCCTTTATGCACTTCTGCTATCTCCTCAACAAGTTCGGGAAAGGGTCCAACCACTTCGATCTTCTTTTGGCCCCTTGCAAATACTTCGCGGCATGGAAGGTCAAAGGTGGGGTTCTGGGGGTCTGATCCGGTCTGGGCCAGCAGGTCCTTCTCGGTCATGCCGTATACCACCCGTCCGATCCCGGCCCAGTAGATGGCTCCCGCGCACATGGCGCATGGTTCCGCTGTGGTGTAAAGGGTGCAGTCCTTCAGATAATCTTTGGAGTACAGCTGGGATGCCCGCTCCGCCACCTGAGTCTCCGCATGGCCGGTGCATTTATTCTCTGTTATCTCAACATTAGGCTGTTCCAGTAAGATGTTGCCGTCCTTATCTGCCAGAAGAGCTCCAAAGGGAGTATTGCCTTCTGCACGTGACTGCCTGGAAATCTCCGCACAGCGTCTTAAGTTCTTAATATCAATTGTCTGATCCATTTTAACCTCCTGATTGGTATAAGGTAATACCTCATATCTTTTATAAATTTAATTTATCATAATCCGAAAGGGTTGTAAATCATTAATATGCATAAGGAAAAAGAAATTTATTGTGCATATTTACCCTCAGTGGACGAGGATACCAATCACAGATACAAAAATGGTTTTACACAGATTTTACAGAATCTATACTATACTTTGATTTCATCCAATGTAAAACTTATGTATACTCCAAAATGTAGTGAACATGAAAAAACAAATACACAGAACAGAAACAGAATAATTGGAGGCAATGTATTATGAGAATGGACAGTAAGAAAATAATGGCACTGATGGGCACGGCAATGCTTGCAATGGGAGTACTGGCAGGATGCTCAGGTTCCGCAGGCGAGACAACCGCAGCAGCTGCAGCAACCACGGCAGCTGAGGCAGCACCAACCACCACCGCAGGGCAGACGGAGGGAACCTCGGAAGAGGCAGCCACATCAGCTCAGGCAGCAGCTGACTTAAGCGGCTCCATCAGCATGGTAGGCTCCACTTCCATGGAGAAGTTTGCAAATGCGCTCAGCGAGTCATTTATGGAGAAATACCCAAAGGTTACGGTTACAGCTGAGTTCGTGGGCTCCGGTGCAGGCGTTGAGGCTGTTAACAATGGAAGCGCTGATATCGGAAACTCTTCCAGAAACTTAAAGGACGAGGAAAAGGCCAACGGCGTGGCTGAGAACATTGTGGCCATTGACGGGATCGCAGTGGTAGTCGATCCTTCCAATACCGTGGAGGACCTGACCAAGCAGCAGCTGTCAGACCTCTATGAGGGCAAGGTGACCAACTGGAAGGATGTGGGAGGAAGCGATGCTCCTGTGGTAGTGGTTGGACGTGAGTCCGGTTCCGGTACAAGAAGCGCCTTTGAGGAGCTGCTGGGACTTGAGGACCTTTGTAAATACAGCAATGAGCTGGACAGCACAGGCGCAGTGATGGCAAAGGTTGCATCCACGCCAGGTTCCATCGGATACGTATCCCTGGACGTGCTGGACGACACTGTTAAGGCCCTGAAGCTGGAAGGGGCTGAGCCCACAGAGGAAAATATCAAGGCCGGAAGCTATTTCTTAAGCCGTCCCTTTGTTATGGCTACCAAGGGTGATATCAGCCAGCAGAACGATCTGGTAAAGGCGCTGTTTGACTATATTTACTCCGAAGATGGCACTGAGATCGTTAAGTCCGTGGGACTGATCGCAGTTGACAAATAATCAGGATCAGAAAGGAGACTTCCCTGCATGAGAGCGGAAACAATTTCCATACGTTCCCACCACAGCAGCAAGTCCACTGTTGAAAAAGCTGCACAGGCCATCTTTACCGGCTGCGGCTTTTTCGCTGTACTGGCTGTTGCATCCATCACATTGTACATGATCATAAGCGGTACGCCCGCACTGTTTAAGGTGGGTATACTGGAAATCATCTTCGGCACCGCATGGCAGCCGGCGGCAGCTTCCCCCAGCTTCGGGATTCTCTTTGTCATACTTACATCCATTGTGGGAACATTTTTAGCAATACTCATCGGCGTACCCATTGGCGTTATGACCGCCATTTTCCTGGCGGAGGTGGCCCCTAAAAAACTGGCGGACACGGTCCGTCCGGCAGTGGAGTTGCTGGCAGGCATCCCCTCGGTCATCTACGGCCTGTTGGGAATATTGATACTGAATCCCCTGATGTATAAAATAGAGCTTATCATATTCAAAGGCTCCGAAACCCACCAGTTCACGGGAGGCGCCAATCTGATCTCCGCGGTCCTGGTGCTGGCCCTGATGATCCTCCCCACGGTCATCAATATCAGCGAATCCTCCCTAAGAGCGGTTCCCTCCCACTTAAAAAGCGCGTCCCTGGCTTTGGGGGCCACCAGGATACAGACTATTTTCCAGGTGATCGTGCCCGCGGCCAAGTCCGGTATCATCACAGCGGTGGTGCTGGGAACAGGCAGGGCCATTGGCGAGGCCATGGCCATCAGTCTTGTGTCCGGAAGCGCGGTGAACCTTCCTCTTCCCTTTAACTCCGTGCGGTTTCTTACCACAGCCATCGTGTCGGAGATGGGGTATGCGGCCGGACTGCACAGGCAGGTATTGTTTACCATCGGACTTGTGCTCTTTGCCTTTATCATGTGCATAAACATAAGCCTTACCAGGATTCTGAAGAAAGGGGAGAAGAAAAATGACAGGTGATATAGCGGTTCAGATCAATAAAAACTCTGTGGTCAGGGACAGCATTTATGGGAAACGGGTAAGGCCCACGGATGTCCTGCTCACAGGAATCATATACGGATGCGCGGGTCTTTCCATCCTGATCCTGGCCGGCATCATGGGATACGTGTTTGTGCGTGGGATCCCTCATGTGACCTGGGCTTTTTTAAGCACTGCTTCCAGCGCCACAAAGGGAACCTTCGGCATCCTGGGAAATATCATCAACACTCTTTATATTGTGGGCATCACCCTGCTGATCGCCACCCCCATCGGGATCGGCTCAGCCGTGTACCTCAATGAATACGCCAGGCCGGGCAAGGCGGTCCGGGCCATTGAATTTACAACGGAAGTTTTATCAGGTATCCCCTCCATTATCTTTGGATTGTTCGGCATGGTATTTTTCGGCAATACCCTGGGACTGGGATATTCCATCCTCACAGGCGCTCTCACCCTGACCCTGATGATCCTGCCGCTGATCACCAGGACTACCCAGGAGGCATTAAAGACAGTTCCGGACAGCTACCGCCACGGAGCTTTGGGGATCGGGGCAACCAAGTGGTATATGATAAGAACCATCCTTCTTCCAAGCGCCATGCCCGGGATCCTTACAGGAGTTATCCTGGCTATCGGCCGCATTGTGGGAGAGTCCGCCGCCCTGCTGTTTACTGCCGGAAGCGGATATTACCTTCCAAAGAACCTGCTTCACAAAGTACTGGAATCCGGCGGAACCCTGACCATCCAGTTGTACCTGTTTATGCAGAAGGCAAAATATAATGAGGCATTTGCCGTGGCAGTGGTACTTTTGGTCATTGTACTGGGGATCAATGGACTGGCAAAATATCTGTCCCATAGATTTAACGTGGAGAAATAAGGAGATAGAACGTGGAAACAAAAACAAAGATTGCAACCCGGAACCTGAACTTGTATTATGGGGAGAATCATGCCCTTAAGAATATTAACCTTGATTTATATGAGAATAAGATCACGGCGTTTATCGGTCCCTCGGGATGCGGAAAGTCCACCTATTTAAAGACCCTGAACCGCATGAACGACCTGGTGCCCGGCGTGAAGATCGATGGGACCGTGCTTTTGGACAATGAGGACATCTATGACCCCCAGGTGGACACCACCCTTCTCAGAAAAAAGATCGGCATGGTGTTCCAGCAGCCCAATCCATTTCCCATGAGCATATATGACAATGTGGCATATGGACCCAGGATCCATGGGATCAAGAACAAATCCCAGCTGGATGAGATCGTGGAGAGCAGCCTCAGGGGAGCCGCCCTGTGGGATGAGGTGGCGGACCGTTTGAAAAAGTCAGCCCTGGGCCTGTCCGGAGGACAGCAGCAGCGTCTGTGTATTGCAAGGGCGCTGGCCGTGGAACCGGAAGTGCTGCTCATGGATGAGCCCACCTCAGCCCTGGATCCCATTTCCACTTTAAAGATCGAGGACCTGATGGATGATTTAAAGAGCAAGTACACGGTGGCTATTGTAACCCATAACATGCAGCAGGCCACCCGTATTGCGGATTATACAGCCTTTTTCCTGGTAGGTGAAGTGGTGGAGTACGCCGCCACGGATGAACTGTTTACCATGCCTAAGGATAAGAGGACAGAAGATTATATTACAGGCCGTTTCGGCTGATAGACGGGTAGTTGGCAGAAAGGAAATAGAATGAGTGTAAGAGTAACTTATGATCACGAATTAGGAGTATTAAAACAGGATTTAAAGGAAATGGCCAGGATGGTGGAAAGCGCCATTGAACAGACCTTTGCAGCCTTTGAGGACCAGGATTACGCCATGGCCGAGGATGTGATCAAGGGGGACCGCACGGTCAATGACATGGAGCGGGCCATTGAGTCCCGGTGCCTGTCCCTGATCCTGCGCCAGCAGCCTGTGGCCAGTGACCTGCGTCAGGTGTCCACCGCCCTAAAGGTGGTGACGGACCTGGAGCGTATCGGGGACCATGCATCGGATATTGCGGAGCTGATCCTGCGCATAAAAAGCGAACACGCATATCACATTGTGAAGCACCTGCCCGTGATGGCGTCCGCTGCGCAGAACATGGTACACGATGCCATCGAGGCGTTTATCAGCCAGGACCTGGAGGAGGCGCTGAAGATCATTGACAGGGATGATGAGGTAGATATGCTGTTTAATAAAGTAAAAACAGATGTCATTGATCTTCTCAAATCCTCCCCCGACCAGGCGGACCAGGGGATCGATCTTTTGATGGTGGCAAAATATCTGGAGCGCATTGGGGACCACGCGGTGAATGTCTGCGAGTGGACCCAATTTTCCAAGACCGGAACCCTCAAGAATGTGAGGATCATGTAGTTAGTGTTATTTTACAGTCAATACTCTCACCTTCATGCCGTCCTCCAGGTTCCTGCTGCTTTGCAGCACCACCTCGCTGCCCGCTTCCAATCCCTGGGTTATTTCCATGTATGCGTTTTTCTTTCTGCCCTGGGTAACGGGTGTTTTGACCACAGATGTATTTACAATGGCGTACACGTAGCTTCCGCTGTCATCAGAGAGAATGCACTTGGATGGGATGTAAACAGAGGAGGCTGACTGGCTGCCGGCCGCCCTTACATCGGCCATAAGGCCGGTATAGCGCAGATCCTCCTGGCGGTCCAGCAGTATTTTTACAGTGTACATGCCGGTTTTGGGATCGCATACCGCTGATATCTCCCCAATGGTGCCGCTGCAGGCGGTGCCGGCCGACTGCAGCCCGATGTCCATGGCCATTCCTGTTTTCAGTTGGTCTATATCCGTGTCAGCCACCTGGATCTCCACCTTTTGCCCGCTGTCATCGATCACAGTGGCGCCTGTTATCTGAGGGGACACTGTCTGGCCGATCTCCACATTGATCTTAGTGATCATGCCGGTGATGGGGGAGGGGACACTGCAGTCATCATAGCGTTTCTGGGCAATGTCCAGGGCCGCTTTTGCGCTGTCCATCTGTGCCTTTGCCGCGTCATAGTTACCGTCCTGGCCGTTTTGCGCCGCCTTTAGCTTGGAGGCGGCCGTGTCCATCCTGGATCTGGCATTTTCATAATCCACCTGTGAGACTACGTTGGAGGCGTATAGTTCCTGGACACGGTTAAAGTTATTAAGGGCATCCGTGTATTCGATCCGTGCGGGCGCCACTCCGGTGTTTTCATCGCTGGCTTTCTGGGCGCTGGTAAAGGCAGCCTTCGCCGCGTCATATCCCGCCTTTGCCTGGGCAAGGGAAAGTCCGGCATCCGTATCATCTGTCTGAAAAATAATATCTCCTGCATTTACATGCTGTCCCTCTGCGGCAGGTACGGCCACCACCTTTCCGCTTCCGCCGGGCATCACGTCAATGGTGCTCATGGCCTCCACTGTTCCCTGCCACACCATGGAGGACAGGTCCCTTCCCGACCGCGCCACGGCCGTGGTCACCTCCGGCTGGCCGCTGTCCCCCGCGCATCCTGTGAGCAGCCCCGCTGCCAGCATGAGGATGGCCCAAACTGTCATATTTCCTTTCATTGTCTTACCTCCCATGTGTCCTTATTTTAAATGTACCCTGACGGTAGCGTTCATGCCGAATACCAGCGGAAGGTTCTCCTTGTTCTCAATGGTTACCTTGATGGGGATGAGCTGTGTCACCTTGGTGTAGGTCCCGCTGGTGGAAAAGCTGGTGGTATTGGTGAAATAAGTCTGGGTAGTTGGATCGATCTCAGTCACCTGGCCTTTAAATGTCCGTTTGGGATATGCGTCTATCTTTACATCAGCCATCTGGCCCAGGCGGATCTTCATAATATCCGTTTCCTCCACATTGACGCCGATATAGAGATTGGAGGTGTCCGCCACCACTGCCACAGGCGTGCTGGCGTTCGCCATCTGGTTCACGGCACCGTCATTTTTAACCACCGTGCCGCTGATGGGGGATGTGATATAGGGCAGGGTCTCCTGGCGCCCGAGAACCTGGTCCTGCTCAACCAGGTCCCCGTTTTCCACATCCCAGGAGATCAGCTTTCCATTGGTCACCGGCATGACGGAATACAGTTTGGCAGTCACCTTGGCATTATCCGTGCTGAAGTAATTGGTGTTTACGCTGTAAATATAATAGCCTGCACTGCATCCAATGACCACTATGGCAAAAAGCAGGGGATAAAGGAACTTTTTAAGCTTCCCTTTTTGACTTACCGGCTCCTCGTCTTCTATGTTGTGCTGCGTGTTTTCTTTCATTTTCTTCACCTTCTATATTATATTCTTGGAATCCGTCCCGCCGGACATCTAGTTCAGCGCAAACTGGCTCTGGTACAGATCTGCGTAAAAGCCTTTCTTTTCCAACAGTTGCATGTGATTTCCCTGTTCAATGATATCGCCGTCCTTCATGACCAGGATCAGGTCCGCGTCACGGATGGTGGACAGGCGGTGGGCAATAACAAAGCTGGTTCTGTTCTGCATCAGGCTGTTCATGGCATTCTGGATCAGCACCTCAGTCCTGGTGTCAATGGAACTGGTAGCTTCATCCAGGATCAGGATCCTGGGGTTGGCCAGTATGGTCCTGGCAATGGTCAGCAGCTGCTTCTGGCCCTGGGACAGGTTGCTGGCTTCCTCATTGATCACCATTTGATATCCTCCGGGCATGGACCGGATAAACGCATCGCAGTGCGCGGTCTTAGCTGCGGTGATCACTTCCTCATCCGTCCTGTCAAAGTTCCCGTACCGTATGTTTTCCATAATGCTGGCGCTGTAAAGCCAGGTCTCCTGCAGGACCATGCCGAACATGGAGCGCAGGTCGTTTCTTGTAAAGTCCAGGATATCGTGTCCGTCTATGAGGATACTGCCTGAGTTAAGCTCATAAAACCGCATCAGCAGTTTGACCACCGTTGTTTTGCCCGCTCCGGTGGGGCCTACAATGGCAATGGTCTGGCCGGATCTGACAGAGGACGAGAAATCATGGATGATCAGCTTGTCGGGCCGGTAGCCAAAGTGTACGTGCCTGAACTCCACATCCCCTCTCACCTGCTGGGGGCGGATGGGGCTTGCGGTTTCAGGCACCTCCTCCTGTTCATCCAGGAATTCAAATACACGTTCCGCTGCCGCTGCCGTGGACTGGAGGGTATTGGAAATATTGGCGATCTGGGTGATGGGCTGGGTGAAGGTGCGCATGTACTGTATAAAGGCCTGGATGTCGCCGATATCGATCACCTTCTTGACCGTGAGATATCCCCCCAACAGGCAGACAAACACGTATCCAAGGTTGCTGACAAAGGACATGATGGGCATCATCATTCCGGAGAGGAACTGGGATTTCCATGCGGAGCTGTAAAGCTCATCATTGATCCGGGTAAATGTTTCAATGGCTTCCTCCTCCCCGTTAAAAACCTGGACCACATTGTGGCCGCCGTATATCTCCTCAATATGTCCGTTGAGCTGTCCCAGGCTTTTCTGCTGCCCCTTAAAATATTTCTGGGACTTCTTGACCACCCCCATGATAAGGCCCATGGAAAGGGGAAGTACCATGATGGCCACCAGGGTCATACGGATGCTGATGGAGATCATCATTGCCAGCACTCCCGCCAGGGTGGCCACCGAGGTGATGATCTGGGTCAGGCTTTGGTTTAAGGTCTGGCTCACCGTGTCCACGTCATTGGTGATGCGGGACAGTACCTCCCCGTGGGTCCTGGTATCATAGTAGCTTAAGGGAAGGCGGTTGATCTTTTCCGAAATATTTTTCCGGAACTGATAGGTCACCTTCATGCTCACGCCTGACATAATATAGCTTTGCAGGTAGGAGAACAGGGCTGAGATCAGGTATAGCACCACTAGGAGCAAAAGACAGTTCCTTATGTACCGGAAGTCTGTGAAAAGGCCGGTGCCCATCATCCAGGCGATCATGCCCTCAAACAGTTTGGTGGTGGCCTTGCCCAGGATTTTTGGCCCAACAATGGAGAAGATGGAGGAACATGCGGCAAACAGGATCACAATGCCGATGGAGGTCTTATACACCATCAGGTATTGGAGCAGATGGACCATGGTGCCCTTAAAATCCTTAGCCTTTTCCCCGGCGGCCTGGATGCCCCGGCCTCCCATGCGGGAAGGGGGAGATTGTTTTTTCTCTGTCATTGCAATTCCTCCTCGCTGAGCTGGGACAGGGCGATCTCACGGTACACGGTACAGCCTTTCATCAGCTCCCTGTGGGTTCCCTTTCCAACCACCCTTCCGTGGTCCAGGACAATGATCTGGTCCGCGTTCATAATGGTGCTGATCCTCTGGGCGACCAGGAACTGGGTGGAATTGCCTGTTTCTTCCTTCAGGGCGGTCCGAAGCCTGGCGTCTGTCTTAAAATCCAGGGCTGAGAAGCTGTCGTCAAACACATTGATGGGAGCATTTTTAACCAGCGCCCTGGCGATGGCCAGTCTCTGCTTCTGGCCTCCGGACACATTGCCGCCGCCCTGGGCGATGAGTGTGTCAAACAGGTCAGGCTTGGATTCAATGAATTCCATGGCCTGGGCAATGCCTGCGGCCTTTAGGATCTGTTCCTCCCCGGCATCCCTGTCCCCGTAAGCCAGGTTGCTGCGGATGGTGCCGGAAAAAAGAATGCCTTTTTGGGGCACAAAACCCAGGTTCCGGCGCAGGTCGTGCAGGGGCCAGTCTTTTATGTTTATGCCGTCAATGAGTATTTCACCCCGGGTCACATCATAAAACCTGGGGAGCAGGTTTACCAGGGTGCTTTTTCCGCTTCCCGTGGCGCCGATAAAGGCTGTGATCTGCCCCGGGCGAGCGGTAAAATTAATATCAGTGAGCACATCCTCGTTCCCGCTGGGATAGCGAAAGGACACGTGGCAATACTCCACCACGCCCTTACAGGGCTGGGATAGAGTGATGGGATGTTTTTTGCCGGTGATGGAGGATCTTGTGGTTAAAACCTCCGCCACTCGGTTAATGGACACAATGGCCCTGGGGATCATGATAAACATCATGGACATCATGAGAAAAGCCATGATAATCTGCATCACGTACTGCATATAGGCCATCATGTCCCCCACTTCCATGTGGAAGCCGGACACCTGGTTGGATCCCACCCACACCACCAGTACCGTGGTCAGATTCATGATCAGCATCATGGCAGGCATCATGCCGGACATGGAGCGGTTCACAAACAGGTTGGTCTGGGTCAGCCGCCGGTTGACCTTGTCAAAGCGGTTTTCCTCGAATTTCTGGGTATCAAAGGCCCGGATCACCAGCATGCCCTCCAGGTTTTCGCGCACCACCAGATTTAACCGGTCGATGAGCTTTTGGACCAGCTGGAATCTGGGCATCACAAGGCTGAACATGGAAAATACAACTGTAAAGAGCAGGAGAACGGCCAGGGCAATGATCCAGGACATGGATTTATCCTTGGCCAGTGCGTGGAGTATGCCTCCCACAGCCATGATAGGCGCATAGAAAACCATGCGGATCATCATGACGATCAGCATCTGGATCTGGGTGATGTCATTGGTAGTCCTTGTGATCAGGGACGAAGTGGAGAAATGATCCATCTCCGCATTGGAAAAACTTTCCACTGCTGTAAATACATCACGGCGCAGGCCGCGGCTGACCCCTGCGGCCACCCGGGCGCCCAGAAATCCCACGGTAACGGTGCAGGCCGCGCTGATAAGGGCGATCCCCAGCATTTTGAACCCTGTTTCCACAATATAGGATGTGTTGCCGGCTGTTATACCGTCATTTACAATATCGGACATAAAGTCCGGAAGGGCCAGGTCACATGAAGCCTGACCGAAAAGCAGCACAATGGCCAGCAATATGTACAGTACATATGGTTTAAAATATCGAAACAGTACGGTCAAACTCACTCCTTCTTCCTGCCGCTGCCTGCGCGGTCCGCCATTGCGGCAATGATGTCCGCACATCCTTCGTATCCAAAGGAAGATGTGTTCAGGCATATGTCGTAGTTTTCCATCTTCCCCCACTCCTTTTCAGCAAACATCTTGTAGTATTCTCTTCTCTGCTGGTCTTTTTTTCTTATATAAGTTTCCGTGTTTTTTGCGGGAACATGGTCCGTGGCCCTGATGCGGCTGACCCGTTCCTCCATGGAGGAGGCGTAGATGAAAATATCCAGGGAGGCGCACACTTCCTTAAGCACCGTATCCGCGCACCGTCCCATAAAGATGGCAGGTCCCTCCATGGCCAGTCTGCGGATGGTCTCGCTCACTGCCTCAAACATCTGGTAAGGCTCAAACATCTGGCCATAATTCTGCAGGCTTCCCGCAAACATGGCAATGTCGTGGAGCAGGCTTTTGCTTCGTGTTTCATCCTTTTCCCTGAGTCTGCCCGGGTTCAGCCCAAAGCGCTCTGCGGCCAGCAGCAAAAGTTCCCCATCGTAAAAGGGAATGCCTAACTTCTGGGACAGGATCCGCCCAACTTCCCGGCCGCCGCTTCCGTACTGACGGTCAATGGTAATACAGCTGCGCCGCCTGCCTGTTATCTGATATGCAGTGTTTTTGGCATTCATGGCCGGTCCTCCGTTTCTGCAGGTTCCCCCTCCCGGGATGCTGGGGTTTCACGTTCCTTTTGCTGTCTGAGGACATGGTCCACTTCATCTTCCATGATGCCGGCCAGCTTGTTCCACAGTTCGATCAGTCTGCACACATCATCATGGCCCATGCGCTGGATCATCTGTTTTCTGAGCTGTTCCATATTTTGGGTGGAATCAGCCAGGACCTGCTCCCCCGCGGGGGTGAGGCAGACGTATGTATTCCTCCGGTCCTTCACATTCACGGTTCTGGTGATCAGACCCTTTCCCTCAATGGAATTGAGCATACGGGATACGGCCGAGATTTTAGTGTCCATGCGGTCGGCCAGCTCAGATACATAGATGCCCATGGAATCCGGGTTCTCTTTTACATACCGGCTGATATGGCTCAGGGCAACATACTCGGAATAGATGACCTGCTCAGACAGAACACTTAATTTGATCTTCCGCATCCGCCGTACCACTTTTACTAATTCCGTATGAAGCAGATGTTCGTCCTGTTCATTCAACATGACCTTCCTCCTTTTGATTGGGGTGTACTCCCGGAGTCTCTCCGGCACCCTTCTCTGGGGCTGATTTTCCGCCAGCCGTACACAAATCCGAGTACCAGGGGGTTCCGGGAATATATTGAGAATATTTATCAGTGTTAAATATTTATAGTGTATAATAATAGTCCTGACGGTTGCATTTGTCAACAGTATATGCTGTATTTTTGCAGTTTTATAACAGAGCCTTTTATTACAGAGACGAAAAAGAGGTGTACTGTAATGTCCATAATGTAGTGGACATAATTCCAAAATGCCCCTTCTTAAAATTTCATGGTATGGTTGTTATAATGCAGAGTAGGAGGTAACCAATGAATATTAGGCAGATATCATTTCTTAATATGCTGGTCAGCCACAGCGGGGAATTTTTGCCCATTGATCGTTTTGCGGAGGATTTACAGGTATCCCAAAAGACATTGAGAAGGGACCTGGATCTCATTGAGACTTATCTGAAGGATTTTGGCGCAGGGATAGAGAGAAGGAGCGGTGTGGGGATCAGGCTTTGGATCCAGCCGGACACAAGGGATCAGCTGCGCAACCGGATCTCTTATCTCACCTACGTCAGCCGCAGTTCGGAACGTAAATCCTGGGAAAAGGAGTCCAGGCGCATGGATATTGCGCTGAACCTGCTCCTCTATTCGGATGAGTATACGTCCCTTTCCTCCCTTGCCTATAAATATTACGTGAGCAAGAGCACCATCAACCACGACTTATGCCTGCTGGGAGAGATGCTGGGCCGCTTTTCACTGGACATTACCAGGACTGCAAATGGAACCATCATATCCGGCAGCGAGCGCGGGATCCGCCAGGCCATTGTCTATATCCTATCTTACATCCTGGATCCCGGGATCATCCTTTCCAGGGGCGGTGAGACCGCGGGCGTCAGCTGCAGTCCGGACCCGGATACGCTTGCCACCATACTGGATATATTCAGGGAAGAGGACATCTGCGTTGTAAACCGGCTGCTGTGCGGGGTGGAGGAAGCATACGGGTATAAGTTTGACGACAGTGAGTTTGTAAACGTATCCTTAAACCTTCTGGTTATGGCATACCGGTTGAAAAACGGCTGCACCCTGGAGGGGGAAGGACGCCTCGGTGGGGCGGATTCCTCCGGGACGGGATCAACGGATCCCATGGGAGCCGGGGCAATAGCGGATGAGGTGCAGGACAGGATGTGGGATCAGTATCAGATCCGGCTAACCCCGGCTGAACTGGAGGGGGTCAGGAATATTTTCCTGGTCACTCATCTCTTTGATTCATCAGGCGGCAGCGGGTGCAGCAATGAAGTGTTCCAGCTTTTCAGCGAGGATTTTATTGACGCCTTTACCACCATCACCAACATCAGCCTGCGGGAAAACCCCACCTTTTGTGAAAATGTGATCGCCCATATCAACCTTATGTTAAACCGCCTGTTTCACGGCACGCCGGCCAGCAATCCGCTGATGGAGCTGCTGATCAAGGATTACCAGAGTACCCTGAACGTGTGCAGAATCATCTGCAGTATTCTGGCCCAAAAGTTTCATTTGCCGGAGCTAAGTATAGATGAGATCAGTTTCCTGATGTTGTATATTCTGGGCGAGACTGTAAGGCAAGCGGAGCATGCCAAGGTTCTTTTTGTCACGGGCCTGGCAAAGAGTGTGGCCAATCTGACAAAACTCAGGCTGCAGCAGCATTTCCCTCAATGGATATTTGAGACCTGTACGCCGGACGGATACCCGGGCGTAAAGAAGGGGTCCTATGATTTCTGTATTTCCACAGTGATGCTGGAGGAGGGAAAGGACTGTCTGCCCTATGTGTTTGTATCCCCCATTCTGGAAAGCAGGGATTTCCAGAATATCCAGGAGCTGTTCTGGAAGACAAACGAGAGCGCTTCCATGTACCTGCTGGAGCTGATGCGTATCGTCAATGACCTCCATGATATTGGCTGTACGATTGATTTTAGTACAAAAGCTCTGTCCGGGGGAACGGACTGTCTCATACGGATATCAGCCCTAAAGGGGATCCAATATATTTATTCCATTCATGAACAGGAAGAGAACCATTGCACCTTTGTGCTGGATGAAGACAGCAGGCGCATCATGTACGTATATATCGATATGTGCAATCTGGATTTTATGCTGTTTTCTTCTAAGATCGTATACCTTCTGGACAACTGTCCGGACGAGATTCTTCCTGATTTCATACATTACCTTACGGAAGGAGATACCAATGTTTAAGATTATATTGTTTATGCACGGAAATCTTGCATCGGAGTTCATCAGGGCATCCTCCCTGGTGTTTGGGGAGCAGAAGGACATGGAGGCGTATGGACTGGAGCTGGGATGCGATGTTGACGGGCTGAGGGAACGTATCAGAACCTCCATTGTGGATTCAGCGGACCGGGGACAGGAGGTGCTGGTCCTCACCGACCTTATGAACGGAACTCCCTTTAATTCCATGATGCAGCTGGAAGAGGAGTGCTCATTCCGGCATTTTACAGGGGTAAACTTTCCGCTGCTGCTGGAGGTTTTAAACCGGCGGATGTCCCAGGACCTGGCTTCTGCCATTGTGGGGCTGGATGAGGTGGCCAGAAGGAGTATCTATGACTGTGATGCATTTTTAAGCCAGATCGCACTTTAATTTATATGATGCTGAAAGGAGAAGGAGTTTAATGAAACATATTTTAGTCACAAGGATTGATGACCGTCTGATCCACGGCCAGGTGGTGACGGCGTGGATCAAACAGTATCCCATTAACAAGATCCTGATCATTGACAATGAACTGTCTAGGAACAAGCTGATGGGGCGGATCTATAAGGCGGCAGCGCCGGTGGGCATTGAGGTGGTGATCATGGATCAGGAAATGGCGGAGGGATTTTTAAAGGAAGATCCAGGGCCGAAGGAAAATCTTATGATACTGGTAAAGGTTCCCCAGGTGCTGGAAAAACTCATAGGGAGCGGAATCAGCATAGACAAGATCATATTGGGCGGCATGGGGGCAAAACCGGGCAGAAAGACATTTAATAAAAATGTGTCCGCCAATGAGGAGGAGACGGGGTGCTTTAAACGGATTATTGAGGGCGGTGTGGAAATCTATTACCAGCTGGTCCCCAATGATAAAGAGGTAAATATCAGAAAAATGCTGTCATGATGGGAACAAAGGGAAGGAAAGACGAAAGGAGAAGAGAATGAACGAATACCCGGATTACTTAAAGTCCTTTTCCAGGGCGGAGTATGGGGCGCATATACAAAAGCTGCAGCAGGAGATGGGGGCATCAGGAATAGACATGCTGCTGCTGTCCTCACCGGAAAACATTTTTTACGCAACCGGTTACCGGTCCTGGTACACTTCCAGCCTGTTCCGCCCGGTCCTGGTCTTTGTGCCAAGGGTGGGGGAACCGGCCATATCCCTGCGGATTCTGGAAAAGTCCACGGTGGAAAATATAAGCTGGTGTCCCAATATCTATGCGGCAGGCACGAAGAGCAGGAATCTGGGACCCCTCAATTCAGAGGGACCGGCGGACGCAATGAAAAAGTTCCTGGGAGAACTGGGATATGAGGTAAAGACCGTGGGACTGGAGGCAGGGGACGGCCAGCATTATGTCTGGTCCCTGACCATTCTGAAGGAGCTGACGGATACGTTTCCCCACCTTATATTTACGGACGGCACTGCGGCGATCCAGGGGGCGCGCATGATCAAGACGCCATGGGAAATCGACCGGATCCGGACCGCAGGGTGGGTGACGGAAACAGCCATTGTGGAGACATTCCGCCAGATCAGGCCGGGTATCACCACGGAAAAGGACATTGCCAGGGGGATCGCCAGCAGAATGACGGCAGGGGGAGTGGATAAAATATCGTACCTTACAGTCAACTCGGGCAGGGACAAATACCATACCTTTAACAGCTATGCCACGGACCGGATCGTGGACCACAAGGACATTGTGCTGGTAGATATCAGCGGTCATATTGACGGCTATGCATCGGACCTGACAAGAGTCATGTACCTGGGCCATACACCGCCGGAGCAGTATGTCCGGATGGCTGAGACCGCAAGAAACTGCGTCCATGCCGGATTTGACATGCTAAGGCCCGGAGTAAAGGTGTGGGAGATCAACCAGGCGATCGAGGGGTATCTCAGAGGATCCAGATACGGAAGTAACGTGGTACATTCCAGCGGACATTCCACCGGCCTTAATGTGACTGAGTATCCTAATATTAGTGATGACTGCCATGAGACGGTCCGGGCAGGCATGGTGTTTGCCCTTGAGAACGGGGTTTACCCCTATGATCTGGAAAAGGGGGCAGGGACCATATGGATCTCCTTCCGCATGGAGGATGAGGCACTGGTGACTGAAAATGGGGCGGAGTGGCTCTCTGGACCGGGGAAGGCACTTTATACAATGGGGGATTTTTGCTAAAACTGACAAAAGAAGGAGGTTACGAGTATGATCATTATCAAAGCGTTATTGCTGGCAATTGCAGCAAACCTGGCAAGCGGCAGGGTGTGGAGCCCGGTCACATGGCCCTTCTGTTACCCGCTTATCAACGGCACCGTGGTTGGTTTTATTCTGGGGGATCCGCTTCTGGGACTGATGGCAGGCGCCACCATTAACCTGGCGTACATAGGGTGGATATCCGCCGGAGGGACCATGCCCTCCAATATCGGCATAGCTGGTGTGTACGGAACAGCCATTACCATACTGGCTAAGGCAACGCCGGAACTGGCCATAACCCTGGCCATACCCATCGGTCTGCTGGGCGTTCTCTTGTGGAACCTGCAGATGACCCTTAACGTATTCTGGGTCCATCGTCTGGACGCCAATGCCGAGAAGGGGGAGATAAACAAAATATTCTTTAACGCGTGGCTGTTTCCGCAGCTGACCGCCCTGGTGGTCAACGGCACGCCGGCATTTATCCTGATGTTCCTTGGCGGAGAGTTCTTTAACCGTCTGTTAAACCAGATTCCCCAGGCATTTGTCAACGCCCTGAGCGTTACCGGCAATCTTCTTCCTGCCCTGGGTGTCGCAATGCTCTTAAACTATCTGGGAAAGAAAAAAATGATCCCGTTTTTTGTGATCGGTTTTTTCCTGACCACGTTTCTGGACCTGGGTATCATGGCTATCGCCATTCTGGGCGGGTGTGTGGCTGTAATCGTATACTATGCATCTACTGAAAAGGCAGCTGAGGAGTACGAGGATATTCCCGAGGAGGAACCCAAGACAGAACTGAAGATCCGCCTTAGAAAGTCAGATTTGATAAAGCACTGGCTCATTGGCCTTGGGGCAGAGGTGGGGTATAATTATGAGAGAATGCAGGCGTCCGGCAACGTGCTGGCCATGCTGCCTGTGATCCGGCGGCTGTACACGGACCCGGAGGATATAAAGGCTGCCCTGAAACGGTATCTGGTATTCTTTAACACTGAGCCGTCTTTTATCGGCAATATCATTCCCGGCATCTGCGCCTCCCTTGAGGAGGAGCGGGCAAACGGAGCCGACATTTCGGATGAGATGATCAACGGCTTAAGGACAGGTCTTATGGGCCCCCTGGCCGGTGTGGGCGACAGCCTTGCAGGAGGCATTATCTATCCCATTGCAGTATCCCTTGGATGCGCACTGGCCCTGAAAGGTGAATTTTCCGGCCCGATCCTGTTCTTTGTGATCTTTACCGGAATCATGCTGGTGCTGGGATACAATCTGTATAACATGGGGTATAAACAGGGAAGCAAATCGGTTATGAATATTCTGGGCGAAGGTTCCGGTTCCATTACACGGCTTACGGATGCATTCGGCATTCTGGGCTTAATGGTGATCGGTGCAATGGGCGCCCAGAAGGTTCTGGTCTACA
This sequence comes from Clostridium sp. FS41, assembly GCF_000954015.1. Classification (NCBI taxonomy): domain Bacteria; kingdom Bacillati; phylum Bacillota; class Clostridia; order Eubacteriales; family Clostridiaceae; genus Clostridium; species Clostridium sp. FS41. The sequence continues at coordinate 95,222 of NZ_JYHN01000090.1, forward strand.
TCCCATTGCAGATCACAGTGGGGCAGACAACGGTTATTTTCCAGGATGTCCTCAATGGTCTCCTGCCAAATATGCTGCCCTTTGGCCTGATTATTGGCACATGGATGCTGCTTAAGAAAAAGGTTTCGCCCATCATGGTGGTGCTGATCCTGATGCTGGTGGGGATCGTGGGATATTATATCGGTATCCTGGGACTTGCGGCCTGATGACTGGCGGGGAGTAGAAATTAAAACCGGGAGTATAAAACCGGGAGTATAAAACCGGGAATATAAAACCGGGGATGCCAGATTGTACGGCGTCCCCGGTTTTGTAACATTTTAATTTGATTATATCTTCTGCTTACTCTCCAAACACTGCCTTATAGTCAGCCTGGAACTTGGCAATGCCCTGGTCGGTCAGAGGATGCTTGGTCATCTGAGCCAGTACGCTGTAAGGAACCGTTGCAATGTCAGCCCCTGCCTTTGCGCAGTCGATCACATGAATAGGATTGCGGACGCTGGCAGCAATGATCTCTGTCTCAATGTTGTGCATCTGGAAGATCTCAGTGATATCATAAATCAGGTCAATACCAGGCATGGAAATGTCATCCAGACGTCCCAGGAAAGGAGATACGTAGGAAGCGCCTGCCCTTGCAGCCAGCAGGGCCTGTGCAGCGGTAAATACCAGGGTCACATTGGTCTTTATGCCCTCAGCGTTCAGAACCTTGACAGCCTTTAATCCTTCAATGGTCATGGGGATCTTAACAACCATGTTGGGATGGATGGCAGCGATCTCCCGTCCTTCTTTGATCATGCCTTCTGCGTCAACTGTGGTAGCCTTAACCTCGCCGCTGATGGGGCCGTCCACGATCGAGGTGATCTCTTTGATGACCTCTGCGAAATCCCTGCCCTCTTTTGCGATCAGGGACGGATTGGTGGTAACGCCGCAGATAATGCCCATATCATTGGCTTTTTTGATGTCTTCTACATTGGCTGTGTCAACAAAAAATTTCATAGTAAATACCCTCCTGAATGATCCCGGACAGGTTTTCCTGCCCTCACCTTTATATTTTCTAAGTGTATTATATCGCATATACCCACAATGTCAAGCAAAATATTGCAAAAAAATGCGTTAATATGCGATTTTAACAGAAGAGAAACGGAAAAATAGAAAATAACACTTTGAAAAACGCAGAAATAACGCAAAGTTCGGCAAACAGATGCGTTATATCTATATAAAGTCCAATCCCTTATTCTTATAATCCACAGCCATCTCCCCCGAGACATCATTGTCCGTGATCAAGGTGGTGAAGGCTTCGATCCCGCACACATGGTATCTGGATACGGTGTTCAGCTTAATGGGATTGACCAGGGCGATCACGCGCCTGGATGTCTCGATCAGCTGGCGCTTGATGCTGACCTCATCCGGGTAAGGAATGGTCATGCCGTACTCGGGATGGATGGCGTACACACCCATAAAACACAGGTCCGGATGGTAGAGGGACGCCTGGCTGGCAGCTGTTTCGCCCACATTGGTCATGGATTCCTTCAGGAGATTCCCGCCCAGGACGATCACATTCACCTGCTCTTTCATGGAACAGGCATGAGCAATGGAGTAGCTGTTGGTGAGCACGGTTAGTTTCAGGCCGTTGGGGATGTTCTTGGCAAACTGGAGGTTGGTGCTGCTGCCGTCAATGGCCACCAGCTGGTCCTGCTCCAGAAAGCCCAGGGCTTTTGACACCAGACGCTGCTTCAGCTCAATGTCCGTGGTCTCCCGGTCAAAGAAATTGATCACCGGACGCTCCATGGGGATGGCGCCTCCAAATACGCGCTTTACCTGTCCCTTCTGATCCAGATCCAGCAGGTCCCTGCGGATGGTATCCTCGGATACACCCAGCTCCACGGCCAGACGGCTGACCACCACCTTGCCGGAGGAGTGGAGCTTGTTTAGTATCAATGCTTGACGTTCTTCTTTTAACATATTATCTATTCCTTTCCAGCAAAATATTGCAGAAATGCGCAAAAAAAAGCTGTTTCCAGTACTATTATACTGAAAACAGCCGCAACCTTCAATAGACAATCTCATAAAACAGGCATTGAAAACAGCCTGGAACCTGCGATGGAGTTTGCATTGCAGGGGTTTACAGTATTCTGGGAAACAAGTATAATGTAGTGGTAAAAGGACCAGGGCAAAACCGTGGGTCCCCTTGTCCGCTGAGGGTAAGTAAAAGGCAGAGATAGAAAAGAGGTAATAAGATGAAGAAATTGGAAGATTATGTGAGAAGCATACCGGATTTTCCGGAGCCGGGAATCATTTTCAGGGATGTGACCAGTATCCTTCAGGATGCGGATGGGCTGCATCTGGCAGTGGACAGCCTGATCCATATGGTGGAGGACCTGGACTATGATGTGGTAATTGGGCCGGAGTCCAGGGGATTTATCTTCGGGGTACCGGTAGCTTATGCACAGCATAAGAGCTTTGTGCCTGTGCGCAAACAGGGTAAGCTTCCCTGCGAGACCATTTCCATGGATTATGAACTGGAGTACGGAACCGCCACCATCGAGATCCACAAGGATGCCATCAAGCCTGGCCAGAGAGTGGTGATCGTGGATGACCTTATAGCCACGGGAGGCACCACTGAGGCGATCATAAAGCTGATCGAACAGCTGGGGGGCGTGGTTGTGAAGATCTGCTTTGTAATGGAACTTGCCGGACTGAACGGGCGGGAGCACCTGAAAGGTTATGATGTGGATTCCGCTATTATATATGAAGGAAAATAGATCAGTGTATGCGGATATCTGCAGATAATCTAAAAAGCCTTTCCCGTTTAAGTGGGAAGGCTTTTTTCGTGTGCCGTTTTTTTGCTGCCGCCCGGGCCAATAGTTTATAAAAGAACGGACAGATCCACCTGACTGTCATTTAAGGTCTGTTCAATGACGCTTTTCTTTTGAAGAAGTGTCTTTAAGATCAGTTCTTCCTTCCGGCTGGTGAAACGGAAGGCCGGGGTGCTGATACTCAAAGACGCGATCACCGCCCCATTCCGGCAGATGGGAACCGCCCGGCACTGCACATCCAGGTAGCTTTCCTCATCGTCACAGGCAAATCCCTTGTGTTTTACATCTGACAGCTCTTTCATCAATACATTAAAGTTTGTTATGGTCTTAGGCGTCAGGGGCTTTAAGCCTTCGGGATACAGCTGCTCTATCTCATCAATGGAATACTGGATCAGCATACATTTGCCAAGGGCCGTGGCATAGGCAGGAAATGTGGTTCCGATGGAGGACACCATCCGTATTTTCTCAGTGGAATCCGCTTTTAACAGATAGTTGACATTGGGACCGTCCAGGGTTGCAAAGTAGCAGGTTTCGGAACAGATGGAAACAATGTCATCCATGACCCGGCGGACATATTTCAGGATATCAAATTTTTCCAGGTATTCGTTTCCGATTTTGTACAGGGCGGATCCAAGGGCATAGGTGTGGGATGCGGGATCGTATATAATAAATTTCCTGGCAAGCAGGGTGTATATAATGGGATTCATGCTTGTCTTGGGCGCATCCAGATGCTGGCAGATTTCTGTAAGCGTGGCAGGCTGTTTCCTGGAAGCGAGGTATTCTAAAACCTCTAAAGCGCGGTTAACGGCATTATGTATGTTCATGGCAGGCTCCCTTTCGCAATATGTTTTCTATTATTTCTTCTCAATTATAACGCATATACGCTATCTTTTACAAGATGAAGTTTTAAATGAAATCATTACATGGACCATATTAACTTATATAAAGCTGGATAACGTATATAAGTTAATATGAATAGATAAAATACAAAAAATTATCTGATCTGTAGATTTTTATTTGGTATATTTACAAAAAAATCAGGGTGTGCTATCATCAATATAGGTCCTAAATAGATTCTATATAACGTATATACGTCAATAAGAAACAATGGTAAAAAGGAGAAGGCATAAAATGAAAATTATGAAAACCATCAATAAGATTCCAGCAGGACTGATGATAGTCCCTCTCTTTATGGGAATTTTAATCAACACCTTTTGCCCCCGGGTTTTGCAGATCGGGTCGTTTACTACAGCCACATTTTCCAATGCCGGTGCGGCTTCGTTTATGGGAGTGCAGCTGCTTGGCATTGGCACCATGTTAAAATTCAGGGATATGCCCCAGGTTTTAAAAAGAGGAGGCGTACTGCTCCTGTCCAAGTTTTTGGCGGGCGTGGTGATCGGCTTGACCATCAATGCCATATTTGGCGACAAGGGACTGTTTGGACTGACAGCATTGGCATTGATCAGCGCTATCACAAACAGTAACGGCAGTGTTTACACGGCCCTTATGACAACCTATGGTGACAAAACAGACTGTGCCGCAGTAAGTATGCTGACCTTTAACGATGGCCCCTTCCTGACCCTGGTTGCCTTGGGAGCTTCCGGTCTGGCAAACATTCCCCTGATGTCGCTGGTGGCCGTGCTGGTTCCCCTGGTGGTGGGCATGATCCTGGGCAATCTGGATGAGGACTGCAACAAGTTTTTTGCACCTCTTGTGGGTTTGATGGTTCCTTTTGTGGGATTGACATTGGGCGGATCCATTAATCTGATGAATATTGTAAAGGGCGGGCTTCCCGGTATCATCCTAGGGCTCCTTGCCATGTGTATCGCCGGTCCATTTACCGTATTCTGCGACCGTAAGATTTCCAAACGCAGCGGTTATGCCGGGCTGGCGGTTTCCACCATTGCAGGCAATTCCATTGCCACCCCGGCAGCGGTCGCGCTTATTGATCCGGCCTGGCAGCCCTATGTGGCCGAGGCAACCACGCAGATTGCGGCGGCGGTGGTGGTAACGGCCATTGTGATCCCCATTGCAACCAGCGCCTGGATCAAGCGGTTTGGAAGTCCCAAGAATCCGGTGAATGGACATGCCGGTGAAGTATGGTAAAATAGGAGACAGACAGGGGTAAACAGGAGACAGATAAATGAGAGGAGAAAAGACATGTATAATGCGTTAATTGTTGAAAAAAACGATGATGTGGCCGTGGTACTGGAGGCCATCCATGTGGGGGACAAGGTTACATACCGGTATGGTGATGAGGAACGCAGTGTGGTATCTCTCAGCGAAGTTCCGGTCTATCACAAGGTGGCGGTGCGCGATATCAAAAGGGGGGACCATATTCTCAAGTACGGCGAGAAATTGGGAGTTGCGACCCAGGATATTAAGCTGGGCGAACATGTGCATGTACAGAACCTGGACAGTGAACGGGAAGACTTATAAGCAGGAGGAGAAAGATCATGAAAGATACATTTTACGGATATAAAAGGCCGGACGGCAGAGTGGGGATCAGGAACAATGTACTGATCCTGCCGGCCAGCATCTGCGCATCGGATGTGTGCCGTATGGTAAGTGATGCGGTTCCGGGAACCGTATCCTTTAACAATCAGAATGGGTGTTCCCAGACAGAGAAGGATTTTAAGTATACGTTGGACGTGCTGGCTGGATTTGCGGCAAATCCCAACATCTACGCCACGGTAGTCATTTCTCTGGGATGTGAGGTGGCGCAGATGGATATTGTGGTGGAGGCCATTGAAAAGCTGACCAATAAGCCCATGAAAACCCTGATCATCCAGAAAGAGGGCGGAACCATCAAAACCATGGAAAAGGCGGTCCGCTACGCGCGTGAATTTGTGATCGAGGCCTCCATGCTGACCAGGGAGGAAGCCCCCATCTCAGCGCTGCGCATCGGGACAAACTGCGGCGGGTCTGATCCCACCTCCGGACTGGCGGCCAACCCGGTGGTGGGCGGGGTCAGCGATATGCTGGCAGAGCGCCGGGCAGTGTCTGTTCTCTGCGAAACCACGGAGCTGATCGGCGCAGAGCATATCCTGGCAGCCCGTGCAAAGGACGAGACGGTGAAAAACAGGATCTATGAGATCATCAACCGCTATGAGGAGAGCATCCGGATCGTTGGTGAGGACATGCGGGGAGGGCAGCCCTGTGAGGGTAATAAGCGCAGCGGCATCACCACTATTGAGGAGAAGACTCTGGGCTGTATCCACAAGGGCGGCCACAGCACCATTATGGAAGTGATCGACTATGCCCAGGAACCCACACAAAAGGGCCTTGTGATCATGGACACGCCTGGAAATGACGCTGCTTCCGTGGCGGGACTGGCAGCCGGAGGATGTCAGATGGTCCTGTTTACAACCGGCATGGGAACTCCCACAGGAAATCCCATTGCCCCCGTATACCGCCTTACGGGCAATAAATTCACCTTTGCCAATATGGAGGACAATATTGACTTTGACGCCAGCGGCGTATTATCCGGAACAGCAACCATTGAGGAGCTTTCCATAGAACTGTTTGAGGAGATGTTAAATGTGGCAAACGGCAAGCTGACCAAATCCGAAAGCCTTGGCTTTAAAGAGATTGCCATTATGCGGGCATGTAATTACTTATAAATATGTGATTGGAGCAATGAAAGAAGGGTACAGGATATGATAAACAGATTTTTGGAAAAAACAAGGGCCGGGGAACTTACGGTGGGGACCTTTTTTGAGATGGGCCATGCAGCGGTGGGGGAAGTGATCGGCCAGACTGAGCTGGATTACTTTATTATCGACTGCGAACACGGTCCCTATGATATCGAAAGCGCAGGGGATGTGATCCGTGCCGCGGAGGGCGTCAGCGGGGGGAAGGTAACCCCCTTTGCCAGGAGCAGGGACAGTGGGAGGGCTTCCATTCTAAAATTGCTGGATATTGGCGCAAAGGGGATCATCATTCCCCATGTGCAGTCCCTGGAGGAAGCAAAAAAGATTGTGGAATACGGAAAATATTTTCCTGTAGGAGACCGTGGCGTGGCTGTGAGCCGTTCTGTAAAATACGGCCTGGGCCATGAGACGGACCAGGGTACAAAGGCCTGGTTTGAGGAGTGCAATGAGAAAGAACTCCTGATACCCCAGTGCGAGACAGTGGGATGCCTGGATCAGATCGAGGAGATCATGGCGCTGGATGGGATTGACGGAATTTTTGTGGGTCCCTATGATCTGAGCGCGTCCATGGGGATCCCGGCGGAATTTGACAGTCCAAGGTTTTTAGAAGCCATTAAAAGGATCATTAGGGCGGTAAAGGCAGCAGGAAAATTCGGGATCATATATGTGGATGATGAGACAACAGCTGCCCAGAGGTATGCACTGGGGTATAACAGCGTTACCATACAGCTGGATTCCACGGTTTATTTCAGAGCCCTGAATAAGATGGCGGATGAAGTCCGTAAGGCTGTAAGGTTATGAGGACATTTCCGGCCTGGATAAAATACGTACGTGAAGCAGGTCTGCCAACCACCCTTTCAGAGGAAAATGCAGACGAAGGCCGGTTGGAGGAACTGGCAGCTAAATGCACCATGGACGGACCGGTTGGAGGTCTGGAAAAGCTTGGAAAGGAAGATGTGGTACGTATCCTCAACCTTGCCCGTTAGAAGAATACTAAGTGTCACATAAGAAACAGCCGGGAGCTGCCAGTAAAATGCTGGTCAGCTCCCGGCTGTCCTTTGATAACTCCCCCTCCCGGCGGGATTATACCGGGCATGTATGGCGGGTCCGGGCACTGACCTCCAAGGCGGACCGAAGGTTTTTTTTCGTGCCCAAGGGGTGAAAAAAAGCCCGGATAATTCCTTGAACAAAGTATCTGTCCGTAGTACAATAGTAATATTATTATAATGACGAAACGGTAAAGGAGTATGCCGAATGGGACAAAAGAGGGCTGTATTCATAGCGGCGGCATGTGCATTATCAATTTCCATGGTGCTGGGGGCATGTTCAAAGGAAACGGCAGCGGATCGTGAGCCGGCTGTCCAGGAGGAGAATATGAAGCTGGTATTCTGGCATTATTATAATGATGCCCAGAAGAAGTATCTGGACCAGCTGATACAGGAATACAATGATACGGAAGGAGCAAAACGCCATGTGACCGTGGAGGCATACAGCCAGGGCTCTATCGGAGACTTGACCAACAAGATAGATCTGGTGCTCAACGGCTCCACCAATGATGTGGAGATGGCTAACATGTCCCTGGCTTACAGGGATATGGTAGTGGGCGTGGTGCATAATAACAATGAAAAGCTGGTGGATGTGGGAGAATATCTTACAGAGGATGAACTGGCCCGGTATAACCAGGCATACCTGGAAGAGGGATATATCGGGGACCGTCTTTATATCCTTCCCCTGGCAAAGTCCACGGAGCTGCTGCTCATGAACCAGACCCGTCTGGATGAATTTTTAGAGGCCAATCCCCAATATTCTGTTTCAGGCATGGCCGACTGGGACAGCCTGGAGGAGATGGCGGAGGGATATTACAAATGGACCGATGACATGACCCCTGACCAGGAAGGAGACGGAAGCCCCTTTATCGGACTGGATAACCTTGCCAATTATTTTATTGCCATGAACCATGCCATGGGTTCCGACATTTACCACTACGACCAGGAGGGAAAACTGGTCATAGACCTGGAAGAGGAGTATGTCAAGCGCCTGTTCCTCAACTACTATATACCGTTTACCAAGGGGTATTACGGGGCCAGCGGCAAGTACAGGAGCGATGACCTGAAGCAGTCCATACTTGCGGGATACATTGGCTCCTCTTCCAGCGTGCTCTATTTCCCGGATGAGGTGGCGGATGCCAATGAAGACATGGTGCCCATTGAGATGGGAGTATATAAATATCCGGTACTGTCCGGCTGCAGGGAAACCGCCATCCAGCAGGGAGCCGGTGTGGTTGTCTTTAACCGGAGCGGGGAAGAGAACAGGGCCAGCATGGATTTTATCCGCTGGCTGACAGTGGACAGGGGGTTTGAACTGGCCTCATCCATGTCTTATATGCCGGTCAGTGATGAGCCTATCACCCAGGAACAGAAGGACCTGGTGGAAAGTCCTAAGGTTTTAAAGGGTCTTGAGGCGGGACTTGAACAGAGCAATACTTACCAGATGGTATATGGTTTTGATTTTGAGAATTCCTATGATGTGAGGACGGAGCTGAACGACTGCCTGAGCATTGCGCTCAGCCAGGGGCGCCAGGAGTTTCTGGATCTTGTAAACGGGGGAATGACCCCGGAGGAAGCCGCAGAGTCCATGGATTACGATGGAAAAGCTGAACTGTTCTATGAACAGGTGAGGGAAATTTTTGGCCAGTAATATCCGGTAATGCGGTTGCCTGTCGGAATGGAGATTCGTCCTATGAAAAAACGTTTGTTAAGCAACAGGGTGAGGAATGCCATCCTTATGGCGATCCTGCTGCAAAGCATCATATTTGGGATCGGTTTGGTGATAACCGGGACGTTCTCCGGTACAGCCAACCGTCCTTATAAGGTTATGGAGTCCCAGGTGGCTGAAAAGAATTCCCTTTTATCCAGTTACATGAATAATGTGCTTCTTCTGGCAAACACCATGGAGAAGGAGCTGGCCAAGATGACGGACGAGGTAGAGATCCAGAACAGGCTTGTGGATAACCTGAACCATGCGTCCTCATCGGACGGTATTTTCTACATTGACCTGGACGGCAGGGAAGCCCTGGTCCTGCATGACGGGGAGCCGGACATCTATTCATCCACCTATGGGGATATCAGCTGTACCATCGGCCGTACCCAGAGCAGTTATCCCATTGCCCTTTCCAAGGACTGGCGCCCAAAACTCACGGATCAGGAGTGGGGGATGGTGGAGCAGTTCTGGGAAAATAAAGGAAATGGCGGCACCTGGTTTTTTACCAGCGAGCGCCTGTACTATGTGCTGAGCCAGGAGTCCAGCAGGGGCAGAAGGATCATGGGTCTGGAGATCAGCAGCGACATGCTGGATTCCTGCCTTAAACTGGATAATCCGCCCTATCAGGGGATGACCATGCTGCTGCTGTCGGATGAGTCGGTCCGCTTCAGCCTGGATCAGACCTTTGAAGGGACCGGATACGATCTTGAAGAAAAGACAGGGTATATATCCCTGACCAATAATGGAGTTGGCTATGACGGCGTGCGCAGTGCCCTTCAGACCTACGGGTATATGTACGGCGGGGCTGTCTATGTGGCTGCCGTGTGCCACCATTCGGAGCTGACAGCCCTGTCCCAGTCCACCATTCTCATGGTGGCGGGCGTGTACCTTCTGTCCATTTTTATAGCCATTATTTTTTCCTATATTGCCATATATATGGTGCTTAAGCCCATACAGCGGCTTCAGGAGGATATCGCCTGCCAGAAGCCGGAGGAGGTCCATTTCAGGGAAAGCGGTATTGTGGAGATTGACAGGATCCATCAGGCCCTGAACGACATGGCTGATAAACTGGAGCAGAGTTATTCCAGGTATTCCTTTACCATGGAATCAGCAGGGGATAATGTGGGCAGCTTTGAATACCAGGAGAAAGGGGGAAGGGTCAAGGTAAGCCCTTCTGTCAGGATCCTTTTGGGCATCCCGGCGGACAGCAGGGAGCCGGTGAATGAGATAGACTATGACAAGTGGAGCCGCATTCTCGGCGGCTTGGAACAGATCGAGGAACTGGAGGACGGGTATGCCTTTACTGACATTTACGGTGACAGGCGGGCTGTGACCATCCGCCAGCGCAGGGAGGAGCACGGCGTATTTGGCCTGGTAATCGATAAGACAGATGCCTATAATGAGATCGTGCGTCTCAGGAACATTTCCCAGCACGATCAGCTTACCGGACTTTATAATTCCTCCTACCTGAAAAAGGAAGGACAGAAGATACTGGATGAAAATGCAAACCGGGTAAATGCCCTGGTATTCTGTGACCTGGACAATTTAAAGTATATCAATGACAACTTTGGCCACGAGATGGGAGACCGTTACCTGAAGGCCATGGCCGATCTTTTGACCTCCATGACCCAGGGGGAGCAGTGTATTGCGGTCCGTCTGTCCGGTGACGAGTTCGTACTGTTTTTCTACGGATATGACAACAGGGATGTCATTGAGCAGAAAGTGCGGGATGGATACGCGGGCCGGCCTTCCCTGAGGCTTCCTGACGGTACGGACCACAGGATCAACGCTTCCATTGGGCTTGCCTATGCCCAGAGGGAGACGGAGAGCATGGACGGCCTGCTAAACCGTGCCGACCGCGCCATGTACCGGGTAAAACATGGTGAGAAAAACGGTATAGCGATATATGACAAGTCAGATGAGGCGGGGCCGGCATAGGCCCCGTCAAGCTTTTTTCTATACTCCCCTTGCTTTTTTGCATAAAAAAAATTATAATGTATTTTGACTATCCATAGGAAAAGGTGACCGCAGATATGGCAAATGAGGGAACAAAAGAAAAACTGGATATCGAATTGGAAGCTCCGGCTGACTTTACAAGTCCTGAGGAGCTGTACCTGGATCTGATCAAAACCATCCGTAAATACCACCCGTCCGATGATATAACAATGATTCAAAAGGCATATAAGATTGCAGACGAAGCCCATAAGGAACAGAGGCGCAAGTCAGGCGAACCTTATATCATCCATCCGCTTTGCGTGGCCATTATACTGGCCGACCTGGAGATGGACAAAGAAACCATTGCTGCCGGGCTTCTTCATGATGTGGTTGAGGATACGATCATGACCCTGGATCAGCTGACCAAGGAGTTTGGTTCAGAGGTTTCATTTTTGGTGGACGGCGTTACAAAGCTGACACAGCTGAACTGGGACAAGGACAAGGTGGAGATCCAGGCAGATAATCTGCGCAAGATGTTCCTGGCCATGGCTAAGGATATCCGTGTGATTATAATCAAACTGGCCGACCGGCTGCACAATATGCGCACCGGACAGTACTGGAAGCCGGAAAAGCAGAAGGAAAAGGCCAGGGAGACCATGGAGATCTATGCCCCCATTGCCGACCGTCTGGGTATTTCCAAGATTAAGATTGAGCTGGATGACCTGTCACTTAAGTTCCTTAAGCCGGAGGTGTATTATGATCTGGTGGAGAAGGTGGACCTGCGCAAGGATGCCAGGGAGACCTTTGTACAGGAGATTGTGGATGAAGTAAAGAGCCATATGAAGGAAGCTGGCGTGGAAGCCACGGTAGGCGGAAGGGTCAAGCATTTCTTTAGTATTTATAAGAAGATGGTGAACCAGAATAAAACTCTGGATCAGATATATGATCTGTTTGCAGTGAGGATCATGGTGGAGACAGTGAAGGACTGTTACGCGGCCCTTGGCGTGATCCACGAAATGTATAAGCCCATACCGGGCCGTTTTAAAGACTATATAGCCATGCCCAAGCAGAATATGTACCAATCGCTGCACACCACCCTGATCGGGGGCAACGGGCAGCCCTTTGAGATACAGATCCGCACCTATGAGATGCACAGGACTGCGGAGTACGGTATTGCAGCGCACTGGAAGTACAAGGAGAGCGGCAGCGGACAGGTGCAGGCCGGCAGCGAGGAGGCAAAGCTCAGCTGGCTGCGCCAGATCCTGGAGTGGCAGCGGGATACGGACGACTCCAAGGAGTTTCTGAGCATGGTCAAGGGAGATCTGGATCTGTTCTCAGACAGCGTGTACTGCTTTACCCCGTCAGGTGATGTGAAGACACTTCCCAGCGGCTCCACCCCCATCGATTTTGCATACTGTATACATAGTGCAGTGGGGAATAAGATGGTGGGAGCCAGGGTGAACGGAAAGCTGGTACCCATTGAATATGTGATCCAGAACGGCGACCAGCTGGAAATCATCACGTCCCAGAATTCCAAGGGACCCAGCCGTGACTGGCTGAACATTGTTAAGAGCACCCAGGCCAAGAACAAGATCAACCAGTGGTTTAAGAACCAGATGAAGGAAGATAACATTGTCAGGGGCCGGGACGCCATTGAGCGTTATTGTAAGACAAAGGGTATTAACTGGTCGGATATCAGCAAACCGGAATTCATGGAAAAGGTAATGAATCGGTATGCATTTAAGGACTGGGAATCCGTTCTGGCATCCATTGGACATGGCGGCATGAAAGAGGGCCAGGTCATCAACAAGATGATGGAGGAACGGGAAAAGAAGATCAAACGCGAGATCACGGATGAGGATGTGCTTAAGGGGATCGCGGACACGGCTGGAAGGTCCGGCGAGGCCACGGTGCGAAAGTCCAAAAGCGGCATCGTGGTCAAGGGGATCCATGACTTGGCCGTGCGTTTTTCCAAGTGCTGTAATCCCGTGCCCGGGGATGAGATCGTGGGTTTTGTCACCAGGGGACGGGGCGTGTCTATCCACCGCACGGACTGCATCAATATCATCAACCTGCCTGAGGATGAGCGGGGCCGGCTGATTGATGCTGAGTGGCAGGGGGCGGAAGGGGCTACCTGCAATGAGCAGTATTCCACTGAGATCAAGATCTTTGCCAACAACAGGATCGGTATGTTTGCGGACATTTCCAAGGTGTTTACCGAGAAGCAGATCGACATTACTTCCATGAATGTGAGGACCAGCAAACAAGGTAAGGCAACCATTATCATGACATTTGATATACACGGTACCGAGGAATTGAACAGGCTTACAGACAAGATACGCCAGATCGAGGGCGTTCTGGATATTGAGAGGACCACGGGCTAGGGTGTGGATGAATATTCATCCGGCCCGGGGAGCCGGTGCCAATTCGCCGAGGCGGATGGAAGCTAGGCAGATTGAAGCCAGGAGGAGAGGGGTAAGGATATGAGTGATATGCGGGTTAAGACATGTGTGCTGGGAGCAGTGAGCACCAATTGCTACCTGGTTTACAATGAGGGCACCAAAAAAGCCGTGATCGTGGACCCGGCGGATAATGCCCAGTTTATCCTGAACAAATGTAATGAGCTGGGGATCACCCCGGAAGCCATTCTTCTGACCCATGGGCATTTTGACCATATCATGGCTGCGGAGGATGTGCGCCGTTCATTTCATATTAAGATTTACGCCTCTGAGACAGAGGACGCAATGCTGTCCGATTCCGGCCTGAACCTTTCAGGGGGATGGGCGGGAAAGCAGACCAGTTTCCATGCAGACGTGCTCCTTAAGGATGGGGATGAGCTGGAACTCATCGGTTTCCGGTGGAAGGTGATCGAGACTCCGGGCCATACCACTGGCTCTGTGTGCTATTATGTGCCGGAGGAAGAAGTGGTGTTTTCAGGTGACACCCTGTTTTGCGAATCCTATGGGCGGACGGATCTGCCTACAGGAAGCAGCAGCCAGATGGTGTCCTCCCTTCTGGATAAGGTCTTTGCGCTGCCGGATGATACCATGGCATATCCGGGGCATGGGGACACCACCACCATTGGGTATGAGAAAAAGAACAATCCCATTGCATTTTACAGATAACGAAAGCAGGACTGATATGATTGGATTATTAATACAGGATAACGCATATGAACAGGACATCAGAGAACTTCTGATGTCCTTTTATCCGGGGGAACTATATGCCCATGAATTAAAGGATGATCTGGAATTTTATGTGGAGACAGCGCTGGGGGATGGGACGATCTCCGTCATCATATGGGAAAAGGATGGAGAAAAGGAAGCTGGCAGTGACGGCAGCGGGGATATCACCTGGAAACCGGTCATGAGCCGTACCGGGACATCGGACCTGTCCGATCATCTGGTCACTAAAAATGTGGTGAAAAAGATGTTTTACCAGATGCTGGTGGAGCGCACGAAAAAAGAACTTCCCTGGGGATCCCTGACCGGTATCCGTCCCACTAAGATCGCCCTTACAAGGCTGGAGGAGGGCTGGAGGGAACAGGATATCCGCTCCTTTATGAAGGAGACTTATATGGCCAGTGATGAGAAGATCGACCTAAGTATTGAGATCGCTGCCAGGGAAAAAAAGCTGTTGGAACCCCTTGACTACGATCGGGGGTACAGTCTGTACGTGGGAATCCCTTTCTGTCCCACCACCTGTCTGTACTGTTCCTTCACCTCATTCCCCATCAGCAAGTGGACAGGGCGTACTGGTCTTTATCTGGAAGCCCTGTTTAAGGAACTGGAGTACACGGCAAAGAAAATGCAGGGCAGGCCCCTGGATACCATCTATTTTGGGGGAGGCACCCCTACAGCCCTTCCGGCAGAGGATATAGATGCAATATTATGTAAACTTGAGCAGCTGTTTGATAAGGAACATGCCCTGGAATTTACAGTGGAAGCAGGGCGCCCCGACAGTATTACGGAGGAAAAGCTGAAGGTACTGCGGGATCACGGCATTACCCGTATCTCCATCAATCCCCAGACCATGAACCAGAAGACGCTGGAGCTGATCGGACGCCGCCATTCCGTGGAAATGGTGAAAGAGCGGTTCATCATGGCCAGGGAGCTGGGATTTGACAATATTAATATGGATCTGATCATGGGCCTTCCTGAGGAGGACCTGGATGATGTGCGCTACACCCTGGAGGAAGTCAGGAAGCTGGCTCCGGACTCCCTGACGGTCCATTCCCTGGCCATTAAGCGGGCAGCCCGTCTTCACATGTTCAAAGAACAGTATGAGGGCCTGAAGATCAGCAACACGCCTGAGATGATCGATCTAAGCGCCGCCTGTGCCAGGGAGATGGGTATGGAACCGTATTACCTTTACCGCCAGAAGAACATGGCCGGCAATTTTGAGAACGTGGGCTACTCCCTTCCCGGGAAGGCATGCATATACAATATCCTTATCATGGAGGAGATGCAGACCATTGTTGCCTGCGGCGCCGGCACCACCACAAAGGTGGTATTCCCCTCGGAGAACAGGCGGGAACGGTGTGAGAACGTGAAGGAAGTGGAGCAGTATATAAGCAGGATTGATGAGATGATAGAGCGGAAGGAACGGATCCTGGATCCTTTTACATCCAGATAGTCCGGAACAGATGAGAAATTCCGCCTGTGTGGCCCTGCTTTGCGAGAGATCCATGGGTGGATTTAAACTGAAAAAAATTTTGATGACTGAGGAGGTACTTCCCGTATGGGGAGTGCCTTTTTGTTTTTTTCAGGATAATGGTCTGAGGTAATGGCCTGAGGTATCAGTTTGAGATATCAGCCTCCAATTTGCGATGATTTGGTGTTATCTATTCAATTTTGGACAAGATAAGTATAAAATATGTAATTACAAATTATGAATAGGAGGAATTATATGGAGGGAAATGTAATTGCAAGAAGTGACCTGACGGAGTTTAAAAATTATCTTCGTGACAGGGAGCGATCTGTGAGGACCATTGATAAGTACTGCAGGGATGTCGCTGCCTTTATGGGCTATGCCGGCGCCAGCCAATGCGTTACAAAGGAAGTGGTAATAGGCTATAAGAGACATTTGCAGGAGACATATAAAATAACCAGCGCCAATTCCATGCTGGCCGCGCTGAACTGCTTTTTTCATTTTAAGGGCTGGGACGATTGCAGAGTGGGTCTGTTTAAGGTACAGAGACAGCTGATGGGCAGCGAGGACCGCAAACTTACAAAGGAGGAATACAAAAGGCTGATCAAGGCGGCCTGGAGCAGTGAGAACAAACGGCTGGCCATGATCATGGAGACCATAGGAAATACGGGAATACGCGTAAGCGAGCTTTCTTTTATCACGGTAGAGTCACTGTATACCGGCCGGGTGGAAATATACAATAAAGGAAAATGCCGGACGATCTTTATCATAAAGGAGCTGCGCCGCCTGCTTTTGGAGTATTGCAGGGAACGGAATTTGTCGTCAGGCCCTGTATTTGTGACCTCAGGAGGAATGCAGATGAACAGAAGCAATATATGGTCGGAGATGAAGAAGCTTTGTACCAAGGCAGGGATTCCCAGACAGAAGGTATTTCCCCACAATTTAAGGCATTTGTTTGCCTACACCTATTATGGGATCGATAAGGATCTGGTACACCTGGCAGATATACTGGGGCATTCCAATGTTGAGACCACACGCATTTATACGGTTTCTACCGGGGAAGAACAGGAAGCAGTGATGAAGAAAATGAAAATGATCATTTGATGGATAAAACGACATAATACATATTATGTTTTACAAATACATAAAAACAGCGTATTATCTGTAACAATAAGCTGGTTTCCATGAATTTATTATATCACAAAACCGTGAGCAGGCAATATTTTTTTAAGGGAACCATCCAGACTCCTCTTGGGATCTCCCTGCAGAACCCTGCAGAACCGCGTAGAACCATGTAATGCTTGCCCAATGCCATGCAACACCATACAAAATACATGGTATGGGCAGCGTTATGTGGAAAGGGCCGGGGCCAAAAGGTGATAAAAAATACGACATAATATGTATTATGT
>NZ_JYHN01000091.1:0-1327 GCF_000954015.1 Clostridium sp. FS41
TGTTAGTTCTGTTTTCATTTTGTCCTTCCTTCGGTATTCCCTGAAATAGCGATTTAGATGAATACTGCATTTCCTACTTTTGCATATACAAAATCAGCATCCAGCATTTCTTTCCATTGTTCTTTACTGACTTTCATATCAGCAAAAACTGTATAGTTACTTTCACACCATTCACAAAGCTCGTCCAGTGTTTCAAAAACTGGGCTTACCGGGCTACCTTCCGTTGTAGTTTCCCAAAGTTGAAAACCTTCTCCTTTTGGTGGACCTAGAAACGGCTCAAAATCTGGGCAACCATAACTTGTTAAAGCAATTCCCTTCAAGGTCGCAAACCGTTTACAGTTATCGCAACCTCCCGCGCTATAATCACTGTCATGGCAATAACTGGAATAATATCCATACCATATTGTATTAAGGGGCCAATCAAAATTTAATGGCACCCGTTTCAATGTTCTTCCCATGCTTCTCCTCCTACGATATAGTGGATGTGCGCCAGACCGGATCCCCTGGCTGTATGGTCCTCCATTATCTCTCCATAGGCACATCCGCTGCTGGTCTTACTGGTTGTGCATACACCAGAGCCATGCCAGCTATCTTTACGCAGTCTCGGTCCTGCGGATCAGGTCCCGGTATGCGCTGCTGTATTATAAGCTACGATTTTGGTTAACAAATTGGCGACTGAAATGAGCATGTCCCATTCAGATAGCACCGGTTCGCAAACTCCTCTGCCTCCCCGCTCTCCAGTGCTTTGATTGCCATCTTATATGCCTGTATCTGCTTTTCTGCGTCTGCCCGGAATGCCAACTTGTCTTGTATCGTGTTTCTGGCAATTCCCATACGCACCATCTGTTCCCATCCACCATCCGTAATTTGGTGGTGGTATGTATTAATGTGTCCCTGCAATATTGCTATTGCTTCCTGTCTATCTATCATTCCTCTGCCTCCTTGTATGGTTCCGGTAATGGCATCCAGGCAATGATATCATCATGAGTAATCCCCGTTGGAGTTATGTGCCAATTTTGTCCATTAGTACCATACCAAGCTACCAAAATCCATCCATTACCCGTATATACCAGGACATCCTCGCGACCTTCTGGCATCCGCTCCGTTACGGGAATCCACGCATCGCCCAAGGCTGCAATAGCCTCGATTGCACGCCAAACTCCATTAGCCGCTTCCTGGTCATGTTCTTCTCTTTTTATGTGCTCATACAGTCTTGTTAATGTGTCGATCGCTTTTTCTTTTTCCAGATATTTTCCCATTTCCTTCCTCCTCTAAATCTGTGTTTACCGCTTCTGGCCTTCCAGGATGCAGTCCAACGCCAGCCTTG